>JAGCZA010000101.1 GCA_017960525.1 Prevotella sp.
GCCATCGGCTAAGAAAACCTTACCAGCGAAGGAACTAACTCCTTCGTGCCCCGCCAATCCTTCAATATTTTATCTTTAAGGTGCTGCCTCTGCCGCACTCTTGCGCGTTAGCCGCTGCAAACATAGTAACTATATAACTAAAAGTCACATATCCGTTTCGTTCTGCCTTCGTGCCTGCGCAGCCATCTCGCTGAGGATAGTGGCAATGTCGGCCACATCCACTGCCCCGTCGCCATTCGTGTCGTTGGCGGCCTTCCCGTCTAACGTGATGCTGCTGAAGCCAGTGAACTGTGGCCGTCCGTCCCGCCATTGGATAGTGGCCGTGGCCACGTCGCTGTCATCATAGCCGTCCTTGGTGGCATAGACTGTAATTTCGTATGTTGGCATCAGTTGCACCCGTGCACCTTCGTTGTTCTTCGCATCGGCGACCTTCACCTCACTGATAAAATTCACTTCCTCCGTCTCACTGGCAAAGACCAACTCGCCCTTGTCGTAGGCGATAGTGGGAGTGGCGCACTTGCCAGAACTTTCGACGGGCTTCTGATACCATACGCCGAAGTTGTCAAAGCGATAGTCCACAGCACTCTTCTCCTCCTGCAGATTGAAGGCAATGCTCTTCAAACCAGTACCACTACCATTTCCATTGTCGCCCTTTGCCATAGACTCGTCAACATCAATATCACTAGAGAACGACTGCCACTCTTCGGTGAAGTTCACATCGCCGATAGCAGCCCAGTGCTGATAAGCACCAGGTGTACCGTGAGCCTGCGTGGAACCCTTGGCGGCCTTGCTGGCCTTGTAGTCGAACTCAATATGCAGCTTCGAGCCAGCGGGCAGAGCCTCAGGCAGTACAATCCAGAACTGGCTGTCCCATGCCTGTGCACCTGAGTTCTCAGTGTCATCACCTGCTCTCACAATGATGCCGCGGCTGCCATTTGTTCCAGCACCGACTTCGATAGTGGCACCTACAATGTCAGAGGAAGGATATTCCTTGGCAACATAGTTGTTGACATCATCACCAGCAAGGTTACCATTGGTAGCACCTAAAGTCCAGCCTTTAGGAGCCTCCTTTACAGGAGTTTCCTCTCCAGTAGCAGCCTTGAATTCGTAAGCACTACCATTCACGAATTCGAGGTCACCAGTCTGGTTGCCCTCGCCGCTCTTACCATTGCTGAAGATAATTTTCTCAGGAGCGTCCGTAGTTTCGATGCTCACGGTATAGACACCGTTGACTGCCTCCAATTTGGTGCCAGGCCATGCGCCGAGAAACTCCGTTGTGTTGGGGGCTTCGCCGCTCCATGCATAAGCATAAACTTCTGCCCAGTCTGCATCGGTGGTGAAGGTAGCGGTGTAGGTGGTCAGACCCAGTTTATGTGTGTCAAGGTTCAGTACGTTTTTCCTTGTGTCAACTGTAAACGTCAGGTTGTACTCTCCAGCACCTAAGTTAGGAGTATCGAAATCGTACTCAGCATTGCCTTCTGTAGGAACCACATAGTCGTCCGATTTACCGTTTGCTGTAGCCTTGTACTCGTACTTCTTGGCCTCAACGATGAACGGTTTGATCAGTGTCCAGACAGCAGAGTTCTCAGAATTCCGGGTCATTTCCCAGCCATTTGCGGGATTCCAGTTAGCATCACCCTCCAATCCGAGGAAGTCGCCTACAATAGCCATGCTGTTGTAAACAGGTTTGGTATATGGTTTCGGGGCAACAGCAGGATTCAAGTTCAGTGAGGATACAATATCCGAAGGAACCAAGAACTTCACATTGTCGAAAATGAAATTGGTTCTCACCTTGTTCTTTGCCAGGTTGAATGCGATAGTCTGGAAGAACTGGCCCTCCTTACTCATGTCCGAAGAGACGGTACCTTCTGCCTCGTATTCCTGCCAGTCGGTGGTGAAACTACCGCTGCCGATGCATGCCCAGTGGATGTAGCCGCCCGGCTCGGTATGAGCCTGTGTGTCGAAGTCACCAGCCTTGTCGGCCTTATAGTCGAAGGAGACCTTAAACTTCGTGCCGGCAGGAATCTGATAAGGCAAACGGATGAAGAACTGGCTGTCCCAGTCTTGTGAGGGATCGTCATACGACTCCACCTTCACAGCCTTGCTGCCATTCTTGCCGATACCCTCGGTAAGAGGAGCAAGGAACGGGCCACCGATGCCCTGCTCAGTCACATAGAAGCACTCGGAATTCTCGCCCTCCATATCACCATTGACGATGAGGTCAGTCCAGTAATCCTCTGCGTTCACTCCCACGACGCATAGCATCATGAATGTGAGTAAAGATAGAACCTTTTTCATACGATTTTGTTTTAAGATGATTTCTATTAATTCGCTAAATTGTGCGCAGCAACTTACCTCCCTTTGATGGGAGGGGAGCGGCTGCGTGTTGTTTCTTCAATTTATAAAACATACCTTAAGTGAATAATAAGGTTGATTTTGATTGCAAAGGTATAGTTTTTCGTTGAAACCACCAAATATTATCGCCATAAAGTAGTGGTTATGCAGACGAGTGACGGGGCTTTTACAGGCGCAGGGGTGATTTTCCGTGGATAGCCCCCATACCCCTTCCCTAACCAAATATCTTAGCACAACGGAACGAATGTCGCGGAAAAGTGTTACCTTTGCGCTATAGCAAAGAAACATTCCGTATTCGACTATGAGACATTAGTCCTTTACATACTTCCACAAGGCATGCTTGATTACTTCTCAATCACCAAGATTGAAGAGAGTGAACAAACTCCTCACAAACCCTAACAGATATGGGCTACGGCATAGAAGAAGCCGTAGCCCATACTTTATTCAGGCGGAAAGGAGGGTGATGTTACATATCCATTTCGTTCTGCCTTCGTGCCGGCGCAGCCATCTCGCTGAGAATAGTGGCAATGTCGGCCACATCCACTTCATTATCGCCATTCACGTCGTTTGCAGCCTTTCCGTCAATCGTCACGCTGCTGAAGCCAGTAAATATTGGCCGACCGTCACGCCACTGGATAGTGGCCGTCACACAAGGGCTATCGGCATAGTCTTCGGCGGTGGCCCAGACGGTGATGACGTAGGTGGGAGACAGGTCTATGCAGTTGCCGGAATATTCGCCTGCGTCAGTATTGCTGATGCTCACATGGCACTCGGCCTCCGAGGGTGACTCGCAGTCAATCAACAGCCGACCACGGTCATAGGCGATGGTGGGTGCGGCACACTGTTTGTCCTCCACCTCATACTCCACAATCTCCTTGAACTCCTTCCAGTAGTAGTCGGCCTCGTAGTCGGCCTTGCTGCCCTCTGGCACTAACAGGCTAATGTTACTATGAGTGGGGAAAGGATCCCAGTTGGGAATCAACTTCTTGTCGATGGCCACGGGCTTGCGCGACTCAACAATGACCGTGGCCAGGCTCTTGCAGTTCTCAAAGGCATGACTCTCTATAGTGGTGACCGAGGCTGGGATGCGAATCTCAGTCAGCTTTTCACACGTCTGACACATCTGCTCAGTGATTGTCCTCAGGCGTTTCGGCAAGGTGAGTTCCTTCAGTTCGCGGCAATAGCAGAAAGCAATGCGCCCAATGCTGTCCACCATGTCAGGCAATTCAATATGCTCCACATCTGACTCATAGAAAGCTCCTTCTCCTACGGTTCGAAGCGAGGCAGGGAGGCTGATATTCTTAATTCTGCTGTTGTACAATGAGCCAGTACCGAGATTCTCAACTCCCTCAGGTATGGCTGCTATTGCACCGACATTCTTGACCGTAGGCCACAGCACCAGTTTCTTCTCATCACGAGAGTAGATGACGCCATCTTTAGCAATGTAGAGCGGGTGACCGTCATCTACGGTAAATGATGTTAGTCTTTCGCATCCTGCAAAGCAGAACGGATAGCGGCCAAAACGCGCGTTGGCTGGTATGTTGATATTGCTCAGACTCTTACAGCCAGTGCAAATACCATTTGGGATATATCTTATTGAAGAGGGCAGGACGAGCGACTGCAGTTTTTCACAGCCTGAGAATGCACCATCTCCAATGCTGTCGATGGTGTTTGGAAGATTTACGGTCTCAAGGTTGTAACATTGCGAGAAGGCGTAGCGTCCTACCTGCCTGACACCTTCGGGCAAGACGGCATTACGAAGTCCATAAGCACCGCTCATACCTTCATCGTCTATGGCCGTAATGCCTTGGGGCAGTACTATCTCATGCATGCTGCTGAATCCGTTGAATAGATAGGGTGTGATGTGGTCATCGACGGTATAGTATTTTTTACTGTAGGTGGCATAGTATGATTCGCCACCCTCCACCATTTGCGCACCGCTGAGGTCCAGCCTCTGCAACTTGGAATCGCCTTGAAAGAGCGAACACAGGTAGATGATGTCATCGCCATTGAGGCGGCCTGTCAGTGTGATGGCCGTTTTCAGTTGCGACACGTCGGGCAGTATGTCTTTCAGCGTGCCTGCCACCGCCACATCGTAAGTGTCGGGGGCATTGAAGGCCATGCCCACTATCTTTGTGAACCCTTTCCAGCCCTCGGCATTGCCATATAGTTCTTCGCTTCCCTTCGGCACGTAGAGTGTGCTGCCGCCCCAGGAGTTAGGTTGCACGCCGAAGGCATCGGCGGCGATGGCTGGTGGCTCTGTGGCAAGGCAGTACACCTTCTCCGGATATTCGTAAGTGCCAAAGGCATTGGAACCAATGCTGCTGATACTCGAGGGCAGTATGACGGTCTGGCCGTTCCAACTAAATATATTATCGCCGATGGTGGTCACGCCTTCGGGAAAGATGAGGACGTTGGCACCGACATTGCCCAGAGTCATAGTGTATTCTGTCTGTGCCGTACTCAGCGTAAGTGTGTCTATGCCGCAGCCGTCGAAGGTGTCGGAGTATAGCTCGCTGACCGTTGGGGGAACGGTGTAGTTGCCTTTGCGGCCACGTGGGTAGGCCAGTATCTGTGTTTTTGTGGCATCCATCAGCACACCGTCTTCTGCACACAGGTACCAGGCATTAGCTCGCCATTCGGGACGGGCAACGTAGAAGGCTTTCAGATTCCAGCACCATCGGAACGCACCAAATCCGTTTATCGGGGCATCGGCCACGGTGACGGAGGTCAGCCCGCCGCAACCTGAGAAGGCATCCCACTCTATGAAGGTGACATCGTAGCTGTTACCGTTGTAATTTACATATTCTGGTATCACTATGTCGCCCGTATAAGAGCCGTAGTCATCGCCTTTGACCACTGAAACCGTATTACCCTCAGAGGCTATGCTATAATAGATGCCGTCCTTCTGAAAATCGTAGGCCATAACCATAGAGGCCAGGCCCAGCAGGCAGACCGTCATGCCTACCCGTAAGCACTTGCTTTTCAATCCTGTTCTCATGATAATTTGTTGTTAATGTGGTTATAGTATTCTTTATTTGTTCACAATAAAAAACGTGAGCTATTTACTTCGCTTACGTTGTTCGAGGTATTGGGGAAAACCTATGTAGCTTAAACGAGTAAATGCCCACGCCAGCAGCGTGAACTATCTACTTCAGTTCTTACAGATTCCTCTAATTCCCCAATTATCGAACAACAAGAATCAAAAGTGGACGTCCAGTCTTATGTTCTATTAGGTTGTCATGCTATGTTGGCATACGCATTTCCTGGATTTAAGGGTTCAACAATATAATTTACATCTCAGTCAGATATTGCTCTATTTGTTCTTTTAGTGGCTGTAGGTCGTTGTCTATAACATTCCAAAGCATGTCCTTACGTACTTGGAAGTATCCGTGAACGATATGGTGGCGCATACCTTCTATCTGACGCCAAGGGGTAGCAGGGTGAGAATCTTTGAACTCCTTAGTCAACATATATGCAGCCTCGCCAATAATCATAGTATAGTAAGCGATGCCGCCAAATAGCACCTTGTCTTCATTTAAATCCTAAATTGTCATGTCTGAGGCCCGCTGCAAGATGGTGTCTATGGCATTAAGTATATGCTCCAAACGTCCTTTATCTTTAACTTGCTCTCTCATAAATCAAGATCTTATCATGATTTGCACTTTCAGTTGCAAAGGGAAGCAGTGACCCTTCAGGAACGAGGTCTACCTCACGTCCTAGCAAGTCTTTCAAATCCATATACATACCTCCAAGGGTAAGAAGGCTAAAGCGTTGGGACATATCTGGCTCAAAGAGTATGTCCACATCACTGTCCTCACGCTCCTCTCCACGGGCAAAAGAGCCAAATAGCCATGCTTTCAGGACTGGCTGGGTCTTGAAATAATCTGCTATCTGATGTGTCATTGCCTGTGTATTCACAATTTTACGCTTCATCAGGTGCAAAATTACGAAAAAGTTGGGAATGGGCAAAGAAAAGTGGGGAAAAATTTGGAAGAGAAAGAAAAAAGTCTTATCTTTGCAGCACGAAAGGAACCTGTTTAGGGTAAGAGCCCCAGTTGCTCTGGCAAGCGACTTACTAAAATAGAAGCACTTTTAAACTCCGTTTAGGATGAGAGCCCCAGTTGCTCTGGCAAGCGACTCAT
The DNA here is from genome assembly GCA_017960525.1 of Prevotella sp. Lineage (GTDB taxonomy): Bacteria > Bacteroidota > Bacteroidia > Bacteroidales > Bacteroidaceae > Prevotella. Next base: position 6,501 of record JAGCZA010000101.1, read on the forward strand.
TAAGACGGAGTTCCTTTTTGTAGATTCCTCACCTCTGCGTCAAACATTTGTTGCGATATAATTGCATAAGGCTTGTATATACCGCTATCGACCATTCTGCGCATACACAAGATTGTTTTCATACCTAATTCCCTGCTGTAATAAGCAAAGAAAGCAGCCTCAGGGTGTTTCCCCTCCGTCACAGTACGCCAACCAAGGTATTCGGCTTTATTAAGATATCCGATAATGTCGCGTGCCAAAGCATTTTTGATGGCATTGAACTTGTTGCTGCGTGTACTTTTGCCAACAAGCATTCGCAAATCTGACTTGGTAACCTCCACATTCATCGTAATACCATTTTCAATGACTATCCTCAGAGGGTTGCCTTTCAAAGACTCGGCTTGTTGCAACACTTCTGCCCGCAACCTTCTACTCTCCTGGTAATAATAATCTTCTTCAGAAGTCAATTCCATATTATGCATTCCTGTAATACGTTGACATAATCTTCCCTTGTTCTCATCCTCTCACTATCTATCACTTTGCAAAGTTAGGAATTATTACTGAAATGGCCAAAAAATCTGCTTTTTGCTTTTATTGGATAGGCATTTTTTTGTACCTTTGCCCCCTCTTAGACACCTGTATCATAAAAAGATTATGAAAGTGAATGGCAATAAAATGACGCGAATACTCTTTGTCTGTCACGGGAATATCTGCCGAAGCCCGATGGCGGAGTTTGTGATGAAAGAACTCGTCCGACGGGCAGGGCGCGAGGAGGATTTTTATATTGAGTCGGCGGCTACGTCGACGGAGGAGATTGGGAACGAGGTCTATCCGCCTGCCCGCAGGAAACTGGCGGAGCACGGCATCTCGTGCAAGGGGAAGACGGCGCGGCAGATGACGCGGGGCGACTATGACCGCTTCGACCTGCTCATCGGGATGGACGCACAGAACATCCGCAATATGACGCGCATCTGCAACGGGGCGGAAAAGATTCACCGCCTGCTCGACTTCACCGACCGCCCCGGTAATGTGGCCGACCCGTGGTACACGGGCGACTTCGAGGCTACGTGGCGCGATGTGCTTGAAGGCTGCCAGTGCCTGCTGGAACAATTGCCGGCTTCGGCTGTGGAAAAAATGTCGAAGGGCCAGAGGCATTAAGGTGTCACCCCGGAGCAAAACTTAACGACTTGCACTTGAAACAGCTGAATTAGGTTCGCATTTTTGGCTTGTTCGCATTGTTTCCGTAACTTTACCCTAACTAAACTCTGGAAATAGAAAATGAATTCAGCACAAGAAATCATCGAGTATATGGAGTCGCTACACAACGAGGAGCAGCGGGAAAACTTGATGCGGTTTTTCAAGACTGCACCAGGTGAATATGGTTGCGGCGACGAGTTCCTGGGGCTGAAAGTTCCACAAACGCGAGAAGTGACAAGAATTGTGGCTCAAAAAATTGCTTTGAGCCAAGTCCCGGTGTTGCTGATGTCGAGATGGCACGAGGTAAGGCTCTGCGGACTGCTAATAATGGTGGATAGATTTAAACGGCTGGCTACTAAAAGGCTGACAAATGATGAGGAGGCCATCCGCAAGCGCGACGAAATCCTGACGATGTACCTGCAATACGCAGAGCAAGCGAACAACTGGGACTTAGTGGACTTGTCCGTACATAAGATTCTTGGACACTGGTTGCTATTGCCATCCAACTTAGGCGGCAAAGAGTATAAGCTAAAGGTGGTGGATGATCTTGCTGCCAGTCCTTGCTTGTGGAAGCAGCGCATGAGCATCGTTTGTTCGTGGAAGACCTCGCAGATGGGTGACCCGTCGTGGTGTTTGCGTTATGCTGAGACACATCTGCATCATCCGCATGACCTGATGCATAAGGCCGTAGGCTGGATGCTGCGTGAGATGGGTAAGCGAGTGAGTATGGACCTGCTTCGCGATTTCCTCCGTCAGCATGCCCACGAAATGCCTCGTACAATGCTTCGCTATGCCATCGAGAAGATGAACGACAAGGAACGAGAGTGGTGGATGGGGTACTATAAGAAATAAGATAATCAAGGCTCAGAGTTTGGTTCGTCCAAACTACCAGTTTGCTCCGTCCAAACTATGACTTTGGTTCGTCCAAACTTTTGAACTGGTCAATGGCCAATCATTCTAATCCGCCAGCCTAATCTGGTTGCGCTTGACTGGCCTTGATAGTCTCATCGCGCAAGAACTCTTTCCACTGGCCTTCATAGCCGTTGAACACATTGAGGTCCACCGTGCCCTGAATGCCTCTCACCCTTCCGTCGGCACTCAACTGCCAGAGGTCCAGATGGATGTCTGGCTTATATTCGCCATAGCGGGCAATCCAGAAATGGTACTTCTCCTTGAGGTCGGAAGCATAGTCGAGCCAAGTGTTTACAAATCGCTGATTCACATAGAGTAATGGACGTGTGCCTGTTGCCCGTTCAACTGCGTTGAGCCAGATGCGCACTTGCCTGAAAAGTTCCTCCGGCCCGCCCATCATTTCGATATGGGCATCGCTCGGCTCAATGTCCAGCATAGGGGGAAGGTCGCCCTCCTGGAAGTGCGTGGACGACAGGAAATGGGTGGCCTGGGCCGAAGCATCCTGCTTGGTGGAAAAGAAATGATAGGCGCCAACGGGGATATTCAAGCGGTGGCAGTTCAGATAGTCGGAGTCAAAATACTTGTTCTGGATGGAAATGCCTTCGGTAGACTTGATGTAGACAAAGGATACGGGATAGTCCACCTTGCCGCTGACGCGCTGTTCGCTGATGCGTCGTCCCAGGTGGGTGATGCGGAGGAAATTCCACAAGATGGGATAGACTCGGCGCCCGCGCTCGTGCTGATAGCGCGAAATGTCAATGCCATAGATGCGCTCAGTGGTGTAGAGCATCTTCTCTCCACGGAAACGGTCTTTACGCCATTGGCCTGCACGCAGGTTGTTCGTGGACACGCAGAAGCCAAAGCCCTCGCGGCATCCCCCCTGCCAATTGCCCTCATAGTAATTGCCGTCCACATCGCGGTAAGAGCCGTGACCGTATGGCTCCAGGTCTGCGTTAAACTGGCCGGCGTAAGTCCCGTGAGGGTCAATACGGATGCCGCTGACCAGCGTGTCACAATGAAACAGACCAAGCACAATACGGCCTTTGGCATCGGCCACAACACCATTGCCCTCACGGGGCCATTGGCGGATATGAAGTTGGTTACGAAGCAGAAAACTGCCACGAGGCATATAGGCAGACAGCGTCGAATCGCCCTCCTCCGCATAGCGGGCCACCATATCGAAGCCTTCGTCCAGCACATTATGGCGTTTCAGATAGTAGTCAAGTTCCCGCTGGATGCTGGCCCGACGCTCCTGAAGTTCCTCAGATGTGAACTGGGAAGGGGGAAGGTAAACGGTGGGAGCCGCCACCTCAACGGTCTGCGGCAACTCCTTTTGCCTGCAACCAGCAAAGAGGCAAATGCTCAAAAAAAGGATGAAAATGCGTCTCATACGCCTGCAAAATTACTGCTTTTTTGCGAGATAAAGGCCAAAATCTCCCCTCAATTTCATTTTTTTTGAAAAAAAAGATAAAATTATTTGGCCAGTTCCATTTTTCTTCGTACCTTTGCACCCGCAAACGAAAGGATTGCAAAAGAATTGGTGCCTTAGCTCAGTTGGTAGAGCATCGGACTGAAAATCCGTGTGTCCCCGGTTCGATTCCTGGAGGTACCACTCCTCCTTTCATTATGAATCCCGCGAAAGTCGCAAGGCTGTAGCGGGATTTTTGTTGCCAAACAACTAAAAAACGGCTCAGCGGATTTTCAATCAAATTGTATGCTTAGTAGCGTTTTATGACATAGTTCTAAAACGATTCTGCAACTCTCTTGTTCTTGAAATCAAGTCATTTGCTCAATGATGTGCCACCCTTGAATAGGAGGCTGTCACTGTATGAAGTCTGGAACAAAGCTTTTAGGACGACTGTTACCCACCAGTCTTTCTCGACCGCAATGGCTTTGACTTTCTTCTTCTCTTCTGTTCGTTGTATTAATCCCTTCCTGTCCGAAAGGTTTTGTTTCTGCCATATACTCATAAGCGTGCTCTATATAATAATAGGTATAACAACCTGTCTCATCCATGCAGGAAGAAGCCTTGCGTCCCTCCTTGCCGATTCCTTGTCTTGCAGGGTATTAAGCAGAGCCCTGATTGTTGCAAGTGCTTCGCCATCAACATTACCTTTTCCAATAGATTTCAAGGCCTGGAACAACAAAGCTATAGCCTTGTTCTCAAATGCAAAATTCTTCGGCACTCCGCGTTTGAACACTATAGACTTTCCTCCTACACTTATCTCTCTTGCAGAACCTGATGTGATGTAGGAATAGGTCATAGGAACCTGTGTTGACAGTCCGAGCAGGTTTTCAGCCGTCTCAGCCGCAGGCAATATCTGTGCGCTATCACGCTGTGCTATTGCTTCTGCTATTCTCTGAACGGAGGGATACACAATGTCAAACCTGCTTATTTCCGGCTTCAGATAAATGCCTTGGCCAAGTCTGACAATCTCACCTCTTTTCTCCATTGTTGAGAGGATACGACTGATGGCCTTGTCATTTATCATGTCAGAATAGTCCGACACAAAAATAATCGTGTCGGGGGCAATTCCATTATCTTTTGCTTGACCTCATTCATAACAGACTGTCTATTTGAGTACAAAATTACTCATTTTTGATCATAAAGAAAAAGAGAACAATAGCAATTTTAGAAATTTTAAGTGGAAAAGATTGAAAAAGTTTCGACCTGTAAGGTTGAAAATGGCAATACTTGGTAGTTAAATAATTATAACAGGCCTTGCGCCGTACATGGTCATCAGATGGGCTGAATTGCCTAAAACCTTCGCAATATTCTGATTTTCAAATGTTTGTATTATTGCC
>JAGCZA010000102.1 GCA_017960525.1 Prevotella sp.
AATGGCAATAAGAATTGTTGGAGTAGATTTGCCCCAGAATAAGCGTGGCGAAATCGCATTGACTTATATCTATGGTATAGGTCGAAGTAGTTCAGCAAAGATATTGGACAAGGCCGGCGTGAGCCGCGACCTGAAAGTCAACGAATGGAGTGACGACCAGGCAGCCAAAATCCGTGAAATCATCGGCGCTGAATTTAAAGTGGAAGGTGATCTCCGTACGGAGAGTCAACTCAACATCAAGCGACTGATGGATATTGGTTGCTATCGTGGAGTGCGTCATCGTAATGGTCTCCCCGTTCGTGGACAGAGCACAAAAAACAATGCTCGTACGCGTAAAGGTAAGAAAAAGACTGTTGCAAACAAGAAGAAGGCCACTAAGTAAATTTAAAAATTGAGAAATTAAAGAATTGAAAAGATTATGGCAAAGAAAACAGTCGTATCGAAAAAAAGGAATGTGAAGGTGACCGCTTTGGGCCAACTCCACGTTCATAGCTCTTTCAATAATGTCATCGTGTCGCTTGCTAACGACGAGGGCCAGGTTATTTCTTGGTCATCGGCTGGCAAGATGGGTTTCCGCGGCTCGAAGAAGAACACACCGTATGCTGCTCAGATGGCAGCAGAGGATTGTGCAAAGGTTGCTTATGACCTGGGTCTTCGCAAGGTGAAGGCTTATGTGAAAGGTCCCGGCAACGGACGTGAATCCGCCATTCGTGCCATTCACGGTGCAGGTATCGAGGTGGTCGAAATCGTTGATGTCACCCCGCTGCCCCACAATGGCTGCCGTCCTCCAAAGCGCCGCAGAGTGTAATTGTTCATAAGGCCTGTGTGGCCTGTGATTCCCAAGTATTATTCAGAAAATATTTTTTTATTAGTTATGGCAAAATATATTGGACCGAAATCTAAAATTGCCCGCCGTTTTGGTGAAGCCATCTACGGCCCGGACAAAGTTTTGTCCCGTAGGAACTTCCCTCCGGGACAGCATGGCCAGAACCGTCGCCGCAAGCAGTCGGAATATGCAGTCATGCTGGCAGAGAAGCAGAAAGCCAAGTACACTTATGGAGTTCTTGAGCGCCAGTTCCGCATTATGTTTGAGAAAGCCGCAAAGGCTGACGGCATCACTGGTGAAGTGCTGCTGCAACTCTTGGAGAGCCGTCTCGACAATGTGGTTTACCGCCTGGGTCTCGCTCCCACACGTTCAGCTGCCCGCCAGATGGTGGGTCACCGCCACATCGTGGTCGACGGAAAGGTTGTCAACATCCCGTCTTATTCCGTGAAGCCTGGACAGATTATTGGCGTGAGAGAGAAGTCGAAGTCGCTGGAGGTCATCGCCGATGCTCTTGCTGGCTTCAACCACAGCAAGTATCCTTGGATTGAGTGGGACGAGCAGCAGAAGGCTGGCAAATTCCTCCATCGCCCTGAGCGTGAGGACATCCCTGAGAACATCAAGGAGCAGTTAATCGTTGAGTTGTACTCTAAGAACTAAAAATCATTGAATTAATGGCGATATTAGCATTTCAAAAACCCGATAAAGTTGTAATGTTGGAAGCCAACGACAGGTTCGGCAAGTTCGAATTCCGTCCGTTGGAGCCGGGCTTTGGTGTAACCATCGGAAACGCCCTGCGCCGCATTCTCCTTTCATCGCTTGAGGGCTATGCCATCAACACCATCCGTATCAGTGGTGTCGAGCATGAGTTCTCATCCGTTCCTGGTGTCAAGGAGGACGTCACCAACATTATCTTGAACCTGAAGCAAGTTAGGTTCAAGCAAGTAGTTGAAGAATTCGAGAACGAGAAAGTCAGCATCACCGTTGAGAATTCTACCGAGTTCAAAGCCGGTGACATCGGCAAGTATCTGACCGGATTTGAAGTGTTAAATCCCGATTTGGTGATTTGCCATCTTGACTCAAAGGCTTCAATGCAGATAGACCTGACGATTAACAAGGGGCGCGGCTATGTGCCTGCCGACGAGAACCGCGAGTTCTGCACCGACGTTAATGTCATCGCTATCGATTCTATCTACACACCCATCCGTAACGTGCGCTATTCAGTAGAGCCTTATCGCGTAGAGCAGAAGACTGACTACGACAAACTCGTACTTGAAGTGACTACGGACGGTTCCATCCACCCGAAGGATGCCCTGAAGGAGGCCGCAAAAATACTCATCTACCATTTTATGCTCTTCTCTGACGAAAAGATTACGTTGGAGACACATGAGACGGAGACCAATCAGGAATTTGACGAGGAGATACTCCATATGCGCCAGTTGCTGAAGACGAAACTCGTAGACATGAACCTTTCGGTTCGTGCCCTGAACTGTCTGAAGGCAGCCGACGTGGAAACTCTCGGTGACCTGGTGCAGTATAACAAGACCGACCTCCTGAAGTTCCGCAACTTCGGCAAGAAATCGCTCACGGAGCTTGATGATTTGCTCGAGAGTCTGAATCTGTCGTTTGGAACCGACATTGCAAAGTATAAACTTGACAAGGAATAAAAAGAAATGAGACATAACAAGAAATTCAATCATCTGGGCCGTACTGCAGATCATCGTCGTGCTATGCTTGCCAACATGGCCATCTCGCTGATTATGCACAAAAGAATCACTACGACCCTCGCAAAGGCAAAGGAACTGAAGAAATACGTAGAGCCGCTCATCACTAAGGCAAAGGAAGACTCTACCAATTCCCGCCGCGTCGTGTTCAGCTATCTTCAGAAGAAGGAAGCCATTAAGGAACTCTTCGGCCCAGTGGCCGAGAAGGTGGGCGACCGTCCTGGTGGCTATACCCGTATCATCAAACTTGGTACACGTTTGGGCGACGCTGCTCAGGTGTGCTTCATTGAGTTGGTGGACTTCGATCCCGAAATGGCCAAGACCGATACCAAGAAGAAGGCCACACGTCGCAGCCGTCGTTCTGGCTCGAAGCAGACAGCCGCTGAGGCTCCTGCTGCAGAGGAGAAGGCTCCTGAAGCCGAAACTCCTGCCGCTGAAGAAGCACCTGCTGCCGAATAATATTCGTCAGGAAAGTTATAGAGTGTGGGGTAAGCATCGTGAAGGTGTTTATCCCACACTCGTTTTCAGAGGGCTATGGAAGGGTAGGATGGAATGTCGCTCAAGAACTCGTAGGAGCGATTCTCATAGTCCATTTTGCAGCAATAGTGGTGCAGGCCGTTGGAAACGACCAGGAAATCCACGTGGAGCAGCAGATTGTAGGCCGTAATCTGGTCGAACACACGCTGCGTGAGTGCAATGTTGGGAGCCTTGTACTCCACAATCATCTGTGGCTGTAGCGTCCTGTCGTACAAAACGGTGTCACAGCGCAGTTTCTTGTCGCCAATGTGCAGTTCCACTTCGTTAGCCAGCAGCCCCTTTGGATAGCCCTTGTGGTCTATGAGAAAGTGCACGAAATGCTGCCTCACCCATTCTTCTGGCGTCAATGCCACATATTTGCGGCGCAGAATGTCGAAAATCTGCCGATTTCCGCCCGTCTCTCGCAATTTTATTTCGTAGGAAGGCAGGTTTATTTCCATTTTTATTTGTATCTTTGCAGGCGCAAAGGTACAAAATATCTTTGAGACGACCAATGGCAGAGAGTAAAAATGTGAGTTTCGACAGTATTATGGCCGACTTGAAGGCCCGCCGTTACAAGCCCGTCTATTATTTGATGGGTGACGAGGCCTATTATATCGACCAGATTTGCGACTTTATTGCCGAGAATGTGTTGCAGCCCGAAGAGCGCGATTTCAACCAGACAGTGCTCTTTGGAAGCGACGTGACGGCCTCTCAGGTGGTCGATGCTGCGCGTCGATACCCTATGATGGCCCAATACCAGGTCATTATCGTTAAAGAGGCTCAGAATTTGAAAAACACCGATGCTCTGGAGAAGTATATGAAACAGCCGTCGGCGACCACAATTTTGGTGATTTGCCACAAAAATGGCAAAATTGACGGTCGAAAACGCGAATATGTGAAGGCCATACAGCAGGCAGGCGTGCTTTTTGAGAGCATGAAACTGAAAGATTACCTTCTGCCCACTTTTATCGAGAAATATTTGCGCGAAAAACAGGTGAGCATCGACCAGAAGTCCACCCAACTCATCGCAGATGCTATCGGGTCGGATTTGAGCCGCTTGACGAGCGAACTCGACAAGGTGCTGATTTCGCTGCCCCAGGACGACCGGCGGGTGACGCCACAGGTGGTGGAAGACCAGATAGGGGTGAGCAAGGATTTCAACAGTTATGAACTTCGCGACGCTATAGTGAACCGCAACGTTTTCAAGGCGAATCAGATTATCAATTATTTTGACAAAAATCCGAAGGCCGGAAGCCTTTACTCATTTCTCCCAATGCTCTTCAACTACTTCCAAAACTTGATGCTGGCGCATTATTGTCCGCAAAAACAGAATCCAGACGCGCTGGCACAATGGCTGGAATTGAAATCTCAGTGGGCTGCGAAGGACTATATGACAGGCCTCAGAAATTTCACTCCAAGGAAAGTGATGGGCATAATTGGCAAACTACGCGAAACTGATGCCAAAAGTAAGGGTCTTGACAACCCGAACACCCCTCCAGGTGAACTGATGAAGGAACTTATTTTTTACATATTGCATTAAAATAAGCTCCTTTTCCTTGTTTTTCTTTCTAGAATAGGTACTCCTCATGAGGTACTTTTTTTGTCCTAATTGCCTGTAATATCAGACTTTGGCTATAGTTTACCCCTCTCAAAACTCGCATATTTCTGAATGCTTGGAGCGTGGCCCAGAATTTTCGAGTTATGACGTTTTTGGGTTTTTTCCTACTTTTAGAATTTGTGCTTCACATTTCTTTGCATTTAAAAATCTAAATATTGCATCTTTAAATACCAATATTGATTTGTGTTTTTACAGAATTATGTAACATTTAGAATCTTAAATCAACAAGTTCGGCAACATTATAATTTAAAAGTATTTATGCAAATACTGGGGTTTACAATTGTAAACTAATAAATATCCACCCTATGGTTTTTGATTATAAATATTTAATAGCCAGCCCATTATATTTTTATATTAATGTTGTCATTACCATATATTAGAATTTTTGGGGTGAAAAGTGAATAATGAAGCCTATTTGGAGTGTTTTATATGTAAATAGGTGTTTGATAACCAATTATTTGATTTAAAGTCTTAAATTTACGGTTGATATTGCGAAATTGCCCCATTGTTTAGGTTTATAAAACCAAATCAACTTTCCAAGCTACGCCTTTAAAGAATTTAAATTTATAACTTTTAATATTTAAACTTTAATAACTTATAATTCTTTTTAAATTTGTTGCTGTTTCCATTTTATTGTTTTACCTTTGTAAAGTCAAACGAAAATGGCCAAAATGGGCCTTTACCCTACTATACGACAATGAAAGACAGAATCAGACAGATAATGGAGTCGAAGCATATGACCCAACAAGTGTTCGCCGACTTCCTTGGCATCAATGCCGCCACCCTGAGTGGCATCTTCAACGACCGTACCAAGCCTACCCTCAACATCGTTGAGGCAGTGAGAAAGAAATTTCCTGACATTAGTCTTGACTGGCTGATGTTCGGTCAAGGTGAAATGAATCTCCAACAGATTGTTTCTGCGCAATCTGCTGTTAATGATCAGCCAGCTCCTGCTCCGTCAGTTTCATCTGTCCAGCAGCCGATGCTCGACTTTTCTATTCCCCCTACTACTTCGAGCTATGGACATACTTCATCGCCTACCCCACAACAGGGTCTGCAGCAGGTGTCACCAGCTAATAGTGTAAGAAATACACGGCAAGAATTGCTTCAAAATGAGGTAAGAATTATTGACAAACCTAAACGTCACATCACAGAGATTAGGGTCTATTATGACGACCAGACATGGGAGAGTTTTGTGCCCTCGAAAAAGTAAATCCGTAAGTATTTTATATCATTTCCTTAACCACGGTTAGCGTTTAGCCCATTCTTCCCTGGAGCGGCTGAAAAGTTTGGATGGTTCAAACTATGAGTTTGGACGGTTCAAACTCCTACTTTGAACCGTCCAAACTTTTCAGCCCTTTTTTCTGTCACTTTTTGCGTTTGGGATTCTTGGGGAACCATCCACGTTCTACACGCTTTTTCTGTTCAAATAGTTCCCCTATTCCCCATAGAGCAGAGAAAGCAAAGATACCAAGGAAGACCGACAGGTATGTGTTTTGAACCAGCAACGAGCCGCCAATGCACGCCAGACCGATAAGCAGATAAACCCACCACACTCTCGTTCCAAGATAATACTCGGTTTTAATCACAATCGGATGCCAGAGTCCGATACACAAAAAGGCCCCGAGGCCAAGTATAAGCCCTTCAAAATTCATATTACTTGTTGTGTTTCACCGCACGGTCATAAAGTTTTCTTTCAGTGTGAAGGTCTTCTCATATCCCTTTGTCTTCACGGTGTAGGTACTGCCAATCTTAAAGGCAGGGCAGGTGACAATGCTGGCACTACGGCGCATTGAGAAGGGAATGGTGACGGTCTCAAGGAGTTTGCCGCTGCTGTCGGAAATAGTTACGGGTTCGTCCTTCACGATGTTCAGGCCGATGAGCAGGACTGTGGGCTGCTTGGCGGTCTCGTTTGTAGGCACGGATGGCATCTCGCCCATACCGCCGCCGACTGAGAAGATGGTGCCGCCCTCAATGACCAAGGGGGAGAAGTCGCAGTCCAGGCCCTCCTCGGGTGAGCCTACCTGGCTCCATGCGTAGACGGTTCCGTCCCGGACGACGATGGCTGGGATAGCATCCTGATTGTTGTTGCTACCGCCGAAGGGCATGAAAAAGCCTCCCGGGGGATTGGAGTCGATGGCATCGTTGCCTGTGCTTCGGGCGATGACGTGTGTACCATTGAACTCGATGGTGGCGCCGGCGTTGATGGCATCATCGGGAGACAGCACATCAACGTTGCCGCCATTGAAGGCGATGCCCTGCTTGCCCTCGATACCCTCGGCTCCGGCGGTGGTGGTGCGCACGTTCACATTGCCGCTATTGATGGTAATCTTGCCCTTCGACGCAATGCCCTTGGTAGAGGCCACATACTTGTGCTTGCCACCAAATCCCCCACCGAAACCGCCCTGAATACTGTCGTCGGGCATAGGGAAGTCTGCTCGGATAGTGCTGTCGCCATGCATTGGGAATCCACCAGGGAATCCTGGGAAACCACCAAACTTGGTACTGTCATTAGGCATAGGGAATCCTGGGAAACCACCAAACTTGGTACTGTCATTTGGCATTGGGAATCCGCCAGGGAATCCTGGGAAGCCACCTAACTTGGTACTGTCATTAGACATTGGGAAGCCGCCTGGGAATCCTGGGAACCCGCCAAACATCGTGCTGTCGTTGGGCATGGGGAAGCCGCCGAAGCCAAAAGGTTTTTCTCCCAGATTGTCGCCCGTAGTCGTCACGTTGAGGGTCAGTTCCTCGATGGTGATGTCCTTTTTTGTCTTGATGCCTCGGCAGCCGTCGCCAGTAGCGACGATGTTTAGGGTTCCTTTGCCTGAGAACAGCACTTTGTCTTTCGACCAGATGACAGCCGCCTTGTGGTTGGCGGTGTCTTTGCAGGCAGTGGTGGTGAGCGTGTTCTTGGTGCCCTTGGCAGCCACTATCTCCACCTTCTTCTTGTTCTTCAGGTCGAGTGTAGCCCCTTCCTGACTGGTCAGGTTCAGGCCGTCGAGCCTTATTTTCGCCTTTCCGGCGGTTTTCAGCCTGAGTTGCCCGTCATCGCTCTTGCCCTTCAGCAGAATGGTGAGCTTGTGGCTGGTGTATTGGCTTTCTATACTCACTCTGGCACCGTCTACGGTCACCTTAACGCTGTCGTTAGTGGTTTGTGACACCTTTGCTGAAGAACCGTTGAAGCGGATTGTGATGTCTTCAGCATAACACACGCTGCACATCAGTAAGGATAATGTCCATAAAAGAATCTTTTTCATAAATTACCTTAGAATAGGGGGCTGTTTTATGATTTGGACTGCGAAAATACGAAAAAACTCAGAAACAGCAGTTCCTTTGCCCCCGATTTTATAATTGTTTATGAATTATTGGGTGTATATGTGGTATTCAATATGAAGAATTATTCGTAACTTTGCACCGGAAATGAAAAGGTTTCGACTCATCGGCATTTTGCCTTGCTTCTCTTTGTCTGCTTTCGGACAGGGCCAGGATGGTGTGGACACGCTCAAGTCGCAGCAGATTGGCGAGGTGACCGTTACTGCCCATCAGTCGGGGAGGGCGAAGGCCGGAACTGTTGGCAACATAGAGCTGATTGGCGCAAAGGAACTGTTGCGGGCTGCCTGCTGTAACCTGGGAGAGAGTTTCACAACCAACCCCTCTGTCGATGTGAACTATGCCGATGCTGCTACGGGTGCCCAACAAATCAAGTTGCTGGGGCTTTCAGGCATCTACGTGCAGATGCTGACAGAGAATATTCCCAACTACCGGGGACTGGCTGCGCCGTTCTCGTTGAGCTATATTCCAGGCCCTTGGATGCAGAGCATACAGGTGTCGAAGGGTGCCTCGTCCGTGAAAAATGGCTATGAGAGCATTACTGGCCAGATTAACGTGGAGTTCAAGAAGCCTCAGGCTACTCCCTTTGCCGACGCGAACCTCTATTATAACACTAAGGGAAAGCTGGAGGCCAACCTTGGGGCCAACCTCAAATTGACTGAAAGGTGGAGCACAGCTATGTTAGGGCACTACGAAATCCTTGACAAGGCGCACGACGAGAATGGCGACGGCTTTGTGGACATGCCGAAGGTGCGGCAGGGAACGCTTCAAAGCCGATGGGCTTGGATGGGCGACCGCTACATCTTCCAGGCATCAGTTAAAGGGCTGAAGGAGCATCGAGAGGGCGGGCAGATGGGACATCATACTGCTGCTGGTGCCCCTCCCTATCTGATAGACATCACAAATGAGCGTTATGAGGCATTTGCCAAGAATGCCTTTTTCCTGAACGAGGAGCACGCCACGAACATAGCGCTGATACTCTCCGGTTCGCTGCACCACGAGAACGCCACGTATGGAGCCAAGCTCTATAAGGCCGACCAGCGCAACGGTTATGCCTCATTATTGTTTGAAACCGATTTAGGCGAGCATCATAGTCTTTCGACGGGCATCAGCTTGAATCACGACTATTTGGAACAAGAATTGTTCAATGCTCAATGTTTAATGTGCAATGAAAAAGAGACCACACCTGGCATTTATGCCCAATATACCTATAAACTTGGCGAACAACTGACGGCGATGGGCGGTTTGCGTTGCGACCGCAGCAGCATCCACGGCGTTTTCGTCACCCCGAGAATGCATCTGAAATATTCGCCAAACGACATTGTCACCCTGCGAGGTTCCGTCGGAAAGGGCTATCGCAACAGTCAGGTGCTGGCGGAGAACAACTATCTGCTGGCCAGCGGGCGTAACATCATCATCGACGACAATTTGAATCAGGAAGAGGCGTGGAACTATGGTGTGAGTGTCGCCTTGAACATTCCTGTCGGAGAAAAGAGTCTGGAGTTGGAGGCCGAATACTATTTCACGAACTTTCTGCATCAGACGGTGACCGACCTTGACAGCGACCCCTACGCCATTCACTTCACCAACCTCGACGGTGACAGCTACTCGCACACCTGTCAGATAGAAGTCACATATCCATTTTTCGAAGGCTTTACGCTGACGGCCGCCTATCGCCGTACCAATGTGAAATGTACCTATAATGGTATCCTTCGCGAAAAACCCTTGACCTGCAAATACAAAAGTCTGCTGACTGCCTCGTATGCTCCGGGGCTTGGCAAGTGGCAGTTTGATGTGACCCTGCAACTGAACGGAGGCGGAAGCTTGCCTACGCCTCATCAGACAGTCGGCGGTCTGCCCTCTTGGAGTGAGCGCTTCAAAGGCTATGAGCAGTTGAGTGCGCAAGTGACACGTTTCTTCCGCCATTGGAGCATCTATGCCGGTGGTGAGAACATCACGAACTTCAAGCAGAAGAATCCTGTCATCGGTGTCGATGACCCTTGGGGCAAGAATTTCGATTCAACAATGATATGGGGACCTATACACGGTGCCATATATTATATAGGAGTTCGTTTGAACTGGAACAAGATTTAGTTTAGAGATTAGAGTTTAGAGATTATGAGACGTTTATCATTTGTCATTTTTACTTTGTCATTTGGCGTAGCTTTATTTGCCAAGGACATCAAAACCGTTGTGCTGAAAACGCAGCCTGAGATGCATTGTGCCAACTGCGAGAAGAAAATCAAGGACAATATCCGCTTCGAGAAGGGGGTCAAATCTATCAAGACCGACCTTGGTAAGAAGACTGTTACCGTCGAATATGATGCCGACAAGACCAATGTCCAGAACATCATCAAGGGCTTCAAGAAGATAAAATACGAAGCAACAGAAGTCAAGAAAGCACCGAAAAATGAATAGCTGAATCAAAATGGAAATACTTGATTTATTAGTGAAGTCGGTGGAGCCGGTAGGCCGTCGTTGCGTGCTGTTGAAACTGACTGACGACCGCAAGCCGCTGGACGAGTATATCTTCCCCGGCCAGTTTGTGCAAGTGCGTGTCGACGGGTCGCCCTCGACGTTTCTGCGCCGCCCCATCTCCATCTGTTTTGTAGACTATCCTGCCAACGAACTGTGGCTTCTGGTGGCAGTCGTGGGCGATGGCACACGCCGTCTGTCGCGCCTCACGCCTGGAGAGCGCCTGAACTGCGTGCTGCCGCTGGGTAATCAGTTCTACTGGGATTTCCTGTCCGACACGAAGGTGCTGCTCGTCGGCGGCGGTGTGGGCGTGGCACCGTTGCTCTTTATGGGCAGCGAGATAACTATTCCTGATGTTGAGAAAGTCTTCCTGCTTGGCGCCCGTACGAAAGACGACCTGCTGCTGCTCGACGAGTTCCGCAAATACGGGCGTGTGGAAGTGACTACTGAGGACGGTTCGATGGGCGTGAAGGGTTTCGTCACCGACCATCCGCTGCTACAACAGGAACATTTTGACCGCATCCTGACTTGTGGCCCTACGCCGATGATGAAAGCGGTGGCACGCTATGCCCGCGAGCGCGATATCGACTGCCAGGTTTCGCTGGAGAATATGATGGCCTGCGGATTGGGCGCCTGCCTATGCTGCGTTGAGAAAACCGTCAGGGGCAACCTCTGTGTCTGCAAAGACGGCCCTGTGTTTAATGTAAAGGAACTGTTATGGCAAAGTTAGACGTGAACATCGGTGCGCTGCACCTGAAGAACCCTGTGATGACGGCTTCGGGCACCTTCGGCTACGGCCTGGAGTTCGAGGACTTTGTGCCTCTGAATGAACTGGGCGGCATCATCGTGAAGGGCACCACATTGCATCCCCGCGAGGGCAACGACTACCCGCGTATGGCCGAGACAGCCAGCGGTATGCTGAACTGCGTAGGGCTGCAAAACAAGGGCGTGGACTATTTCTGCGAGCACATTTATCCGCAACTGCTGCCCACGGGTGGCACTTATATCGTCAATGTGAGCGGCTCGTCGCCCGACGACTATGCCGAGTGCGCCGCCCGTATCGATGCCCTCGACGGCATACCTGCCATTGAGTTGAACATCTCTTGCCCCAATGTGAAGGACGGCGGTATGGCCTTCGGCGTCACCTGTCAGGGGGCCGAGAGCGTGGTGCGGGCCGTGCGCGAGCGTTACCACAAGACGCTCATCGTGAAGCTGTCGCCCAACGTGACCGACATCAGCGAGATTGCCCGTGCCGTGGAGGCCAGCGGAGCCGATGCCGTAAGCCTGATTAACACGCTGATGGGTATGGCTGTCGATATTGAGAAGCGCCGTCGCGTGCTCTCTATCGGTACTGGTGGCCTCAGCGGCCCTGCGGTGAAGCCCGTGGCCCTGCGTATGGTGTGGCAGGTGGCGCGTGCGGTGCAGATTCCCGTCATCGGGCTTGGCGGCATTATGACCGCCGAGGATGCTCTGGAGTTTATGATGTGCGGCGCGTCGGCCATCGAGATTGGCACTGCCAACTTCATCGACCCCGCCGTCACCATTCGTGTGCGCGACGGCATCAACGAGTGGCTCGACCGTCACGGCGTTGCTGCGGTACAGGACATCGTGGGCGTCATTTCTTAAGCCTCGGTTAGGGTAGGGAAGAGGTCATCCACTGTGCGCCGTAGACCAGCAGCCAGTAGCGCAGGAACTTGCCTATGGCGATGCTCAACAGCGAGATGACCACGTTTGCCCGCATGAACCCCAGCGTCACGGTGATGGCGCTGCCCAGCACGGGCAGGAAGGCAAAGAAGCCCATCCAGGCGCCGCGTCCGGCCATAAAGCGCTCCGCCCGCTCCATCTTCTCACGCTTTATCTTGAGATATTTCTCAATCCATTCAATCTTGCCCATCCGGCCAACGCCGTAGTTGAACATCGAGCCGAGCACGTTGCCGATAGTGCCGTAGACCACCAGTTGCCACGCGTCAAGCCCCGAAGCCAGCAGAGCCAGCATGACGGCCTCGCTGGAGAAAGGGAACACGCTGCCCGCAAGGAAGGCGGCCAGAAGCATACCCCAGTAGCCATAGCCAGTAAGAAATTGCAGCAATATATCGGTCAAGCCCATCGTTTCGTCTGGTTTTGGGTTGCAAAGTTACAAAAAAGGGCAGAAATTCGTCACTCCAAGCATATTTTTCTGCATTTTTGTTATCGGTTATCAGTTTTTTTCGTATCTTTGCACCAACATTTATTAATCATTAACCAAACAAAAGTCAAACAATTATGAAAAAGATTCTAACAACTATTCTGGCTGTGCTCCTCGCAGGACCTTCGTTTGCCCAACTCAACAGCGGCGGTTTCAGCGTCGATGGTAACAGCATTTACTATGGTGTCCGTCTCGGTGCCAACTTTGCCAGCATCGGCGGCGACGACTTCAGAGTTGATGGTATGAAAGTGGGTCTCAACCTTGCCGGTGTCATTGGTTTGCGTTTGAGCGACACCACCCCTCTTTTCCTTGAGAGCGGTCTTTACTATACTGAGCGTGGTGCCAAGGACGGCAAAGACAAGGTGGGTCTGACCTACTTGGAGATTCCCCTCCTCATCAAGTACGGCGTCCAGGCTACCGACGATATCGCACTCCTGCCCTTTATCGGCCCCTATTTCTCCTACGGTATTGCTGGTAAGACCAAGTACAAGTATGTTGAAGAAGGGATAGAGGTAAACTATAACGAGCGTTCCTACAAGGACTTCTTCAACCACTCCGATATGGGTATCAAACTTGGCTGCGGTGCCGAGTACAACAAACTCTATCTGGAACTGGGCTACCAGTTCGGCCTGGCCAACATTGCCGACTTCGACGATGCCTCTTGTCACGGCAACGCCCTCTTCCTGAACTTCGGTGTGAACTTCTAATCTTTGCAATAGCAACAGAAAAAGGGGTGCAGCGTTTGTTGCACCCCTTTTCCATAGTACTAATACTGTCTCCGCCCAGGTTTCTGCCATTGGTTCTTATTCGAGTCACCATATCGCTCCTTACGTATCTGCGACTTCACCCACTGCTGGTCACTCTTTATTGAGGCATTGAAGGCAGTGGCAATCTTGCTGCGGTCGAAACCCTTGTTTGCCCTGTACCGCTCTCGCATTTCCTTCCGTATCAGAGCCACGTTGCCACTCTTCTTGTCTTTGAACTCCTCTATCAGCGCATCGGTCTCCAGTTTCCTGATCCGCTCTTCGCGACCGACTATCTTGTCGGCAAACAGCACCTTGAAGGCCGTCTGCTTCAGCGGATGCCGCTCGCCCAGCAGTCTGCTCCTGTAGACACTCACCAGTTCCTGCCTCGTCAGGTTTGGCAATATCTCCTGACATTCCCTCAAATCCTTCTCATCCCACCCCGTGAAATGATACTTCCGGCATTGCGCCATAATGTACTTGTAGTCTGTCATCGTCGGTTTGTTTTATTACAATTGTTCTCTAACTTCGGCCTTTTCCATCTCTTTCAGCATTTCACGCTGGGTCATGAAGAAGTCTTCCAATACACTTTTAAGATACAGTTCAAGATTGGGTATTTGTTCGATAAACAGGATGTTTCTCCTCAAATGCACGCCAATAAGCCTATCCTCCTTATTCATAGTGTACAAGACGGTACAGTTGGCCCAGCCGTTAATCAGGTTGACAGCTTTCTGCATCCTTGCAAACTCTTCAATGTCAGCATCCATCGACAGCCGGTACCACCATAGGTCATACACGTCGATGAACAGACAATCATTGCTGCTCACAATAAGAATCCTCTCCCCCTGATAGTCGAAGCAAATAGTTGTGCTATCCTCTTCCGCAACAGGTTCGCATCCCATTCGCCTCAGTGTTTGCATCACCAGCACCCTTGTCGGGCATCCAGCCGGCTTTTCCTCATTTACACTCAGTTCTTCCGATACCTCTTCGGCAGTTTCCCCTTTTCCATAGTTTCTCCCTTTGTAGTAGCAGAAGAGCACATAAAGCCCAAAGGCCATAAGAATCAATAATGTCGTTTTCATATCGCTAAAGAAATATGTTTGCAAAATTAGCCATCTAATCTCTATCTGCCAAGCTTTTTCCGTTCACAAGCCTTGCGGACTTGGCAATTTGCACTCCCACACCACGTTGGCACGCACCAAGTCAATCTTCTTCGCCTCTCCCCGCTTGCCTGATATGGAGTAGTACCTTGCAACACTCTTGGGCAGAATCTCCGAGAACAGCCTGCGGATTCTGGCGCACTTCTCGTTGATGGAGTTCAGCGTCGGGTTCGTCACATCCTCGATGCTCTGCATCACCCTGTCCGTCATTCCGTATGGCCTCAGCAGCAGATACAGTTGCGTCAGCTCTTTCCTGTAGTCAGGTAAGCACTTCAGCACAATCCCTTCCGGATGCGACAGGAACAGCAGATACACAGCTTTCACCAGCGGTTCCATCTTTACCTTAGTGTCTGCACCATCAGCCAGAACAATCTTGTAATCCTCAGTCACCACCAACTGCGGAAACAATTCCTCCTCGTTCATTGCCGCCACAATCTCAGCATCCTCCACCCCATACGCCTTCAACTTGCGCACCTTCTCCTTCACCTCGTCCAAAAGAATGGAGCAATGGAACTGCTCCAATTCTTTTGAGAACGCTTTTTGCAATGACTTGTCCATAATTCTACTATCTTTAGAATCCCATAGCATCCATCATTGCATCATACTCCATAGGGTTCCTTGGCATATCGCCATACATCCCGTCAGTCAGGGCATCCCAGGAATCTTCTTCAGTCCACTCGTAGCCTTCGTCATCGTAGCTATCGCACTCACAATCATCATACTCTTCGTACTCCTCGAATGAGTCATAATCATAATTTCTTTCCATAATGTTGCTGTTTTTAATTGGTTAATACTACTATTTCCTTACTAAAACACTCTGTGCTGTTTGTTCCATCAGATTTTTCTTCAATTTAAGCTGGTTCTCGACAATTAGTTCGTAGTCACATTTGTTTTCTCCCATCTTGATTGTCAAGACGAACAACTCAAGGAAAGTCAGGAAACAGAACAGAATGATGTAGAACGCTAATGAGACCTTGCTCTGTGAGACAACCTTTAATGTCGCTTCAAGCTCTTCAATGAAACCTGGTGCACGTTGGGCCACCTCCTCCCTTACGGTTTCAGCAACCTCCTTTTTATCCTGTCTGAGTTGTTCTAACTGTGCAGAGTATATCTGAATCTGGTCGTTGTTGGCTTTCAATTGTTCAGCCAGTGGGTTAGCCAAAGTCACAGTATTTACAGTCTGCGTCTTCACTTTCCTTGGTTTTCCCTCCTCATCAACACCAACGACCTGCTCTTGTGTAGAGACATTGGTTCCTTTGATGACCGGCCTTTTCTGTAATTCCTCATTCAAGGCAATAGTGGCTTTACTCAATGAGACCATCTCCTGTGTTATCCGATGGATGTCACCGTCATAAATGGATAGCCGTTTCGTCACTGTCGCACCTATTACATCTTCCCGATGTTCCTGAATGGCTTGCTGAATATCATTGCGGAAGATAATCTGGTCGAAAATGCAAGATCCCAATACTGCCATACATAGAGCTAGTAACACTCTCATGAAACTCATAAGATAGGCTTTTCCAACGGTCAAAATGATGACTCGTTCCACGCATAGGACGATGAGCATAAATATCAATGTAATACATATCTTCAAAGCGCACGACTCTATGTTGATGTACCTGTCAGCAAAGCAGTAACCAATTGTTCCCCACAGTATCATCATGATACAGATGGCCGACAGCAGTTTTCTGTACTGGCGATAACTGGCTTCACCACACTCCTTCAAGATGTTCTTATCCCAACCGATAAGTAAGCACCCAATACTCCTTAAAGTCTTCATTTTTTGTCCTCCTTGTATTTGTCAATTAAACTTGTTATACCCCAGGAAATCTGTAATCCAATTAAAATAATCCACTGCATATCTCTCTAATTATTTGTTGTTAATGAAATTAACTGCGCTTGCCGCAATTCCTTTGAGGAAGCCTCTACGATACGACTCTATCATCGTTGTCATCTTTGGCTCGTTGGCCTCTAATTGCGATTGCATTTCTTGTATCTCTGTCAAATGCTCTTCGTATGTTGCGCGTAGTGCTTCCATATCTGCAGCTGCGGAAAGAGCCAAGGCCTTGTGCGCATTCTCTATTTTCACATTGACAACTCTAATATCACTCTTATACTTAAGAATGATTCTTTTGAACAGCATCTCCAAATCGTTACGGATGATTTTCTCCTTTGCGTCACGATAAGTGATGTCGCAGTTCACCAGTGCATCCTGGAATCCTTCTTCCTCGAAGTTCTTGTGGATGAAGTTA
The DNA here is from genome assembly GCA_017960525.1 of Prevotella sp. Classification (GTDB taxonomy): domain Bacteria; phylum Bacteroidota; class Bacteroidia; order Bacteroidales; family Bacteroidaceae; genus Prevotella. The sequence continues at coordinate 16,833 of JAGCZA010000102.1, forward strand.
AAGATGACATCAATAGGCATCCCTGTTCCCCATGTGATTGTAATCACCCGCTTTTCATCTTTCTTTTCTTCTTCAGGAGATGTTGTTTTTTTGTTACTCTCTCCCTGAGTGTTCTCTGCTAGGACAGGAGTTATCTCTGTCTCTTCTTTTGGCTTTGCGCCGAATAATCCAAAAAGTGCCATAATTTTTGATTTTAAATGTTTCACAATCTTGTTTTCTTTGCCTTTTTATACCCAAAAAACTTGAAAGGTAACCGCTATATCCAAAAAAAGTTGTATTTTTGCAGAAAATTTATTTCAGTATGAGATTCAGACTATGCCTGATAATGGTAGCCATGCTACTCTCTTCTGCTGTTAATGCCCAGCGGAAACGGGCTTTCTTGGTTGGAATCTCACATTACGATACGGCACTAACGAGCTACCAATGGAACAACATCAGCGGAGTGGAGGATGTTAATTTACTTTGCCCCATATTAAACAAGCAAGGATTCTCGACGACAACGCTGTTAGATGAGCAAGCCACCTTCGACGGTATTGTCAGCCACCTGGCGACATTTACAGACAAAACAAAGAAAGGCGACATCGTCTATTTGCATTTCTCCACACATGGTCAGCCAGTAGAAGACCTTAACGGTGATGAGGAAGATGGCTGGGACGAGTCCATCGTGCCTATTGATGCTTACAAGTTATACAAGAAAGGAGTATATGAAGGTAAGAAGCATTTGACAGACGACTTACTCAACAAATACATAAAGAAACTTCGTGATAAGATTGGTTCAACAGGATTCCTTTATGTTGTTATTGACGCCTGTCATGCCGGTACTTCTTCACGTGCCAACGACGAAACAGTCCGAGGAACTCATATCGGCTTTTCATATAATAATAAGGTGTTCAAGCCTTCTACGAGCAAAAAAACTCATTTCAGAATTGAAGCATCTGCCAAGCAGTCCAACGTCATGTTCATAGAAGCTTGTCGACCCGACCAGGTGAATACAGAAATAAAGGTTGACGGCAAACGCTATGGGCCTCTTTCATACAATATCGCACAGACTTTATCGGATTTCACGCTCACAACCAATTCCTGCGATTTCATAGAGAAGGTAAAACGTTCTCTGATTGAAACTGGCCGATGGCCAAACAACCAGAATCTTGTCACAGAAACGAGCTATTGATATGGCAAAAGAGATTAAGCTACAGAATATAGAACTAAACCGCTTTATTGCTGACGAGAGGAATAAGGTGCTGGCCTATCTGAGAAAGACGTTTTCTGTCTCAGACGATGACTTGGATGACATTTACCAAGAATCGTCCGTCGCCTTGTTTGTGAACATACGCGACGGGAAACTGTCTAATCTCACAAGTACGCTATCCACCTACTTCCTTCGTGTCTGTATCAACCAGACATTGAAATTCATGGGAAAGCAAAAGAAAGTTGTCCCTTTGTTTGATGACAGTAGGCTTACGAACAAGGACGCTTTCCGACCGGACAAGATAGACGAGTTGTATCAGCTCTGCACTGAAGATGAAGAAGCAGAACAAGTGTCCCGCTCCGAGAAGATTGTTCAGAGCATCATTGAGGCAATGCCCGACACCTGTAAGAATGTTTTTCAAGGCTATTATTGGGACAATCTCACGACAACCGTTATAGCGGACATGTTCGGCTTTGCAAATGCCAACTCAGTCAAGACGCAGAAGTATAAGTGCCTGCAAAAGTTTCGCAACAAGTATAATGAACTAATGAACAAAAACTATGGATAAAAACAACGATATACTGACGGATGGCATCGACGAGCGGATAGAGTCATTCCTTCGTGGCGAGATGAGTGCAGAGGAAGAAGCTGCCTTCAAACAGGAAATCAAAGCAAATCCTGAACTGCGCGACCGTGCTAAGACCATGACCTCGCTCATTCGTGGCTTGCAAGCCGAGAACACTGCCAAAGAAAAGGCCATCATCAAAGAGGCTGCCACAAAGTCAAAAGTACGTCCTATTCTTTGGTGGGTCTGCTCCGCAGCAGCAGTGTTTGCCATCGTATTCGGTATTTACAAAGACCGCCGATACAGCATGTTGGACGCAACCATTTCTCCATACTATTCAGAATATGACATGGGCGACATTTCACGTGGTGACGTAGACTCCGTTAGCATTGCCCATCTTTACATGCTATTCTCCCAAATACAGGAAAGTCGGAACGTGTCAAACATCGTTAAGGAATTAGAACCTATCTACCGCTCTCTTGACGATGACTTCACCTATTACCCCTGGGCAAACGATATAGCATGGAATCTCGCATTGGCATACGTTAAGGACGACCAAATAGACAAGGCCATCTCTGTATTGGAGAAGCTCAAACAGGACAATCCCGATACACCTCTATATAATAAAGCTAATGAGCTAATTAAGAAATTGAGGGAATTGTAAACAAAGAAAGGCAGACAGCATTTTGAAAGTTATCTTTTCAAACGCTGTCTGTCTTTCTCTGTCAACCAGAACTTGTGGGTCTTGTCCAAGAAAACCACATAGAAAGTATCGTTGACGATGTGTCCTATTATTACGGCAGGACCATTGACATGAATCCTTGCCCAATGCGCATCCTCTGGCACATTCTTGGGATACTCATACATCGTCCTGCCTTCAGGAGGGAATGAGTCGTAAATGGCAAACTTGTCACCGTCTATCTGTTGCCTCATTGGCAAGCAACAAAAGCCGCGAAGAGTTTCCATCGCCAAACTTAGCAGCCCAGCCCTTTGCCAATCAAGAAATGCCGAGCCGAACTTCTGTGTGGTATCTAAATCTTGAAAGGACAACTTGAAATTAGCCGTCCTTTCAATATCGTTTACACTTCTCGGTTTCTCTATCTTTTTAAGAATCGAGCTGCCTTTCTTCTTGACAATCTTCACCATCAGGCAATGTCCCTCTTATAGAATCGCGCAGTTTCTTCCTTTGAGATAATTTCATGGCATGGCTGGGCAGCATCATAACCAATACGGGCTAACTGCCAGGGCCTTTCATTGTGCGTTGCTCGTTCAAGTTCAAGTCCTGTCCATGAGGCAAGCTGCCCAAGCACGTCTTTTGTCAAAGCTTGTTGGTCGCTGGTCAGCGTCTCAAATTCTGCATCAACATCCATCCCAGGTGTCTCCGAATAGGCCACATCAGTATATAGTACAGCCTGCCCTTTCAGCTCATTGAATACTTTTCGGCTTACTGGCCCGTGTACCCATGCTTCAAACTGGTCTGTAATCAATTCCTGACCAAAGTATGCCAAACAATAGGCATCACAATAGAACAGCAGCTTCTGCAGCTTCAAGTGTGACATCGGTCCATAGTGCTTCAATATATAGTTCGAAAGCACAATGGAGTCTATCGTCTTGTATTCTTTTGTCTTTACCATAATACCGTCCTTTCTTATTTTCAGCCGCAAAGTTAGTAATTATTTCTGTAACGACAATAGTTTTTCTTCTTTTTCTGTCAAAACAGGCTCTTTTTTGTTTGTTCGCAAGGTAATATCGTTCCTTTGGGGGTTACATTGCCTCCCTTAGTTGTATCAACAGGAAAAGTCAGAAACATGGAAGAATATGTCGACCAAATCGAAAAGTTCCTCAGAGGTAAGATGACTCGGCAGGAAGAAACAAACTTTAAAGCGTCATTGTCATCAAATTGTCGCCTCCGTTCATTTGCATTCGTTGTAGCAACCGTGTTAATGTATCAAAAAACTTAGCAGAAATTTGGCGTTTTCGATTATTGTTTGTACCTTTGCATTCGGAAATAGCTCCGGTTTCTGCTCCATACTCGAGTCTTGAACCAATGTTAGTAGCTTGATAACGCGGTGCACGGAGAGCCGCATAGTATTAACTCAAATTTTGGTTCAAATGCAAGAAACTTGTTTTTTCTGTAAAAGCCAGATGGTCGAGACTGATAGACGATACAAAATCGTTGAAGGTAGACCTGAGTTGCAGGTAGAATTGACATGCACAAATCCTGAGTGTGGCAATGTTTGGATACGCAGACTCCCAACAGAGTAGTCGCAGGTCCTGTAGGTAATCCTGCCAGTTAAAGACAGCCAGCACTTTCCCAAGGTGCTGGCTGTCTATTAGTCTAACAAGATGAAACCAGCCCAGTAATATGGTGAATTACCCCTAGTCATTAGCTGATTTTGGGCAGTCTTAAGCGATTGGTGTGGAGTCTTTCCAGATAATAGTTCTTTATAGAATAATCTCATAAGTTCTTTCGTTTCTTTGTCAGGCACCTTCCACAAGGACATCAGTATTGTTTTTACACCAGCCCTCTTCAGGCCTCGTTGAAGTCCAAAAACACCATCTACAATATCAATGTCACCTAATCCTGTATTACATGCGGATAAGACGATTAGTTTGTTCGCACTCAAATCAAGTCGAGAAATTTCGTCAGCAGTTAATATTCCGTCTTCTACACCTTCTTCGATTTCTTTCCCTGTCCATGCATTGTTGCCGCCTGCAAACAAAAGCCCACTAAAAAGCATAGAATAGTCCTTTTGAGTGTAACTATGAAGACCATTAAAGAAACTTGATGTCACATCCACTTCTGGTGGAAAGTAAAAACCATGCGTTGCAATGTGTATTAGTGCTGGTGCATGAGCATCGAATGCTTTAAACGATTCCTCATTTGCATCATTCTGAGTGAGCATATATACGTTTAAGCCTTTACCTCTTAGCATTTCTGCTATAGTCCCTACTTCTTCTTTTGTCCCAGGTAGCAAATCCCATGTTCCTCTGTTTAACGAACGTGTTGCCAATATTTCTCCTGAAGTATACGATGAATATGCTCTTGCTTTCTCTGCCATTAAATCAACATCTTCATAATAGTTGACGTCTCCATATAATGCCGCATTATGATAATCTATTCCGATGCCTTGTTTTACTTCATCAATCAATGCCGTTGTTGAAACCTCATAAAAATTATAAACCTCTTCCAAGCGGTTATTGCCGTTTGAAATAGCAGAAAGATTTATCTTGCCGATATAACCTGTTGGGGAATAATACACAGTGGAGCCTACAGGTATATAAGGTTCTATTTTTTCCCAGATCATTTGATAGAGCGTCTTGTTTGAAAAGGCGTACAGAGAGTCTATTTCATTTTGCCCCATGGGTGTATATGCATCCATCAGATCTTTCAAATCATATTCAGAACAAAGCGGTATAAGCTTAGGAACGATGTCCCCTTTTGCTAAAAGCATAGCGCCATACAACAACTCAGACTCATCAAAGGGCGTCTTTATTTGAGGAAGGAAAATGAATTCAATAGCAATATCGTTGTCTGAAAGCATTTTCTGCACATCGCCGCACGTTTTAAATTGAGCCATCAACCTACTGCCAAAATTAGGTATTGCGGCAACTAAAGTTTTCTCCTTTTCGCTTATTACCTCACGATAAATATCCACAGAATCATTTGGGCAGTTTTTCCCGGAAAGCCTTCTCTTCATATTAATCATTGAAGAGTATGTATCTTTTATATATTGGTTATCATAACCTTTGACTATGATATCCAATAGTTTACTAGAATTGATAAGCATGCTTTTTGTGAAAAGTGCATTTTCATATGCCATTACAATTGCTTGTGGTGTGCCACTTTTTATTGCCGCCAGATTGTTTAATAATACTAACGACCGAGAATAATATGTCCAATAACCCTCACGTTCTGCTGCTGAGAAGTTATCAAACACATCAATTATTATTGTTTGTTGTAAAGCATCGTATTTGTTTACAAGGGAATCAATATTGCCATTGGTTTGCAGACAAGAGAGTAGAGAAGAAAAGAATTCGAAAAAAACTCTCTCTCGCGTTCTCAATTCGTTGACTTTGATTTCGCTTAATGTCATGTTTGCGTTGCCGTAATCACCTTCCAGAAAAAGCAATTGTGCCATACCTAATTGCGCTAGAGATTTCATTTCTTTATCGTGCGTTTTTGAAGACACATCAATTACTCGATTATACAACGTCTTTGCTTTATCATACTCTTTTGAACAAGAATATATTAATGCTAAATTATTGAGCAGCAAAAGTGTTCCACTAGCTTTTTCAAAGTTTGCTCCATAAGAGTCTGCGTACAAAGTGCAAGCCTCGTCTGCATAAGACTTAGCTAAAGAGAAGTCATCTTTCTCGAAATAGCACATAGATAGATTAGAAAGCAATTTCGCATACTCAATATCTTTAAAACAAACATTATCATAATATTTCTTTGCTTTCATTAACCACTGAAGAGCCATATCATAATTATTTAACGAAAGGTATAGTAAACCTTTTGAATGATACAAACTTACTATTTCATTAGACATAACCTCCTTCTCATTGAATAAATCTAATGAACCATTTAATATGGAATCGGCAGTGTGGTAAAAACCTTTTGAAATATATAAATTTGATAAACTACTTGCCACAAATGCAAAAAAATCCCTGTCTACATCTACATTTTTGTTGAAACAACTTAACAAGTACTCAAATAATATTATACTCTTCTTATCATTAGCAGAATTAGTCGCTTTTTCAGTAATATAGATTTGCTTTTCCTTTAGCTCCATATTTAACCTGTTATCAAGAATGAGCAAAAATTCTTCAATATGTTTTTCACTTTCTTGTTTTCTATCTAATCTAATTTCACAGTTGTTAAGAATGTCTAATGCATTAAGATATTCTTTTGAATCCTCCCCAAATGTGGAGATGTTTGCTTCACATGACAAAACAGCAAATTTATAAGCCAAATCGTCATTTCTCTCCAAAAAATACGCATATGCTATATCGCTGAGCAATTCGCAATAAGCCCTAAACTTGATTCTTTCATCATAGTTTATAAAACGATTATAAGAATCCGTAAACCACGTCAAAGCTTCTTTTGTATTCTTTTTTCGCAAAAAAGCTGCTCCGATGAAAGCTGATGATATGGGTATTCGCATAGTAGAATCACCTGCTTCTATCGCAATCTTATTGTAGTTCTCCATTACATCTATTGCGGCTTGCCATTCTCTTCTCGAGAAATGATGCTGATACGTGTTTTGAACAACGGTATAGTAGGAATACAAGTTCTTTTGTCCGTAATCGCTATAATATTTACTCGAAAACTTTTCGATTTCATCTATAATGCTGTCATTCATACTATTAAAGAGTTCTGCACACATCGTCAATATAGGCCATAAATCTGATTGGGATGCATTCCCCTCATTTATATTGTTCTTGATATATGTAAATGCTCTTTTCCCCGATTCAGCATAAGGAATAATAGCTGAAACATCTTGGATGGTTTGAATTTTGACATATCCATTGAAACATCTTGTCAAATCAATTGCGAATGATGCATCCTCCCCTTGTGGATATTTCTGGTAATATTCAAGGATAGAGTCCACTTTATTATGTTCCTTGTTTATGATTAATGCTTGCACCTCTTTCATTGCTGATTCATCAAACACTTCTTGGGCAAACATATTGGTTTGACACAACAAAGCTATAATAAATAAAACTGTAGTCCGCATATAATCTGATATTAAATGTGATTTGTATCAATCAATTACTCATTTACAGTTAGGAATCGTTTAAGAAGTATTGGCAACTCCTTATGGTTGTCATCACCTTTGTACCATATAACATTAAGCCCCAAATCGGCGAACATATCCTCTCTTGTTTGAAAATCCTTTTCTACTTTCTCTAATCCATCATATTCACTCTTCCTTTCTAGAAAAACATAATGCCTTACAGATTTACTGCTACCTCTTTGAGCTATCTCTAACAATCTTCTCAAATTCGGATCATTTAACGATAACCCTATAAAGAAGCAGGTACAACGTGTTAGTGCGTGTAATTGCTCTACATTGGACCAATCAAACACTTCTGAATACACTCGGTGATAGTCATCTTCTGTTAGCACAATATCTTCAGATAGCCCGCTCTCATTTTCACGAAACACTATTCCATGTACATGATATACAGGGAAAGAGTTACTTTCATCACGGCTATTCTTGTATACAGAGAAGCAAGGTTTGCCTTTTGCTTTTAGACAGTCTTCTATCAGTGTGTCATAATTATAGGTAATTACACATCTAAGATTCTTCTGCTTTATTATAAGTTCACAGATAGTCGTAATTAGATAAGACTCCAGAGTAACATCACTCGGATATAATAGTTGCCTAATTTTATCTACGATGGTTTTCTTGTCAGCATTAAGAGATTTCTCTATATACCTAGCCGCCAATAAATTGGAACTATCCATAGATTTGAAAACACTATCGAAATCATCTGAAGTTATTATAGTGCCTCCTGCTAGCAAGTTCTTCAATAAGGTTTGCCAATCTGGGATTTTTGCAGATGCGCTGACACCAGCCCCTGCAAATATTACACTATCATAACGACTAAAATCATTAATTGCTATCTTTAGTCGTTCATCGCGAATACATTCCCAAGAAATATTTTGCTTTTGTTTCTCGCCTCTAAGTGCAGCATTAACTCCACCTCTACCTTCGTTTATTGCTTCTTTCGCTTGGATTATAAAAGACGAAGCATCAATTAATCTTATGCGACCTAAGATGTTATTGTTTTGTAAACTATGTTGAGTTGAGTTTATGTAGACAATTAACAAATTCTTAATAACTCCATCGTCTACTAAAAGCCTGTAGATTTCCGATTGTCGTATTTCAGTATCAAAAAGGAGATTATTTCTTATTTCAATTATCGTAGAACCTTGGAAATCGAGAGCATCACAGCCTTTAGGCAAATAAATAGTTGGAATAAAAGAGTAACCTAATTGTTTAATTGGAATCTCTTTTGCTAAATCATACGATTCTCCAAGAGATAGAAGTAGAGTTAGAGCATCTACAATCCATCTCCCCAGGCTAATCTCATTTTGTGTTATTTGTTCATTATCGACATCAACGATACTGAGATCAAACAATACATTTTTTCTATTGTACCCCATGCTTGTTTTTATAATACACACTATTTTTCTGCAAATTTACAAATTTTCTTCAAAAGACGGTTACCTTTTCTTACTTTTTTGTATAAAAGGATGAAGAAAGCTCCAAAAGAAACCAATCACAAGGTTGCGGAAGCAGCTTTGCTTGGACAAATAGGAAAGAAAAAGTAATTTTGCAAACAAATAGAACATTTTCATGCAGCCGAGAGCAGAAGTTGAGCTCGCTCTGATTATGCCGAGGCAAGGAAAAGGTCGAATGAAATTCAAGTTTAACCCAACAAAACAAAACGATTATGAAAAAGTTAATGATGACACTGATGGCTGCCGTATTCGCCATCGCAGCTAACGCTCAGTATTACAACGTCGGCACATCAACGACAAGCACCGATTACTTCGGCAATCAGACGACGACGCATCGCAACCAATATGGGCAGACAACTGGCACATCCACCTCGTCAACCGACTACTTCGGTAATACGACGACCACTCACCGTGACAGCTACGGCAACACTATCGGCACTTCTACAACATCGACAGACTATTTCGGCAACACAACCACGACTCATCGTGACCGCTATGGGAACACAACGGGAACGGCAAGGTCGAACACAGACTACTTCGGCAACACCAATACCACTTATTCGGACTATTACGGCCGCTCAACTGGATCGTCAACCACCTCTACCGATTACTTCGGCAATACCACAACCACGTACCGCAACCAGTCCGGTCACACACAAGGCACCTCCATTTCCTCCTATGACTATTTCGGTAACCGTAACACCCAGCAGCGCAGCAACGACTTAAACACAAGCATTTGGACTTGGTGATAAGGATGGCTCATAAGAATCTCCCGAAATGCTTTTTTGCAAAGGCGTTTCGGGAGATTTAGTGAGGTGTTGGCGGAAGTGTTGATGTTGGGGCTGGCGAGGCGTGCTTTTATTGCTGTGGCTGTTCGCCTTCCATATCTCCTTCTATGTAGAGGCGGGTCATTTCCACCACGCCGTTTGTTCTGACGGTGATGGTTTTCTTGAAGTGTCCGGGGAACTTGCCTGTGCCGTTGTAGGTCACTTTTATTTCGCCTTTGCTTCCTGGCTGGATGGGCTCTTTGGTGTATTCGGGTACGGTGCATCCGCAGGAAGCGATGGCCTGGTTGATGACGAGCGGCTGCTCGCCAATGTTTGTGAACGTGAATGAGCAAGTGACCACAGGCGCTTTCTCTGAGAACTTACCAAAGTTGTGCGTGAGCGTGTCGAACTTGATTTCGGCAGGTTTCTGTGCCGAAGCAAATGTGATGCCGCACAGCAACATCAGCGTCATCAAAATCAGTTTCTTCATAACTAAATGATATTAATTGGTTGTTTCTTTGACGCAAAAGTACAGATAAAATTTAAAATACCGCATAAACATCCGTGTGCTTATGCCGTATTTTATGTTTTTTTAATACTATTGCGGATAATCGTTTCCTTTTTGTAGAAAGCTCATTCTGAAACATTCCGTTTGACTACAATTGTGGCCTCTCGCTGTTTCGGCCTACAATATGAAGAGTACAATTCTTCATTTTCAGACCTGAAGGAACGGCTGTCGAACTGCAATACAGTTTTGGCAGGGGTATAGGTGACTGATAATTGTTGAGAATTGACTTTTTCCACGCCGTACTTCTCCATGCGTTCTCGCAATTCCATCCTTAATTCAGCAATTTGTTCTTCTATCGCACTCTTTTCGCTAAGGAGTCTCGACAACTCTCGCTCGTATTCGTCGAACCATCCTTCGGGGGCAGTCTCCTTGGCTATGACAACTTGCTGGTCTGTCGTTTCAAAGACCGTAGCAGCCAATTTGAAATGTGCGCCTTCATATTCCAGGCCCAATGAACAGGTGATGAACATTGTGCCTTTCTGGCCTGTGGCTCGTTTTCCCAGCCTAAGTTCTGTCTGATAATAAGGGTCTGTTATAGGAAAGTCATATTGGTGTCCATGATACAGGAATCTGATACGAAAACGAATCTGCCCTGAATAGCCTTCGTCTGAATAAACTTCAGCGTGTTCCACTCGTATGAGCAATATAGAATGGCTGCCTTTCCTGTAATCGTAAGGAAGTACTGCTTTTCCGTAGTTGAAAAATATATGGCGATGGTTTTCGTCTATAAAGCGCTGGAGTATCTTCGAGGAGATCTCATAATGCTTGCCAGTGAAGGTCATCTTCTTGAAGAAAACATTCTCTTGTTGGGCATCTGCCGGGCATCCCTCGACACCCTCAAGCTTAACGACATCAAGCACATTGATTAGGACTGCTATATGATTGGGTATCTCACCTGTCAATGTTTCTTTGCTGATAGGGCGAATCCATTTGGCAGCACCACAATCGTCTCTTATAACTTTGCTCTTCTCGCCGTCCCACAACACTTCAACACCTGCTATGCACCTGCCGCCGTGCTTAAAGGAGTTTGCCAAACAGATAAAATATTTATCCATGACTTTGACTATAATAGGTGGACAATCTTCACTTCCTCTGCCGAATGTTTCTTCATATATTCAGCCAATAGCCTGCGGTGACAGTTCTCTACGGTCTCTTCGCTACAGAGGAAACAAGAACAATCGAACTGCTTAATGCCGTGCTTTCGCAAGATGTCTCTTTCTTTAAGCAATGAATCATAGATGGTTTCATATTCTTCCCAAGAAACCTCCTGTTTATGCCATTTGTCAAGCAGTTCTTTTGTTGGAGCAAAGTCTGTGATGTGTTTATATGGAATATGGCAAATCTCTTTTACGAAAAACTCCAAATCCTTCCCTTTTGCAAATCCAGACAGCTGACTGCCGTTGCTGATTCTAACATCTACCAATTGCTTAACATGGTTGTTTCGCAGCAGGCTGAAAAACTGTTCGGCGCTTTTCTTCGTGAATCCGATAGTATAGAGTGTAATCATAGATCAATAGTTTTCTTCTAATTCGTATTGAGGCTTATAACCGATCTCTTTGTTCTTCAGTCTGTAGGCGTCACGTCGCTGGTCCTCTTTGGTGTAACTGCCAAAGAGCAAGTCAATTTCGGCAAGCCGATGCTTTTTGGAGTGAAGGTATTCTTCTATCATTTCCTTTTCCAGTGTTGCATGCGAGGCCAACTCCCCCTCCTTCAGAATGTGCTGTACATCGAGGCCTTTGTCATAAAAATAGCGTGAAACAAGTGAGAAACGATGGCACTCCAAAGGATTGGCCTCTGAGCACATTAGTGAAATGCGGAACCCTTTTTGCAGTCCATTCATCAGCCTTTCTGCTCCTCGTTTGAAGCTGGGAGTCTCAGCAGCCTTTTCAAAGCTTACTTGCCCATCATCATCAAGACTGTCGGTTCTTCTTGCGCCAAACTCTTCTCCGAAGTGTAAGTATTGTATGTCATTGGCTTTCAAGAACCATTTTAAGGGTTCCAAATTGAACTGAGGCGTATATTTACTGGCAGGCACACTCCTAACATCCACGATACAATTTATATTGTGCAGTTTCAGCAGTTCAAGAAACTCTTCCTGTGACTGATTGGAATGACCAACACTATAAAGTCTATAGTTGCCCATATTGGAATGTATTCTTATCTTCTTTTCTTGTGGCTGGGGGAGTGCGGAGGCTATTTCTTCAACAGTTTGAAGTACTCCGTGGCGCCAAGGAGGAAGCAGCCGGTGCCGTAGTCCTCGAAGTCGGGGATGCGGGTGTAACTCAGAGGCTGCCCGGCTGAAGGGTCTTTGCCCGTGCCCTGCATCCAGCCCAGGAATCCGTCGGGATGCAGCGCGTCGCGTTCCATTGCCTGCCAGGCGCGGTCGGCCAGTGGCTTGTAGACATCGGGCTTCAGCCATCCCTGCTCCATTCCCCAGCAGAAGCCGTAGAGGAAGAGGGCTGTGCCGCTGGTTTCGGGCATGGCATAGTTGGAGGAGACGAGGCTGGGGTACCAGAAGCCGTCCTCGCGCTGGCATTTGCGCAGGCCCTCGCTCATCAGCAGGAAGTCCTTCTTCAGTTCCTTGAACTCCTTGCTCTTGGGCGGCAGCAGTTCCAGGCAGCGCACCAGGGCGGCATAGACCCAGCCGTTGCCGCGGCTCCAGTAGCATTGCTGGCCGTCGGGTTCCTTGTAGGGCGGCACGTAGTCGGCATCGCGCCACCAGAGGCCCTCCTTCACGTTGAACAGGCCGCCGCCGCACTCGTTGCGACTCCAACGGTACATTTTCATAGCGTGGTCGAGGTATTTTTTCTCGCCCGTCTGCTGGTACATCTGCACGTAGAGGGGCATTGCCATCTGTATGGCGTCTATCCACGTCCACCACCCGTAGAGACTGCCGTTCTTGGGATTAGGAGTCTGCATCTGGTGGTCCAGGTTCTCGCGTATATATTTCAGACGTTCCGCCTTGTCACCGTCGGTGTAAGGCAGGAGTTCCACGTAGGTCTGTCCGCAGCACTGGTCGTCGGCGTCGCAGGTTTGTGTGCCGTTGCGCGGCGTCCACTTGTGGAAGTTGGCCCAAGTCAGGGCGTAGTCGATGTATCGCTTCTGCGGGTCTATGCGCTGCAGGGCCATCAGCCCCTCGTAGTAGACGGCGCGTGTCCACAGGCTCGACGGCCTGACGCGCTTCCAGTTGGTGGGCACGGTGGGGTCTTCATATTTCTGCATGAAATAGTTGTTGGCTTTGCGTGCGGCAGCCAACACGTCGTCGGCGTTGGCCTGTGCCGTTGCTGTCATTGCCATAGCGGCAGCGACGAACAGAGATAGCAGTCTTTTTGTCATAGGTTCTGAATAGTAGTTGTTAAGAATATGGTTGCAAAGATACGCAAAAAGGTTGTAATAAGCGAGGATTTTTGGAAGATTAACGTAATTCGACCACTTTGTAACTACTCAATACCCTCTGGCATAAGATAGTAGAAACAAATTCCCCATTTGGGTAACAAGATTTGTAATAAAAGAGATTAAATTACAGGAACTGGGTCATTAGAACTGGAAGCAACGTTGTATCACCATCTTTTTTGTAGTCTTTAGTATATACAAGATAGCGGTTGCTGATGCGTTCAGAGTATTTCTTGCAGAACTTATCGATTGACTTGTGAGTTTTGTAGCCAGATGACTTGACTTCTAAGGGCCATAGTTTGTCACCACGCGAAAGCAGAAAATCTATCTCGTAATTGTGGTTTGAGGTTTCCGATGGCCAAGTGTGGTAGAACAACTTGTTGCCAGTTGCTGTAAGCATTTGTGCAACAATGTTTTCATAAACATAGCCAAGATTAGCAGAGAGTTTGTCGGAAAGCAACTTTTGATAGATGACATTCTCCGTAATATCCTTATCCCAGAAGGCAAGAGTTATGAAAAGTCCTGTGTCACTGACATACATCTTATATTGATTATAATCTGTAAGCATGGGCATACCCACATGAGGGTCGTTGGCATGATGGGCGAAATTGATAGTGAGACTATCCTCCAAATCTCTTAATAGTTCATCCATCGTATTCTTGTCCTCACTTCTTCCAAGTACACTTGTGACTTGATAGCGTGATGCATTTTTAGACAACTCTGAAGGTATTCCGCTAAACAAGCGTGACGCTTTGCCTGATGGGTCTATTTTCAAGAAATCATCAAAGTAAAGTTCTATAATCTCTTTCTTTACCGAATCAACGAGACTAAGGTTGTTGGAGTTCAGGTACTCATTGACAGCCTGGGGCATCCCACCGATAAGCATATAGAGACGGAAGTCACGCATGGCCTTACGGAACCCCTGCTGAAGAGGAAGTCTTTTCTCATAGAATTCATGCAGCAAAGGGACGGTCGCAGTATCACCCATTGCCCAACGGAACTCCTCATAGTCCATAGGGTACATGGTGAGTCGTGTTTCTTCACTGGGAATGACAATGCCTTTGGTGTTTTTCTTAATGGAAAGCAACGAACCAGTTTCGATGTAATCATATCGATGGTCTTTCACCAAATATTTGATGGCTTGCCGTGCTGTTGGACATTTCTGTATTTCGTCGAAGATGATGACAGAGTGGCGTTCTATCAACCTTACATTATAGATGAACTGGAGTTGTGTGAAGAAGTAGTTACGATCTGAAATATGTTCCACAGCAGCCCAAAGTTCATCAGGTGCATCGGCGAAATCTACAATTATATAACTTTCATATTCGTTGCGGGCAAACTCCTCGGCTATAGTAGATTTACCCACACGCCTTGCTCCTTTGATGAGTAGGGCAGTCTTGCCATCACGCTCTTGTTTCCATTTGAGCATTGCGTCGTAGATTTTTCGTTTGAAAATTCTTGTCTCGGGTTCCATTTTTATCATATTATACTGTAATGTGGATGCAAAGATAAGCGTTTTTGGTGGAATCCCCAAATTTATTTGATAGGAATTGTACGGAATCCCCGAATCTTATATAACAAAACTGTCTGAAATCCCCGAATGTTTGCCAAAAACACGTTTGACATTCTAAATAAGCAGGCCGAAAAAGTTTGGAAAAGAAGATTCTCGTCTATTTCTCCTATACAAAAAGGCCATAGTTATTCGACGAGCGATGCGACTATGGTTGAGCGGATGGCAAAATTTGGAAAATGAAAAAACTACCGCCAACAGGGGTGTTCCCTTTTGGCGGTAGTATTCTGTTAATAGCCGTTTGGCGGCGTTGGTGTTTAGTCCATCTGGGCCAGTTTGTTGTCGGAGCCGAGCACGTCGATGATCTTGTGCTTGTACATCTTCTCCATCTCGTCGCGAGCGGGGCCGCAGAACTTGCGCGGGTCGAACTCACCGGGCTTAGAGTAGAGCACGCGGCGCACGGCGGCTGTGAAGGCCAGACGTGAGTCGGAGTCGATGTTGATCTTGCAGACGGCGCTCTTGGAGGCCTTGCGCAACTGCTCTTCGGGAATGCCGATAGCATCGGGCAGTTTGCCGCCCAGCGAGTTGATCTCGTCGACATACTCCTGGGGAACGCTTGACGAACCGTGAAGCACGATGGGGAATCCGGGCAGTTTCTCCATCACGGCGTCGAGCACGTCGAAAGCGAGTGGGGGAGGCACGAGTTTGCCGGTCTTCGGGTCGCGTGTGCACTGCTCTGGGGTGAACTTGTAGGCGCCATGAGAAGTACCGATGGAGATAGCCAGCGAGTCGCAGCCAGAACGCTGTGAGAACTCGATAACCTCTTCGGGCTTGGTGTAGTGGCTCTCGGCAGACGACACCTCGTCCTCAACGCCGGCGAGCACGCCAAGTTCGGCCTCAACGGTTACATCGAACTGGTGGGCGTAGTCAACGACCTTCTTTGTCAGGGCGATGTTCTCGTCGAAAGGCAGGTGGCTGGCGTCGATCATCACGCTTGAGAAGCCTGAGTCGATGCAACTCTTGCAGGTCTCGAAACTGTCGCCGTGGTCCAGGTGCAGCACAATTTCAGGATGTGCGCAACCCAGTTCCTTTGCATACTCTACGGCACCCTGTGCCATATAGCGCAGCATAGTGGCGTTGGCATAGTTGCGGGCGCCTTTCGACACCTGCAGGATGACGGGGCTTTTCAGGTCGCTCGAAGCCTTGATAATGGCCTGCAACTGCTCCATGTTGTTAAAGTTGAAAGCGGGGATGGCGTAGCCGCCATTGATGGCTCGTTTGAACATCTCACGGGTGTTCACGAGGCCCAGTGTTTTGTAATCTACCATAATAACAGTTGTTTATTAATAACTAATACGTTTCGAGGCTGCAAAGTTAGCAAAATAAATCCTAATACGCGCAACATTCTTCCAATTTTTTTTCGGTTCTGCAAAAAAGGATGAACCAAGGCAGAGTTTGGACGACCAAATTTTGGGCAGGTAAAATGACAAATTTTGGGGTGTCGGCCAAAAAAGTGACAAAATGTTTGGCGGTTTCGCCAGAAAGTTGTAATTTTGCAGCCGAAATAACGAAATAGTAACAAAATGACAACAATTGGTTTCTGCTTTTACGGTTTTTATTATTACTTTGCAGCAAGGTTGTGAAGCGATTGGCCGTAAGTAGATTAAAGATTAATAATTGAAGATTGAAAAATGAAAGATACAGCCCCGCTTCACAACCCCAGTGAGAGCGGGGCTGTCTTAGTGAAAAGTGAAAAGTGAACAGTGATAAGTGATAAGTGAAAAGTGATAAGTGAAAAGTTGAGGGTAAATTGAAAATGCGTAAATCGTAAATCGAAAATAAATATGGTACAACCAGCAGAGAGACTCAGTTTAGTGAGTGAGTATTACTTCAGCCGCAAGCTGAAAGAGGTGGCCCAGCTGAACGCCGAGGGCCAGGACATTATCAGCCTGGCCATCGGCAGCCCGGATATGCCGCCGTCGGAACAGACCATCGAGAAGCTGTGCGAGGTGGCCCGCCAGCCGTCGGCCCACGGCTATCAGCCCACACAGGGTACGCCGGAGCTGCGCGAGGCAATGGCTGGGTTCTACCGCCGTTGGTACGGCGTGGAAATTGACGCGAAGAGCGAACTGCTGCCGCTGATAGGCTCGAAGGAGGGCATCCTCCACATCACGCTGGCTTTCGTGAATCCAGGCGATGCCGTGCTCGTGCCCAATCCCGGCTATCCCACGTACACGTCGCTCAGCAAGATTCTGGGCGCAAAGGTGGTGAACTACAACCTGTGCGAGGAAGACGACTGGCAGCCCGACTTCGTCGAACTGGAGAAGATGGACCTGAGCGGCGTCAAACTGATGTGGACTAACTATCCGAATATGCCGACAGGTGCGCCAGCCCAACGTGAGACCTACGAGCGGCTAGTGGACTTCGCCCGACGTCACAATATTGTGGTGGTGAACGACAATCCCTATTCGTTCATCCTCAACCGTGAGCGGCCTCTCAGCATCCTGCAGGTGCCTGGCGCAAAGGAGTGCTGCATAGAACTGAACTCGATGTCGAAGAGTCACAATATGCCTGGCTGGCGTGTGGGTATGTGCGCCACCAATGCGCAGTTCATCCAGTGGATTCTGAAGGTGCAGTCGAACATCGAGAGCGGCACGTTCAGGGGCATACAGTTGGCCGCAGTCGAGGCATACAACAACGATGACGCCTGGCACCGCGAGTACAACGTGGAGGTCTATGCCCGCCGCCGCCGCCTGGCCGAGCAGATTATGGCCGAGCTGGGTTGCACCTGCGACCCTCATCAGGTAGGTATGTTCCTCTGGGGCCGTATCCCCTCTGTCTATAACAATGTGGAGGAGCTGACCGAGCGTGTGCTCCACGAGGCCCGTGTGTTCATCACCCCCGGCTTCATCTTCGGCCCGGCTGGCGAGCGTTACATCCGCATCTCGCTCTGCGCCAAGGAAGAGAAAATCCAGGAGGCATTAGAGAGAATCAGAAAGGCCGAAATGTCGTTATAACGAAAAGTCGTAATAACGTTATAACGAAATAACGAAATAACGAAATAACGAAAAAAAAACAAGAAATCGAAAATAACAATGGAACTGGAATTAGAAAAACTGAACCTTCCGAGCGACAATGAACGTCCCTTCGTGATTGCAGGCCCTTGCAGCGCCGAGACCGAGGAACAAGTGATGACTACTGCCACCCAGTTGGCTATGAAAGGGTGCCACAACTTCCGCGCCGGCGTATGGAAACCGCGCACGAAGCCCGGCGGCTTCGAGGGCAACGGCGAGAAAGCCCTGCCCTGGATGCAACAGGTAAAAAAAGAGACGGGCATGAACGTGGCCACCGAAGTGGCTACGCCTGAACACGTGGAACTGGCCCTGAAGTATGGCATAGACATCCTCTGGATAGGCGCCCGCACCACCGCCAACCCCTTCGCCATGCAGGCCCTGGCCGACGCGCTGAAGGGTGTCGATGTTCCCGTCTTTGTGAAGAATCCCGTGAACCCCGACTTGGAATTGTGGATTGGGGCGATGGAGCGCCTCAACCAGGCTGGTGTGAAGCGTCTTGGTGCCATCCATAGGGGCTTCTCCAGTTATGAGCAGAAAATCTACCGCAACAACCCGCTGTGGCAGGTGCCTATTGAATTGCGGCGCCGCATTCCTGAACTGCCTATCATCAGCGACCCCAGCCACATCGGCGGCCGGCGCGAACTGATTGCCCCCTTGTGCCAGCAGGCGATGGACTTGGGCTTCGACGGACTCATCGTGGAGAGCCACTGCGACCCGGACAAGGCGTGGAGCGACGCCAAGCAGCAGGTCACGCCCGACGTGCTCGACTATATTCTCTCGCTGCTCGTCATCCGCGACGAGCATACCACTACTGAGGGTATCGTGCAGTTGCGTAAGCAGATAGACGAACTGGACAACCAGATTGTGGACATACTGGCAAAGCGTATGAAGGTGTGCCGCGAGATTGGCAACTACAAGAAGGAGCACAACATGACCGTGCTGCAAGCTTCGCGCTACAACGAAATACTGAACAAGCGAGGCGTGCAAGGCTCGCTCTGCGGAATGGCCCCTGAGTTCGTCGCCAAAGTCTTCGAGAGCATCCATGAGGAGAGCGTCCGCCAGCAGATAGAAATTATCAACAAATAAATGTCAAACTTAAATAATATGAAACACTTGAAATTGATGATGACTCTTGCAGTCGCAATGATTGCCGCCATTTCCTGCGGCACGAAAAAAGAATCACAGGAAAAAGAAGCACCCAAGAAGGTGCTCGTAGTGTATTACTCTCAGACATCGAACACCAAGGCGGTGGCACAGGAGATTGCCAACCGACTGGGAGCCGACATCGAGGAAATTGTCTGCGAAACGCCATACGACGGCGACTTCCAGGCCACGATAAGCCGCTGTATGCAGGAGCGGGAACAAGGCACCACGCCCGCCATTCAGCCTCTGAAGGCCGACATCGCCGCCTACGACATCATATTCCTCGGCTATCCTGTGTGGTTTGGCACCTTCGCACCTCCTGTGGCAACATTCCTCAGTCAGGCAGACCTTAGTGGCAAGCAGGTCGTGCCCTTCTGCACCTTCGGCAGTGGCGGACTGGAGTCTAGTGCGAAAGACTTGGCCGAGAAACAGCCCGCAGCCGAGATTCTTCCAGGCTATGGCGTCCGCGCCGCACGCATGGCAGCAGTTCCTGGCGAGGTGGACCAGTTCCTGAAAGCCGGAGGCTTTATCGAGGGAGACTACTTCAAACCCGAGGCTTTCTCAGAGCAGCAGGAGGTGAGCGAGGCCGATACGGCCATCTTCAATGCCGCTGTGGGCGACTATCCCATGATTCATGCCCAGGCCAAGACCGTAGGCTCACGTGCTATCCCAGGCGGCACGGAGTATCAGTTCACAGCCGTCGACCTCCCACGTGAGGGTGGCCCCCAAATGCCTTCAGCCGGCGAGATAACGATTTTCGTGACCGTTGTCGAAGGGGAAGCCCCAGTATTCACGCGGGTAGTCAGGTAAACGTTTCGTTTCTTCTATTTTTTCCCACCATAAACAAAAACAGACCGAGGGCGCTGAAGCTCTCGGTCTGTTCAGTTAAGGAGGGGCGGTGGAGGGGTCTAACACTAAAAAAGCATAAATTTCACAAGTCTGTGATTCACAAGTTTGTGAAATTTGTGCTTTTTGATTACCTTTGCACTCAAAATCAATTTGTTATGGAAAAAAGTTTTGTATATGGAGTAGCCGTCAGCGACTACAATTTCACGGGTCGTGAAGCAGAAACAAAGCGGTTGCGGCAGAATTTTGAGGGTGGCATCAACTCCATCCTCATTTCACCTCGGCGATGGGGCAAGACTTCGCTCGTCAATCGCGTGCGCGAACAGTTGAGAGACAGCGACATACTTATCGTCTCGCTTGACATTTTCGGTTGCAAGAACGAATACGAGTTCTACAATATGCTGGCCGCTGCTGTATTGAAGCAGACTGCTACACGGATACAGCTATGGATGGACGAAGCCCGTGATTTCCTGGTTCGGCTGACACCCAAGATTGCCATTTCACCTGAACCAAATTCAGAGTTCAGCGTGTCATTAGGCATCACCCCTGAGACTCACAATCCCGAAGAAATCCTGAACTTGGTGGAAAACATCGCCAAACGGAAAAACAAACGCATCGTAGTATGCATCGACGAGTTCCAGCAAGTGGGCGAATTTGCCGACAGCCGCAGCATACAGGCACGCCTACGGTCAGCGTGGCAGCACCATCACTATACGTCCTATTGCCTCTATGGCAGCAAGCTGCACATGATGAGCAAGATTTTCCAAAACCGCAGCATGCCATTCTACCAGTTTGGCGACCTGATATCGCTGAAGAAGATTCCCACGGCTGACTGGCTGCCATACATCACCAGCCATTTTGAAGACGCCGGCAGGCACATCGCGGAAGAACAGGCCCGCTGGATATGCCAAACCGTAGATGAATATCCTGCTTATGTGCAACATCTGTGTTCCATTCTCCTTAACATGACACCTGAGGGACAAACCGTCGGCGACGAACAAAGAGAACCGGCTGTTATGGAACTAATCGGCACCAACGAGACGCTCTATATGCAGTTGGTAGAGCCTCTGTCATCGTATCAGATGAACCTACTACGCGCCATTGCTGGCGGAATTCGGTCGGGCTACAACGAAAAGCGGGTACGCTCTGCATACGACATGGGGAGTCCGTCGAACATTGTGCGCCTTCGTGATGCACTGGTTGAGCGCGACATTATCTACTCTGAAATGAAACAACTTTACATGACCGATCCTGTCTTCGCCTTGTGGTTCAAACGCAGGTTCTGCTAACTATTCCCACCATAAACAAAAACAGACCGAGGGCGCTGAGGCTCTCGGTCTGTTCAGTTGAGGGGGGAGGGCAGGGGGGCTTAGTTGCCCTTCCTGACGTTCTTCACGATGTAGTTGACGACGGGGAACTCCTGGCCGCCTACCTTGACGCTGTAGCGGCACATGTTCCAGTCGAAGATGGGCACGTCGCCATAATGCTGGGGTAGAGGTACAGTACCAGTCACCTTGGTGCCGCTGCCGGTATTGTAGATGGTGCTCCAGCTGTGGGAGTATCCTGCTCCGAAGCCAGCCTTGACGGTATGGCCGAAAGCACCGGCAAAGCCCACGAGCTTCATGTCGAATCCGAAGGTGTTGGTGGTAGTGTTGGCGGTCTCGTCGCTCACCTCGATGGAGTAGTACTTGGTGCCGTCGGAGCCGGTGGTGGCGTACTGGTTCTGGTCATCGTTGCTCCAGAGGATGCCTCCTGTTGACTTCACCTGGGCGGGGTTGTTCATATAGCTCAGCGGGTTGCCTGGCTCGTTCTGGAACACTTCTGTCAGGTCAGGTATGTCCTTGCGGTCGCCGCGCAGCAGCATATAGTCGGTCTCTGAGAGTTCCAGGTCGCGCGGATATGTTGGTACGCCGAACACGAGGGTGGTGCCCACTTCGTCGGGGTCGCTGCTGTCCACGCAGCGGTAGGTGTAGAGCCATACGGGCGTCATCGTCAGGCCCACCTTGTTGTCGCGGCCGGCTGTGCAGCCCGACTCGTAGGTCCAGGTGTCGGTCTTGGCCACGCTGTTCTGCCAATCCCAGTTGAGGTTGGTCTCGAAGTCGAAGCCATACTTGCCAATCTCCATACCGAAGACAGAGACCTTGGCCTCATACTCGTAGCCGAATATCACAGACACCGAGGTGCTGTTGGAGTTTTCCTTGCCAGTGGTGGTGGAGGACCACTTTGCCCACTGGGTGGAGGGGGTGGCATCGCCATAGTCGTAGTCCTGTCCGGCATTGGCATAGCCCTGTGGCACCTTGGCCCAGTAGGGAGCGGCAGCGAGTGCGAACTTGATGCGCGGTTCGCTTATCGTGGCTTGGCACGACTCAAACTTGTAGCGGCGAACATCCAAGTCGCTGTAAGACGGAGCGCAGAAAGCAGGGAAATAAGCGCAAAATCTTGGCTTAGTAAAAATCGGCATAAAGGAAGCGTAAACACCCATAATAATAGAAGCTTTCGCAGTCCCGGCTTTACGTTTCATTGTTCCATTAGACGGCACAGGTGTCAACACATTAGAACATACCGAAGCAGCTGCACCTTGGAGCCATCCACTGCCAAAGGCGGCAGACAGAGTCTTTTCTACGCTATTATAATAATGTCCAAGATAGGCCAATTGCTCATAGCCGTCAGGAAGGTCAGCGGAGAAGCGCCCTACAGCCACGCAGTCGCTTGGAATGACGGCGTCAATAATCTGGTTGTTCTTCACACCTTCTATCTTGACGGGTGCAAACTGGTTATCGTCACCCAGGCGATAGAGTCCGCTATGCAGCAGCACGTCGGGACGCTCGCCCAATCCCCGGGTGTGAACCACAGCAAGCGTGCTGTTGGGATAGTTGTAGGTATGTTTGTACACCTTACCCTCATCTAAATCACGAGATACTGATCTTACCTTAGAACTTTGCTCATCCAGTTTATAGGTCTGGTTGAGCATAGTGCCTGCTCCCCTGTCCAGGACATAGAAAGTGGATTTCAGCGTCTCTGCAAAAGGTACGGCCAGGCATAGCACGCTGTTGCCTGTGTTGGCAATGTCGCCAAACTTGATGTCGAGGAACGAGGAGATGCCGTCCTTGGCCACGGGCAGGGTGGCAGCGTAGTTGGCAGCGGCATTGATGTCGGGGTTCTGGGTGTCGTCCATCTTGCTGACGTCGTCCATCAGCACGCGCACATGAATCTGGTTGTTGTGCTGGTAGATGAATCCAAGGTCGGTATAGCCGTTCTCGTCGAGGTCGCCCACGCAGGCACGCACGCAGTCGGTGGGGAAGGTGCGCTCGGCCAGAACGGTGGAGTAGTCGGTGCCGTCGAGCACCATCCATTGGTTGCAGAAGCCCACCACGATGTCGTCCGTGCCATCCTGGTTGAAGTCGGCAGCCAGAAGGTTCAGGCGCTTCATATAGAATTCATTAAGGGAGATTTCGTCTCCGTATGGATTGTTACCATAATCACCGGACGCGTAAACCATATTTCCACTATTATCTGTAAAAGACCTTTCGGAACCGTACACCTCCACCATCGTATATGTGCCGGGCAGGGTGACGGTGCGCTGCAAGGCAAACTCCTGCTCCTGATTGCCGTATTCCTGCAAGATGAGCGAACCTGGGCGGTTCTCTATATCGCGGGCCAGCCACTGAATGCTTTTGCCATTCCAAGCGTTGTCAACCTCCGGGGCGCGCACGCTCTGGTCGAAAGTAACCCTCAGGGTGTGATAGGTGCCGTCGGCCATCTTCTGCGCACACATCTTCTTCAGGCGGGTGATGTTCAAGAACTTCCCGTTGTCATCCTTCTCCCAGCTGTCGGCTGGCGCCATCTGCGTGAACTGTGTGTCATCATAATGGTAGATGCCGTGGTTTTCATTCGCAAAGTTCTGGTTGTAGACGAAATGTTGGCCCTTAATGTCGGCGAATATCCATTTCATGGAGTTATCTACGGTGTAGTAGGCGCCGTAGGGTGTGCCCGTGTAGGGATTGACATCGCCGGTGAAGGGATTCACCTCGCTGTCGGCCTTTCGGGGAAGATTCATCTCCGAACCATGCGAGTTAGAGTAGAGCTTGGCAATCATGTCGGCGTAGGCACTGGGGGCGGGCCGCACACCGCGCACATGCACGGCGGCATAATTGGACAGGCCATCGGGAGTGATGGTGCCGGCCTCGCTGCCATTGACAATCTTCATATACAGAGCCTTGCGGTTCTCGCGAGTCTCGGTCAGAATAAAACCGCTGTTGGTGTCGGTCAGTTTGCCGTCCTCGCCTATGTAGCCCTTGGGATTGATTCGCAGCTGGAGTGAATCGGGCAGGGTTGTGCGCTTCTCGCGGAACGACTGACGGTCGCCCGCCCGCTTCATCTTGTCGCCCACCACGGCATAGCCGCCCAGGTTGCGGACGACCTCGTCCAACTCGGTCAATGTGGGCAGTCTCCAGCCTTCCGGCAAAGCCTTGCGTGCAGCAGTGTAGGTGTAATAAATGTCGTCGTAGCCTTCGCCTACCACCATAGCCATAGATGTTGACTCCTTGTTGGCTGCGGCACTGGCTCAGTCTGCGGTCTCGTCGTCGTAGTAGAAGCTTACACCATCCAGTTTCTGCATGGCGTGCAGGTCTTCTGCCATCCACATCAGACCGCCGGCCTCTATGATGGGATAGTTGTTGCCCGACACATCTACACAGGGATAGAAGTAGAAAGGTAAACTGTGACTGCGCTCCGGGACATTCACAACTATGGTTCGCATTTCGCCGCTTGTGCCTTCGAAGCGGAGGATGTCGCCGGGGTGGTAGTCCATTGTCACCACGTTGGCACCGGCGGCAGGCTTGGGCGCAGCTTTCCTGCCAAGGGCAAATCGTGCCGACGACGGCTTGTTGCCGGCCATAATGCTCAGGATGGAAGCGATGTCGGCCACGTCCACTTTTTGGTCACTGTTCACGTCGGAAGCTTTTTCCTTGTCCAGGCTGTTGCCCGACATGACGCTGAGCACGGTGGCGATGTCGGCCACGTCGACCTTGCTGTCGGCGTTCACGTCGCCCACCACCAGCTCGTCGGGGTCTATGAGCTGTAGTACGGCTGTGCCGCTTAGTGTCACCTCCTTGATGTCGGTGTGTGTCAGGTTGGTTACTGTCACGGTCTCCACGTTTGAGGCTTCGCCCCGTGCGGAGAAGGTGATGTCGATGGGGTTGGCGTTGCTTCCCGTCGTGACGAGGAAAGCGGCGGACAGCGTGAGGGCTGTCCTTAGGAGGGTAAATCTTTTTCTTTTCATCTTGTTTGATTTATTTAATGGTTAAATGGTAATGTCAGCAGACTTTGCCTTGCCTTTTGGCTTACAAAGTGCAAAGGTACGGATAATTTGGTTAAAAGTTGTGCTTTGCCCGCAAAACTTTGTTAAATCCTGATTTTTTATTCATGGAGTTACTGGAGTTCAGGAGTTTCAGGAGTTCAGGAGTTACTGGAGTTCAGGAGTTTCAGGAGTTCAGGAGTTCAGACAATAGTTCTGGATCATGCTCTCTTCTGACCACAAAACTATCGTCTGAACTCCTGAACACCCTATTTCGGACTTACAGTTTGCTCCGTCCTTTCGCTCAAATTCTCTAGCCTGAATTATTCATAGATATAAAAAAGAGAACGCATTCCTTGCATAATTGCAGGAAAATTTGTAACTTTGAATCGTCTTAAAATCAAATTGTTACATACGTTCTCATGTGCAAAGGTAATACAAA
>JAGCZA010000103.1 GCA_017960525.1 Prevotella sp.
ATAGTGCATAAATCGAAAAGATTTGAGCTGAAAGGCGAGAGTTTGAGAAAAAAGTATTAACTTTGCCGCCGATAGAGTAAATCACCAACCGAGTGAACGGATATCATCGGAATTGGTGAACGGCTATCGCCGGAATACGCACCCATCTGTCAGTATCATCATCACATCCGCATGCTCTCATGTATGCGGTCTCGGCATCGTTGTACTGTTGATAGGCTTCCCTGAGCCTTTCGTAATTAGCCTTTCTCATATTCTTTTCCGTTTTGTTTGCAAAGTTACGATTCTTATTTGACATTTGTATAAGACCTGTTGATTTTTTCTTCAAAACAGGCAATTGGGGTTTCGAATCCGAGTTTTTTCCTTGGCCTGGCGTTTATCTTGTCTGTTATCCTCCCGATGTCCTCGTCATCAAGTTCAGAGAAAGGCATGGCCTTTGGGATGTATTGTCTGATCAGGCCGTTTGCATTCTCGATGGCTCCCTTCTGCCATGAGGAATACGGGTCGGCAAAGTACACTTGTGCGCCCAAAGCCTCTGTTATCATCTGATGGCACGTAAACTCCTTCCCGTTGTCAGTCGTTATAGACAGGATGCAGTCCTTGAACGGTTCAAGCATCCCGATTACAGTCTGTGCGAGATGCCCGGCATCCTTCCCGTGCTTGAGCTTCTCCATGAAGAGCCTGTTGGTGCTCCTCTCTATGATGGTGACAATGGCCTGCTGGTTGTTCGGCCCGACGATGGTATCCATCTCAAGGTCACCGAACCTCCTGCCGTCAGCCTCTGCCGGTCTTTCGTGTATGCTGACCCTGCCGGGGATGTTTGTCCGGCTCGCTCCCACGGGCCTGCTGCGATGCTTCAGCCTGTGCCTGAGGTGTTTGTACAGGGTTCCCCTGTCACGCTTGTCCTGCCTAATCCACTTGTAGATGGTCTCATGGGATATCTTTATCCCGTCCCTTGCAAGGTAGCCAGATATCTGCTCTGGAGACCACTGGTCATTTACCAGATGGCGCCTGACCTCGTCCCATACAGCCTTGCCGATGGCACGGTTCCCAGGTTGGCGCCTGCTGCGCTTGTCCGCATGCTTTTGAGCCCAGTCCCACTTGTAGACTCCGCGCTGGCTCGAGTTGCGCTTCAGCTCACGCGTGATGGTAGAGGGATGCACCCCTATCGCTTCTGCGATTGACTTTTTGGAGCATTTCCTTTGCAGTAACACGGAAATTGTGTACCTTTGCTCCGAGGTTAGTTGTTTGTTCATAAGCAATGCAAAGTTAATTAATCTCAGGGAGATTCCGGTCTCCCTTTATTGATTATTTGCATTGCCAGATTGAATTTCTTTTCCTTGTCATGTCTCGGGGGCTGCTCGCCCCCAAACCCCTCGGTGTTTTTCAGGTATTAGTTTTGGCTTCGCTTCTACCTGAAAATTGCACTTCTATCTTGAACTTAGGACTGTTCGGTCCTATATAACATTTATCATCCCTGCGCTTCAGAGAGCCTGAGATTCAACTTCTCCAGACTTCTCTGTGCTATGCTGATTTTCCTTTGTAGCAAGGTCTTTTCTTCAAGTCCGACGTTGGTCTCGTCAAACGGTTTTTGGCTTAAAACCATAGTGTGGAATATTCTCGCCATCTTCCCCGTTTTGCCTTTATTTTAGGCCGAATCGCGTTAATTCTCCCAAATCCGTTGTTCTTTACAAGCTTTTTTGTATCTTTGCAAGAATTTGCAGGATTTCTTTAAATAAAGGCAGTCTAGAGGATTGAAGAAAAATGAGGTTACGATCTGGAGACCGTTCTCAATTCCATGTTCTGCTATAAATTGCATTCAATGAGCACCCGATAATGAGCCACCAGCCGTTTCATGATCCATCATCGGGTGCAAAGGTAATCATTTCTTTTGAATCCTCCAAATGCTTGGCCAATTATTCGCTTTTTTTTTCATCAGTCGCTTAGTAGCTCTGAGTTCCTTCTGTAGCAATTCCATCCGTTCCTTCAATTGCTCTTGGGTAGGCAGCATATCTTTGATACGGATGTTATTGTATGTTGCGACTCCCATTGGAGTCGTAATTCCTCGGAAAGACCATTGTACATCAGTCTTATCCATATCGGAACAAATCAGAAGGCCAATGGTAGGATTGTCATCAGGAGCTTTCAATAGCTCATCGACGGCACTAACATAGTAGTTCAACTTGCCTGTAAACTCAGGCTCAAATGGCTTCACTTTGATTTCGCACGCTATGTAGCAACGAAGACGAACATGGTAGAACAGCAAATCAATCTTCCGTGAGCGTCCTCCAACTATGATTTCTTTCTGTCTACCCATAAAAGCGAAGCCCGTTCCCATTTCCAATAAGAGGTTTGTTACATCACTGGTAAGGGCATCCTCCAGTTCTCGCTCTTCAAACGGCTCATGGTCAACGGTAGCAAAACCGAAATCATAATTCTCCTTTAGTACCTCCTGCACCAAATGGCTTTGTGGCTCTGGAAGGTACGTTGAGAAGTTGTTAACTATCTTCCCCTGATGCTCATAGAGATGAGCCTTATAGCAGTTGACAAGTGCTGTTCTGCTTAATCCCTTCTCAATTACATGCTGCATATAAAACAATGCCTCATCAAGGCTTTCACTCCGTGTGATAATCTCAATATGCTGGCCCCAGGGAACAAGTGCAAAGGGGAGTGGGAACTCATTGCTGGCGTCATTTTCAGATTCTGAAACAGACTGTTTCATTAATTCTCCAACGGGTCGTTGGAGTTTCTCTTCCTGCAATTCTGCAACAGGTCGTTGCAATTTTGCGGTATGTATCTCAACACCGGTTTGAAGCACTATTTCTGCAACGGGTCGTTGCAATTTTGCTGCTTCCGTGGTATAGAACAAGTACCATTGTTTCATATATCTTAGATTACGGGCAGAGAATCCGTCCTCATTAGGGAATTCTCGCCTTAGGTCCAGACTTACCTGTTCCACAACACCAGCGCCCCAACGTTCCTCAGCTTTCTTCTGCACTAGATCACGTCCTAATTGCCAGTTGAATAGCAGTTTCTCGCCATTCACCTTGACAGCAGCCTTCACTTGTGCCGAGCGATAACGGTGTTTCACCTCTGCTATCCACTCTGAATATTCTGCATCCAGCTTCACATCATGAGATTTTACCATGCGAGGCTCGCTGATTTCAAGTTCTTTATTCCTTTTTTCCATATCTCGTTTCGTTTGCAAAGTTAATAATTTTATTCCGTTTAAATGTTATTCTCTGTCAGTTTTATCAGTCATTAGATCCAGAAACATCTTCACTCTCGCAAAGTACTCGCGAATCGTGGTAAGATAAGCTCGTCTTGACTTGGGATCTTTGGCGTTATAAGCCTGAATGTTCTCTACGTCAAGCCCAAGATGCTCTGCCTGATAGATGGCCCGCTCGTTGTGGAACTTCTGTGATATGATGGTAAAACTCTTCAACCCATAAACCTTGTTGATATTGATAACAGAGTATATCGTCCTATAGCCCTTGCCATCCAGAATGATTGCATTCGCAGGTACACCACGTGCCATCAGCGAATCCCTCATGCACTCCGTCTCATTGACTCCGTCAAGGCTGTTCTCGTCACCACTAATCAGTATCTGATCTATCTTCCCTGCCTTATACAGCTGCTCAGCCGCATCGATGCGATAGATGAAGAACTGGTTCGTAATTCGCCCTATTCTCGCCTGTGGTGTAGTCCCCAGCAGCAACCCCACCTTATTATATTTAATGCTGTCTATATCAGAGAACACCTTGCCCTCTGCATTGTTCACCACAATCTGGTTGCATATCAACATCAATGCCAGACATACAATCGCAATAGCACTAGCGCCCCACGCACATATCTTAATTATTCTTTTCTTCATCTTTTAGCCAATCATACTGATGATAAGGGTCAATTTCTTTAATAATAGTATTCCCTTGATTATCAGGAAAAGTTTCTTCGTACAGGTTGTTGACAGGGCAATAGTAATCCTTTATGGGACCATAGATATACTTCCATTCTCCATTCCAGTTGAACGAATCTTTTTCCACACTTCGCACCAAATACCAGTCAAAACCATCTATGGTATAGGCAACTTCCATCGTATCAATGTCAATATCACCATAATATGTATGATACATATGCTGCTTGCTACATCCAATAATAAACATCAATAATACTCCAGGTAATATCTTTTTCATTTTTCCTCTTTTTATTTCCATTCAACAAAAGTATTACCTAATAGTATTTTTAGTTTCTCGCTGTCAGAGTATTTTCTCCACTCTTTCTCGTCAATATAGAAATAGAATGCCTCTCTTATTGCATCAACTTTTTCTTTATCTGATAAGTCATCCCGTCTAGCTATAGTTACAGAGTCCATATCAGAATAGTATATTTCTCGAGTCCAGGCTCTTTTAGGCTGGCCTTTCTTTCTATAGTGGATATTTGGATGCAGCGAGAAATCTGTTACGTCAATATACATAAGTGTATCAACAGGAAGCCCCCCCACATCTGTAACATCAATCACTTGAGTTGATTTTGTTGTAGGATTACAGCCAACTAAAAGGAAAACCAATGCAATAAGAAAGGCACTTCTCACCTTTCTTTCAGCACAATTAGGCTCTATGCCTAAGAATTTAATCCACTCCCATCTTTTCATTATCCAAAAAGATCTTGTTAATTATTTCTGTTAACAGTACTACAATAGCTTAAGAAAGCTCTTATTTATATCCTTAATTTCACTTCCTACAAACACAGTAATAGAAGGTTCATTTTTACCATAAAAATTCATAATACCTTGAAAAGAATAGGGCTTTACAACCTCTTCCCCTTGCTCGTTAATGATACCCCTATTGGAAAAGGTTGTTCTATCCTTGTCTGCCACACTTACCAAACAATAGCCATTGTCAAAGCCCCACATATAGTTATACTTGCCAAAATCCACTATAGGAGTTTTATTCCCATACTCAAATGCAGCCCATTGTTTATCTGCCCGTCTAACGCAGCAGACGGTTGAGTTAATAGGTGGTATAACCTCAATACATTCTATGTCCAAGATTGCTATGAATTCATCGAAATCACAGTTCTCAAAGCCATGACTCTCCAATAGTTCCTTGGCTTTCTTGAGTTTTATATCGTTGTCATGAATCATATCTCAGTACCTTTACGATCTAATCAATATTTCCATAAGCATCTGGATCATCATCAAGAGCATCTCTTAGCCCTTCATCATTAACGCCCCAATACCCCATCGTCTCATAACCACTATAATCTATATCTTCCAATAAATCAACATTTCTATATTCTTTGTAATCTATACCTCCAATATCTCTTGCGTTTCCTTGTTTATCGATCTCATAAAGACGCCCGCAGTATTCGTCTATTGGAAAATCTATCTTGAGTAATCCCTTATTAAAGTGGCACGTAGAGTGTAGTGGAATGCTTATGCTCCTTAAGTCTATTCTATTCTTCTCTGCCCATGCTTCATTCAAAACAATATGTTTATTACCGTCCTTATCCATAAAGACATATTGCTCCTTCCCTCTTTCGATCCTTTCTTTTGCGCAGATTAATCCTTCCCCATACGTTCCCAAAATGAAACTATAGGAAGCAGGACTGTTGTCATTGTATGCCAACATATCATGGAAAGATTCATGATCTATATTGTCAAATATAGGCTCTAACACAGTTGTACCATCTTTAAAAACAATTCCTTTCTTCCCCTCTTTTATCGCTACAGCAAAATCACCTTTCATTTTGCACACGACATCCCATTCGATAACTCCATTCCATGAATTGAAAAAGCCGAACAAAACATTATTGTCTATCAAATGTGACTTAAAGGATGGAAGAGATTTGTGGTAAAACGTTATTTGTGGGAGGATACAAGGCAATACGAATTTTGTCTGCCATAACAAATACGCATTTCCTTTTTGCACGCGATTTCCCATGCTTTCCACATCATCACTCCTCACAATAATGGAAAGCGTGTCAGGAGTGCATATAACCCAAGGATACTCTTCTGACAAGTAGAGCAACCTTAAAACAATTTTAAGCAATCTATCCTTGTATTCTGAGCTTTTATCAGAAAGGCTTCTAAAATGAATAACTCTCACATTTCCTTTACCTATCAATGCATGAAGTCCTTTAGCCTTCTCCCATTCGATGTTATCGTGAATACTCAAAGAAGAGCTGTCCTCAAATTCTTCCGCAGGTGTTGTATTATAGGGATAATTAGCAATTCCTACACTATCATAATATTTTGACCATTCTTGTACTGTGTTCATATTAATTGATACTTCATTAATTACCCAATTCTAGAATCACGAGGGACAGGTCAACTGATACAACTCCTTAGCGTGAATCAAAGTTCCTGTCCCCCTGATTGTTTATTTACTATGTTTGATTACTCCCCATTGTACTTTATGTATCTTTTGTTATGTATGCCCCTACGATGAAGCCTGTACCAGAATATTCATTATCGCTGTAAATTGGAACTATATATTTTGAGAACTCCATGAAATTACTCTATTACTCTATAAATATCATCATTTCCCTTACGACTCAATGTAATTAACTTTGCAGTTTTTAAATCGAGTTCGTCTCCAACAGCCAATTTGCTTTGCTCGCTAAGAGGAATATAGGTTTGTCCTCCACCTTTCATAAAGAAACAAACGCTATTACCGTATTGCGATGCGACAACCTCAGCACTGTTAACAGCCGTAATCTCTTCTGGCGTGAAGGGACGACTGTTTGTAACCACCCAAGACTTTTCCAGTGAATTGATGATTTCTTCCATCTTTTCGAGTGGTTTTACATCATCATCGAAGATTGTTCTCACGTGGAATTGTTTCAAATAATTCCTGAAATCATTGACAACTATGTCATGTGGGTGTTGTCTTATACTGAGATATTTCGTTTCAAGTTCATTCCCCTTGAAATAATCCTTGTAGGTTCCGTATCCGTATTTTTCCCATGCATAAACCATCATAATCTTCAAGATATCCAATGTTTGATAGATGGTACGGAAATTCATTGAAAAACCCATGGAAAACTCCATATTTACAGTAGTTTTTTCTTGTTCCATTATGCTATTATAGCATTTTTTGATATCGACTCTATAATCCATTCCTGTTTTACAATTATTTTTAATCACTGTTTTGAAAAGAGCAGATTTCTCTAAATGAATCTCTCTGTCCTCCTTTTCTACTTTTACATATGAGTTCCTTTTTCCGTAAAAATCATGAATATTGGTATATGTATAAGGCTTAATAACTTCTGTACCATCGGAACTAACTATTCCACGATTTGAAAATGTCTTTGCGTTGTCTGTTTCTACTTCAAACAAACATAGTCCTGTATCAAAGCCCCACATATATTTATATTTCCCAAATTCTACTATGACTTCTTCCTTATGAGGTGCAACAACTCCCCATTTGCCATCTTTTCTCTGTACAACAAATTCATGTGAATTTATTGGTGGAATAATGGTAACAAACGATTCCATTATATTAGCACACCTTTCTCCATCACGATAGATAATCATACACTCCTTACCTCTGCGTGCTAATAAATAGCCACCAACATCAGAGCCTTTTTTCCAAACAGGCACTACACAATCATACTTTTCTGATAAAATGGTAGCAATGGGATGCGACTCAATTGGAATATCATATTTTCCATTTTCTGGCTCATCATAATATCCTATAGACGTTTCTTCAATACCAATGCTTATAAGATACTCTCTTGTTACACATGGAAGTCCAAGCGTATTGATGTAATTGAAAGGCTTTGCGTAATACTCCATATTCAGTACACTATATCTTTACTTCGTTGATACTAATAACTCCTTCACATCCACGTCAAGGTGGCGTGCAATCTCATAGAGCTGTTCAACGGATGGTTGCACCTTGTTTGTCATCCATCGTGAAACAGTACCAATGTTGCGGCCCATCTGTTCAGAGAGCCACGTGCCAGTCTTTTCTTTCTCGGCCAGTACGATCTTTAGTCTATTATAATGTGGTCTATCCATATTGTTTTTAGTTACTCATTGCCCAACATTAGGCGTTTCGTGTGCAAATTTAACAAATTATCCACAAAGTAACAAACTTATTAGCATTTATGTTGCAAAAATAGTACAAATACCATTATAGGGGGTAGCCTCTTACCCCCTGCTTGCAGGGAGTGCCACAATTGTGGTAGCCAAATCCCACCCATGCGCATTGATGCCACAATAGGGGTAGCCTACTACCCCGTTATGGCCTCCATGCCGCAATGGGAGTTGCCGCACACCAAGGTTGAGCAAGCTCAGCGGACAGTAGGCTTGTAGTTCAAAGATTTCCATTTTTCTGTTAAAAACAGAGAACTAATTTTCAACGCTATACCAGTTGGATATATTGATGTACCTTTGCTGTCGAAAACAGCGATGATGCTCACGCTCGGCAGTTAGCAAACAAGCTTGCACTGCTCTCGCTAAATTGCATCATAGTCCCGCAAATTCACAAAAACAAAATAGACTATGGAGGTTATATCAATAGAGCGCAGTACCTATGAGGAACTGCTGACGAGTTTCAAAAGCTTCGTCACACAAATGAAGGCAATGACTGGTAGAGGAACAGACAAACGACTTGGCGAGTGGATAGACAACCAAGACGTGTGCCAGATACTGAACATCAGCCCAAGAACTTTGCAGACGCTCCGCCCGAATGGGACGTTGGCATATTCTCAAATCGAACACAAGACTTATTAGCTCTATTCGCAAAACCATTTTTGGGTTATGAATTGGCAACCTAACTCCTTCACCAATCCTCACAATTTTGCGTTATCCCCATTTTTGAACTTCCTCGTTCTTCCCCGTTTTGCCTTTATTTTAGGCCGAATTGCGTTAATCTTCCATAATACGTTGTTCTTTACAAGCTTTTTTGGTAACTTTGCTCCCCAAAAATAACGACAATGGAAGAACTCTATCAGAAATACCTCCTTCTGAAGCTTGAGCAACGTAAACTGCTGTGTTTGTTGGCATATACCGACAGGGAAACAGAGAAGCGCTTCATATCGGTTTACAGCAAGGTGGAAGACCTTACCTACAACCAAACAATGACGATTGTAAACAGACTGTCTTCTTCCTCTTATCTGCGTGTGATCCATTATTACAATAACGAGTATGGCCTGGAGCCGTTACACGTAGCCCCGCTTCTGGTCTATATGCTGAAAGAGATGCCTCAGTGGCTGAGCAGTTTCGATAAGTTCTTCAAAAACTACCAGTCCGCAGAGAGGCGTCTGTTCATTAGTCGTCTGCGCTTATGCATTGAAGGCAGGGGGCAATCGGTGACAAACACTATCGGTTCCGCATTGACCCCTCTGTTGTTACCCCTGACTTCAGAGCCAGCCTTCCTGCCTCTGATGCTTGACATCCCCAGCTACCAGTCAGCCGATTTCGTCTGCAAGGCCGCTGTCTATCAGTTGGAAAACGACCTTCCCGACCCTCACAACATCTTGGGAAAGATTGCGGAACTCGGCTTTAATAATATGTCGATACAGACCAAATCCGTTATTCGCTCCATTGTAGCACTTTTCGACTATATCAAGCAAGGACGATACGACGAGCATATTGCTGTATATAACAATCTCTACAGCAAGTTGCTTGTTGGATTGCGTGCACTCTATCTTGGCGACTACGATACTGCCTTCGCCAGCTATATAGCTTCTATACGCGAGCGCAACAAGGACACGCTCCCTTCCCTCAAGGGGTTCTACAATATCACACTCAATAACTACACCCTCGTGCTGGCCTATCACCTTCGGGAGGCTGACGAGCACAAGAAGCTGGCCGCACTCTACAAGAAGGATGCCTTTGCCAATTACTCTGCCCCGTTCTGGTTGACCCGCTATCTGCTGAAGGGAAAGATTCCGTCAAAGAACGATATCAGTTATGAATTGAAGAACAATCCGCTGCGCCAATATATGGCATTGCTTATGGCCCGTTTCTTCAATATTAACGTTGAACAGCCCAAGACTTTGCCTGCAATGCCTCGCACGCATCTGTTGCGACATGAACTCTCGCCTTGGCTCACGCTCCCAG
The DNA here is from genome assembly GCA_017960525.1 of Prevotella sp. Lineage (GTDB taxonomy): Bacteria > Bacteroidota > Bacteroidia > Bacteroidales > Bacteroidaceae > Prevotella. Next base: position 10,070 of record JAGCZA010000103.1, read on the forward strand.
AGAAAGAAAAGGAACAACTGGTGAAGGAGTTTGGCGGCAGTCCCCTGCTCACCCGTCTGCGCTTCAAGCCGGCTTGGGAATTGTTGCTCGAAGAGCTGACTCCTAAACAACAGACAGGGCACGTTCAGGAAGATGAGAAGCAGACACGAGTGGGCTATCTGGTGAACTTCGACCGTGTAGAGTTGCGTGAGCAGAGCAGGCTGAAATCAGGACTGTGGGGTGCTGGCAAGCGAATGAGTGTTGATACCTTTAAGCGGGGCACCAACTTTATGGACGATACCGACCGCCGCATAGCGGCTTCTGTCAACAGCTGGTATTCCTACGACATAGGCGTAGAGAAGATTCTGCCTTATCTGGTGGGGTCCGACCGCGTCTATACAGGCCGCTATGCCCCCTTCGAGCCAGTCACCATCGACGAGGAGAAGCCTTATCTCATCATAGAGCGCTCGAAGACAGCCTTCGCTGTGAAGTCTAACATAGGCGATGCAAAGATGGTCAGCAACGTTATCTACAGGAAACACAACGACACTCACTACACCGTCATCACTATGACAGACCGCCAGCGTCTTTACTACAGTAAGCTGCTGGCGGTGGGTGCATTTCCGCTTGACGCTGAACCGCTGCTGCGTGAGTTCCTGCCCAAGGTGAGCGACATTGTCGAGGTGCATAGCGAACTGGTGGAGGGCGGCACCACCCTGGAGCACCGCAACGGCACAAGCCAGCTCTGCCTGCAGGTGATGCCAACGGCAGGGTCGCGCAATCTGTTCAACGTCTATTGTATGGCACGCCCCTTAGCCGAGGGGAAGACGCTGTTAGAGCCGGGCAAAGGGCTGAACCCCTGCGTGGCCGAAGCCGATGGCGTGCGCTACCAAGTGACACGTGACATAAAGGGCGAAAGGGCCAACCTCACGCTGCTTCGCACCTTTGTCGAGGACACCGAGATAATGGCCGACGACCTCGATGAGCCGTTCTCCGACCGCAAACCAGTCATAGCATCAGCCGAAGGGCTGCTGCAACTTATGGAGTTTGTGCGCGAGCAGAAGGAGCAATTCTACATAGAGTGGCCCGAAGGTGGTCAGATTCGCCTGAAGACGACAAACACCGCTGCCTGGGACATTATGCTGAAGTCGCGCAACGGATGGTTTGAGATAGAGGGCGAAATCCCCATCGACGACGATACGGTGCTTTCCGTGGGACAACTGCTACAGCTCGTGGCCGAGGGGCCGAAGTCGGGCTTTATCCGGCTGAACGACAGCGATTTCATAGCCATCAGCGACCGACTGCGCAAGCAGCTGGCCCGGCTGGAAAGCCTCACCGTCAGCAACCGTGGCCATTTGCAGATATCAGAACTCCACGCCTCGCTCTTAGGTAGTGCGCTCAGTGGCGAGGTGGAGGTGAAGCACGACAAGAGGATAGACGAGCTGCAGAGCAACATCAAGCAGAGTATGTCTATGATACCCGCTACGCCAAAACAGTTGAAGGCCGAACTGCGCGACTATCAGACCGAAGGCTACCAGTGGATGGTGCGCATGACGGGATGGGGCGCAGGACTCTGTCTGGCCGACGATATGGGACTGGGCAAAACCGTTCAGACCATCGCCTTTATGCTCCACACAGCCGACCAAGGGCCGGCGCTGGTGGCCGCCCCAGCCTCGGTGGTGCCCAACTGGCGACGCGAGCTGGAACGATTCGCACCGTCGCTCCACGTAGTTGTGCTCAACTCAGCCCCCGACCGCAAGGAGACTGTAGAGCAGGCATCCAATGGCGACGTGGTACTGACCACCTACGGACTGTTCGTCACCGAGGGCGAACAGCTTATTGAGAAACTGTGGAACACCGTATGCCTGGACGAGGCCCACGTCATCAAGAACCGTGAGACAAAGACATCGGCATCAGTCATGAAGCTGAACGCCAAAAACCGCATCATCCTCACAGGCACGCCCGTACAGAACCACTTGGGCGAGCTGTGGAACCTCTACCAGTTTATCAACCCAGGACTGCTGGGCAGCTACGAGCAGTTCCAGAAGAAGTACATTGTGCCCATCGAACTGCAGAACAACAAGGAACGCTCGCGCCAGCTGAAACGTATCGTGGCCCCTTTCATACTACGCCGGACCAAGCAGGAAGTCATTGAGGAACTGCCCGACAAGACGGAAATCAGTTTGCCTGTAGAACTGAGCGACAGTGAACTGGCCGTCTACGAGGTCATCCGCCGGCGTGCCAAGCAACTGCTGGAAGACGAGCAGGGCGGCGCACCCAGCGTGAACACCCTGGCCGAGATTACCCGGCTCAGGCAGGCTGCCTGCTCCGCCGAGCTGGCCGAGAAATCGTGGAAAGGCGAGTGCTCGAAAATCAGCACCCTTCTGTCGCTGCTCGAAGAGATTGTGGGAAGCGGCAACTCGGTGCTCGTCTTCAGCCAGTTCACCTCGTTCCTTGCCCTCGTGCGCAAGACCCTCGACAAGCAGAAGATGGAATTCTCCTACTTAGACGGAGCCGTTCCTATGAAAAAGCGCGAACAGCTGGTCAGCGACTTCCAGCACGGCCGATACCCCATCTTCCTTATCTCACTGAAGGCGGGCGGACTGGGCCTGAACCTTACTGGAGCCAACTACGTCATCCACATGGACCCCTGGTGGAATCCTGCCGTCGAGCAGCAGGCCACCGACCGTGCCTACCGCATAGGCCAGCGGCAGAACGTCACCGTCTATCACCTCATCTCACAGCACACCATCGAAGAGAAAATCCTGCGGCTGCACGAGACCAAGCGCAACCTTGCCGATGCTATGCTCGAAGGCACCAGCGAGAGCCACAAGCTGACCAGCAAGGAACTGCTCGAAATGTTGAGTGTTGAGAGTTGAGGGTTGGCCGTTTAGTCGTTTGGGCTAATCCGTTCAATCCGTTGTTTGAAAATTAGTTTAATTCGTGAAATTCGTGGTTCATTTCTTGTTGACGATGCTCAGGTAGCGGTCGTAGGCGGCATCCCATTTGGCCTTGTCGGCGGGTTCGTATTTCACCAATTCGATGGAGTCGGCGATGATTTTGCGCATTTCCCAGATGTCGCCGACCACGCGGGCGGCCTTGGCCTGCATCATAATGTTGCCGATGGCGGTGCACTCCTGAGGGCCGGCCAGCACGGTGGCTCCAGTGGAGTTGGCGGTGAACTGGTTGAGATACTTGTTGAGCGAGCCGCCGCCGATGATGTGGAGCACCTCCAACTTGAACGGGGCGAACTCCTGCAGCCACTGGAACACCTGGCGGTAGCGCAGGGCCAGCGAGTCGAAGATGCAGCGGCAAATCTCTGCGGGCGTCTCGGGCACGTACTGGTTGCTCTCGCGGCAGTATTTCCGGATGGCCTCTATCATCGACGACGGGGCGGCAAACGCCTGGTCGTCGGGGTTGATGATTGAGCGGAATGGCTCAACGGTCATCGCCTGACCCTGCAGTTCGGGGTGCGAGAGTTTACGCACTTCTTCGGGCCACTCCTGACGGCAGCGCTCGTAGAGCCACATACCGCAGATGTTCTTCAGGAAGCGCGTGGTGCCCTCGATGCCGCCCTCGTTGGTGAAGTTGCGCTCGTAGGAGAGGTCGCTGATGATGGCGTCCTTCGCCTCGATGCCCATCAACGACCACGTGCCGCTGCTGAGGTAGGCGAACTTCTCGTCCTTGGCGGGAACGGCGGCAACGGCGCTGCCAGTATCGTGGCCGGCAACGGCGATGACGGGCACCTGTCCCAGTCCGGTGAGTTTCTGCACTTCGTCCGTCAGGACGCCGATGACGGTGCCCGGCTGCACCATTTTTCCGAACTTTGCCCGCGACAGCCCCAAGGAGGCCAGCAGGCGCTCGTCGAGTTGCTTTGTCCTGGGGTCGAGCAGTTGCGATGTCGAGGCGATGGTGTATTCGCACACCTCGTTCCCCGTCAGCATCCAACTCAGTGCGTCGGGCACAAACAGTATTTTCTTCGCCATCTGGAAGGCCGTGTTCTGCTCGCGCTTCATAGCGTAGAGTTGGAAGATGCTGTTGAAGTTCATGAACTGTATGCCGGTGACATTGTAGACCTCGCGTTGCGAGATGACATGCTGCAGGTAGTCGTCCATTGCGTCGAAGGTGATGGGGTCACGGTAGGCACGCGGATTGCGCAGGATGGCGCCGTCTTCGCCGATGAAGACGAAGTCCACGCCCCAGGTGTCGATGCCGATGGAGGTGATTTCCACACCGCGCCTGGCCACTTCGCGCAGGCCCCGGATGATTTCAAAGTAGAGGGCGTAGATGTCCCAGTAGTAGTGACCGCCCTGCTCTATCAGGTTGTTGGGGAAGCGCGTCACTTCCTCCAGGTCGAACTTGCCGTCTTTGATGTTGCCAATGATTGTGCGGCCGCTGGTGGCTCCCAGGTCGACCGCGAAGAAATACTTCTTGTTTTCCATACTCAGGTTAGTTGTTTGGTAGTTGTTCAGTTATTATGTGTGCAAAGTTACGAATTTTTTCTTTTCCTCCAACAAGTTTTTCATATTTTGTAATGCAAGTTTTTGTTTTTTTTAATTTTCCGCATTACGCTTATTGGTAAAAAGGGGGTCTGTCGATAATACCGATGCACATTGCCTAAATCATGCGTAGCCATTCCCCTCCCTTCAAGGGGAGGGTCAGGGGTGGGGTCTGTAATTTCTTGTCATCCAAAAAGATACTGACCCCACCACCAATCCCTCCCCTACAAGGGAGGGGAGGGGCTGCGCCGTGATGCACCGAAGAAAACGGCTAACCCCAAAAAAGGACGAACCAAACTGGGAGAAAGGACGAACCAAACTGGGAGAAAGGACGAAGCAAACTCGTAAATTCTCTGGAGAATTTAGGTGTTTGCTCCGTCCAAAGTCCCACTTTAATTTAAACGAATGGGGGGCTTCAGTAACTCTGAAATTTATGTTTTTTGTGAAATATGGAGAATTTTGAAGAAGTACAGTTGACGTATTTCTTTGTTTTTTTTCGATTATAGGCTAATTATTTCTTTGGTTTTTTTCGATTTTTGCTAAATTATTTGTTTGGATTATTTCTTTTTTGTATCTTTGCAGTCGATTTTTACGATACAAATACGCTTTCGAAATGTACTACGAACGAATCATAGATCAGTATCTTAGCGAATGGGCTGCACGACTATCTCATAAACCTGTGCTGTTGCGAGGTGCCTGACAGGTAGGAAAATCTACAGCCGTCAGACATTTAGGTGAACAATTTAAATACTTCGTCGAAATCAACTTGGAGAAGCAGTCTGAATACAAGGCTCTGTTCCTGCAAAACATCGAAGTGAAGCGTATCGTACCTCAGATGGCTGCCATGCATGGCACACCCATCATTCCCGGGCAGACGCTCTTGTTTATCGACGAGATTCAGGATTGCCAAGAAGCCATTATGGCTCTGAGATATTTTAAGGAAGATATACCTGAACTGCATGTCGTTGCTGCAGGCTCGCTGTTTGAGTTTGTGCTCGATGACATTCCGACATTCGGTGTGGGCAGAATCCATTCGATGTATATGTATCCCATGTCTTTCGATGAGTTTCTCCTTGCCAATGATGAAAGGCTCCTGATGGAAGCCCGTAATCAGGCTTCGCCCACATCCCCTTTGCCAACGCCGCTCCACGACAAGCTGACCAGTCTGTTGCGTACCTTCATGCTGGTGGGCGGAATGCCTGAGTCGGTGGTAAAATGGGTGGAGACTCACGATTATCTGCAATGCCAGGAAGTACAGGACGATCTCATTACTGGTTATGAAGCCGACTTTCCCAAATACAAGAAAAAGGTTGACCCGCAACTTCTGAGGATGACCATGAGGAGTGCGGCACAACAGGCCACTAAGAAGTTTATGTATTCTCAGGTGCCCGGCGAGTATAAGACAGCTGAGGTTAAGAAAGCCCTCGAACTGCTAATCAAGGCCAACATCATCATCCCTGTCACCCACACCAATTCCAGCGGACTTCCTTTAGGCGACGGAAAGGATGACGGCATTCGCAAGATGTTGGTGCTGGACACTGGTCTGATGCTGAGACTGCTGAATCTGACAATGGGTAACATCACGGAGCTGACGACACACATCCTCACAGCGACGGCAGCCGACTTGGTGAACAAAGGCCCGATGGCAGAGATGTTGGCCGGTCTTGAACTCCTTCACTATCGCACACCCAATCTGCGATATGAGCTGTTCTACTGGCAGCGACAGGCAAAGAATGCCACTGCTGAGGTGGATTATGTCCTGCCCCACGAAACAAATATCCTGCCGTTCGAAGTGAAGGCAGGTGTCCAAGGAGGCATGAAAAGCCTCTGGGCCTATATGCGTGAAAGGAAACTCTCGCAGGCCATCCGCTGCTCTTTGGAGAATTTCGGCGAGTTCGACTATATCGATGAAAAGGCAGACAATGCCATCAGGCATATCCGCATCTTCCCGCTATATGCCATCCGCATTTTTATGGGTTAAAGTTAAGATCAAAGGAATATAACAAACCCATTGACGGTGCCGAGTACATCACATTTGAAGATGCCAAGCGGCTGAAACTGCCATACTTTGAAAGACTAGCAGCAGGATATCCGTCGCCTGCTGGCGACTACCAGCATGAGAGCCTTGTTCTGAACGAGAAGTTCGTGCATCATCCCGAAGCCTCGTACTTCGTCTGTATCAAGGGTGAGTCGATGATTGGTCTTGGACTCTTCGATGGTGACATCTGCCTGGCAGACCGTTCGGAAGAGATTTCGGACGGCAATATCGTGGTGGCCATACGGATATCGAAGGAACTGAACGGTGAGGACTGCATCCCCTGGGTTGAGAACGTTGTCAAGTTCGGAAACCCGACTAATGGAAAAGAGGCGCAGAAGCTGGGAACGTCCTGATAGTCGGCAGACTCGTCACGCCAATGGTGGTAGGTGTCGGCTATTTGACCCACTTTAATTTAAACGAATGGGGGCTTCAGTATCTCTGAGAGGGTGGGATGGATATGCACCATGTCGGACAGTTCGGCGATTGTGGTGTGCTTGCACATAAGGACGCTGACTTCCTGGACGATGTCGGCGGCGTGTGCTCCGAAGGCATGACAGCCGAGGATGAGGCCTGGGGTCTGTTCTGAAGATGAGACAAATAGCTTGAGCATTCCCTCGGTCTGCCCCATAGCGAGTGCCTTGCCGTTGGCCCGCCAGAACGATTTTCTGCACTCGTTGGCAATGCCCTGCTCCTTGAGCTGGTCTTCCGTCGGGCCTACGCAAGCTGCCTCTGGCGATGTGAAGATGGCTGCGGGCATAATGTCGAAGCGGATGCCGTCTTGTCGGTGTAGGATGTGGTTTACTGCTCTGACGGCTTGCATTTCTGCTGCATGGGCCAGCATCTGACGGCCATTCACATCGCCGATGGCGTAGAGGGACTGGCGATTGACAATTTGGAAGTTGTCGTCGACGGGGATGGTACCGTTAGCGGCAAGGGTGATGCCTGCGGCTTCAAGGTTAAGGCCTTCGGTACGAGGTTTCCTGCCTGTAGCCATAAGAACCACATCGGCATCGATATCGGCTATATCCTTAACAGCGGTCTTCATCTTAAAGTTGATGCCGCGCTTCTCCAGCGTCTTGCGGAGTCGCTTGGCTATGTCGCTGTCAAGAGCGGGGAGGCATTCCTTGAGATACTCAATGACTGTGACTTCTGAACCGAAGCGGTTGAATATTGATGCGAACTCCATACCGATGACTCCTGCACCTATGATGGCAAGACGCCTGGGGAGGGAGTCGAGGCGCAACAGTTCGGTGGAATCAACCACGCGAGGGTTGTCCTTTCCGGCTATGGGCAACCACTTGGTCTCGGAGCCGGTGGCTATGATGATGTTTTCTGCGCCGATGGTATCGCCGCATACGGAACAGACGGTGGTGGCATCAGCGAAGCAGGCTTTTCCGCGTATCAAAGTGATGTTTGGGTGAGAGAGGATGCCCTCAACCCCCTGACGGAGTTGAGGGACAACCTCTGCCAGACGTTGCCGAGCCTCAGCGAAAGTGGCGCTGTGTACGTAAGTCTTTGTGGGAATACATCCCACATTCAGGCAAGTGCCGCCAACTTCCCCCTCCTCGAAGACAACGACTTTCAGCCCCTGCTTGGCGGCATATTCTGCCGCCCGATACCCGCCTGGGCCTGCCCCTATTATTATCAGGTCAGTTCTGTTCATTCTTCAACTGCTTATAGGTTGTTATCGGATGCTTGGCAGCCAGCACATCGTCTACTCGTCCGATAGGCGTCGTGTGGGGTGCCGACTTCACCTCTTCGGGGTGGGTCTTGGCCTCTTCGGCAATCTTTCGCATCACGGCGATGAAGCCGTCGAGCGTTTCCTTCGACTCGTTTTCGGTGGGTTCTATCATCAAGCTTTCGTGGAAGAGTAGCGGGAAGTAGATGGTAGGCGCATGATAGCCGTAGTCGAGGAGCCGCTTTGCCACGTCCATCGTGGTGACACCCGTACTTTTGTCCTTGAGCCCGTCGAACACGAACTCATGGCAGCACAGTCCGTCGATGGGCAGTTGGTAGACATCCTTCAACGACTCCTTGATGTAGTTGGCATTGAGGGTTGCGAGGGGGCCCACCTCCTTTATATGCTCTCGCCCCAAGGAGAGGATATAGGCGCAGGCACGCATCATGACGCCGAAGTTACCGCAATAGGGCGACACCACAGGAAAGAACTCCTGCAAGCCCTCGCGCACTCCTACTGGGCCGGCACCAGGTCCGCCGCCACCATGAGGTGTGGAGAAGGTCTTGTGAAGGTTGATGTGCATCACGTCGAAGCCCATATCGCCAGGACGGCAGATGCCGAGCATAGGATTGAGGTTGGCCCCGTCGTAGTACATCAAGCCGCCGCAGTCGTGGATGAGCCTTGCTATCTCAGGGGTGCGGGTTTCGAAGAGTCCGAGGGTGTTGGGATTGGTCATCATCATGGCGGCGATGGTATCGCCACATTCGGAACAGATGCGTTGCAGGTCGCCGAAGTCTACGGTGCCGTCGTCCTGCGACTTCACCTCAACAATCTCAAGTCCGCAGACGGCAGCCGAGGCGGGATTTGTGCCGTGGGCACTGTCAGGGACGATGACCTTCTTTCTCAGCATATCGCCACGCGAGCGATGATAATTGTCGATGGTCATCAGTCCCGTCAGCTCACCATGGGCACCTGCGTAGGGCTTGAAGGTGAAATGAGCCAGGCCTGTGAGTTGGCAAAGCGCTTGCTCCAACAGCGACACCAGGGCCTGAGCCCCCTTAACGGTATCTTCAGGCTGTTCGGGGTGGAGATGCTGGAACTGTGGCAGAACTGCCATTTCCTCATTGATTTTAGGATTGTACTTCATCGTGCACGACCCCAGGGGGTAAAAACCCGTATCGACACCGAAATTGTTGTTCGACAGGTTGGTATAGTGGCGCACCACGGTCAGCTCGTCGCACTCAGGAAGTTGGGCCTCCTCGGCACGCTTCATCGAGGTGGGTATCTCGTAATCGCCAAAATTGTTTTTTGGCAGGCTGTAGCCTTTGCGGCCCTCCTTGGAGAGCTCAAAAATCAGGTTTCCGTAGAGTCGGGTGTTCATAGTGCAGCAATCTTTACGAGGTTATCAATTTCTTCTTTCGTACGCTTCTCGGTGACGGCAAAGAGCAGTCCGTCCTTCAACTTTACACCGCCCAGGAATCCTGCATCGATAAAGCGTTGGTAGAGTGTGTCAATGTCTCCATCGTACTTTACATAGAATTCATTGAAGAAAGGCTTGTCGTAGGCCAGATGGAAACGTCCGGTCTCCTGTAGTTTGCCGCAAAGATAGTGAGCGCCTGCGTATGAGAGCTGTGCCGCTTCCTTTATGCCTTGTTTTCCCATCAGCGAGAGACAGATAGTCACAAAGAGTGCCATCAGACTTTGGTTGCTGCAGATGTTGGAGGTGGCCTTCTGGCGGCGGATGTGCTGTTCACGCGCCTGAAGTGTGAGCACAAAGGCACGCTGGTTAAGGTTGTCCTTGGTCATACCCACGATGCGGCCAGGCATTTTGCGTATCAGTTTCTCTGTGCAGCACATATAGCCCACGTATGGGCCGCCCCACTGCATAGGAATGCCAAGACTCTGTCCGTCGCCCACTGCGATGTCGGCTCCCCACTCTCCAGGCGTCTTCAGCACGGCCAGGTCTGCGGCTACGCTATCTATGATGAATAGGGCCTTCTTTTCATGACAAGCATCGGCAAAGCCGGTAAAGTCCTCTACAATGCCAAAGACATTGGGCTGCTGTACGATGACGCCAGCCACGCCATTGAGAGTTGAGAGTTGAGAGCGGAGTGTTGAGAGATTTGTAACACCACCCTCGGTGGCAATCGTCACCAGTTCTATACCCTGATGCAAGGCATAGTTATCCAGCACCTCACGTGTCTTCGGATTCAGGCCTTCCGACACCAGCACCTTGTTCTGCTTCTTGCCAACGGCCAACGCCATCATCATCGCCTCGGCACAAGCTGTAGTTCCGTCGTACATCGAGGCGTTAGAGATGTCCATGCCTGTCAGCTCGGCCATCATACTCTGGTACTCAAATATATAGTGAAGCGTACCCTGCGAGATTTCTGCCTGATAGGGGGTGTAGCTGGTCAGGAACTCAGACCGTTGCAGCAGACTTGTCACTACCGATGGCGTATAGTGGTCGTAGACACCAAAGCCAGCGAAACATGTCAGCTGCTGGTTCTGAGAGGCCAGCTTCTGGAACAGTTGGCGCACCTCCATCTCGCTCATCTCCGAAGGGATGTTGTAATCGCCTTTGAAGCGGATGCTCTCTGGTATCTGGGCGTAGAGGTCGTCAAGGCTGTTTACCCCAGCCTTTGTCATCATCGCCTTCAGGTCTTCATCGGTATGAGGGAAATATTTGTATTGCATTTATTTTATCCCCCTAGGTTAGGGGGGTGGGGGTCTGAACAAGCGTTTATCAAACCTCGTTTATTATTGAACATTGGGGTCTGCGCTTGTTCAGACCCCTGTAGTCCCCTAAGCTTAGGGGGCTCAAGCGCAAAAAGCTGCGTAAGCCTTGGCGTCCATTAGGTTGTTAAGGTCGGACTTGTCGGAGAGTTCCACCTTGACAATCCAGTTCTCAAAAGCATCCTGGTTGATAAGTTCCGGCTCATCTTCGAGGGCGTCGTTGATTTCCACAACGGTTCCGCTGACGGGCGAAATCAGGTCGGAGGCAGCCTTTACGCTCTCTACTGCACCAAATTCCTCACCTGCCGACACCTTGTCATCAACTTCTGGCATATCCACATAGACCACATTGCCCAACGCGTTCTGGGCATAGTCTGTGATACCTACGAAACCATAGTCACCTTCTACTCTTACAAATTCGTGCGACTCTGAGTAGTAGAGTCCTTCAATTACTTTTGCCATAACCTTAGCCCTTTATTTTTTATAGTTTTTATTGTAGAATTGTTTCTTGACCACCTTCCCAGAGAATACCTTCTTGCGAATCTGAATCTGCAACTCAGTATCCAGTTTTGCGTACTGGGCTTCGATGAGGGCCATACAGACGCTCTTGTCTGTGGAAAGCGTATGATAGCCTGTCGTCACTACGCCGACAGGTTCGCCAGCCATATTCAGTACAGTATAGCCGTGACGGGGTATCGCCTTGTCTGCAAGTTCGATGCCTACAAGCTTCCTAGCCGGCCCCTCTGCTTTCTGCTTGGCCAAAGCATCCTTGCCGACAAACTCGGTCTTGTCAAGCTTGACGAATATGCTTAAGCCCGCCATCATCGGCGTGATTTCCTCAGAGAGTTCATCGCCATAAAGAGGTAGTCCCACCTCAAAGCGCAGCGTGTCGCGACAACCCAATCCGCATGGCTGTACGCCAGCGCCAATCAACTTGTCCCAACACTCATTGATAAATGTGTGCGAGCCATAGACCTCGAATCCATCTTCTCCAGTATAGCCAGTACGCGACACTATCACATCGCCAATGGTCTTGCAGGTATAGAATGTCAGTTCCTTACACTCCAGCCCTAAGACGCGCTCCATCACATTCTCGCTCTCAGGCCCCTGTATGGCTATCTGTCCGTAGCTGTCGCTACAATTCTGCAGGTCAATGTCGAAGCCCTTGACCTGCTCCTGCATCCACGCCCAGTCCTTGTCGATATTGGCGGCGTTGATGACGAGGAAAAAGTCGTTCTCACCCATTTTATAAACAAGCAGGTCGTCAACGGTTCCTCCATTTTCATAGCACATCATACCATAGAGAATCTTTCCCACAGGCATACCCGCTATATCATTGGTGAAGATGTGCTGCACATAACGCTCGGCATCCTTTCCCTTTACCGTCACCTCGCCCATGTGAGAGACATCGAAAATGCCCACTTTTTCGCGAACAGCATGATGCTCTGGAGCAATGCCAGCATACTGAATGGGCATCTCGAACCCTCCGAAGGGTGACATTTGCGCTCCTAATGCCACATGCTTGTCATACAAACAGGTTCGTTTGTTGTTGTGTTCCATAGTTTGTTTATAGTATTAGGTTGATAAAATCTTTGCGTAGATAATTTTCTTCCATCGCTTCTGTCTCAGCCACCTCGGCAGATGTGAGCATCCGCTCTCCTATGCAGAGCGTATCCCTGATCAGTATCTTGACTTCTTCAAGGGTGAGCTGCGTATGGTTTTTCAACAAAGTGATTCGCTGGCGGACGCTCTGAATCCCCTTCTTCTGCAGCTTATCCGTACTTGGAGTAATTGCGTTCAACATGTGCTCCATATTCGTGTCGTAGAGCAAGGTACTGTGGACGATGCTGCGTCCTGGCAACTGATAGAATGCCGTTCCGCAGACCTTCTTGTCGGAAATCATAATGTCGTTATGGGCGGTTCCGGTGGCTTCTATTCCCATTTTCCGAAGCACCAGCAGGATCATCTGCACGAACCTATTGAAAGTAACCCCCACGCTATCACCATCAGAGACATACGACAACATCACATTGTCCATATCGGCATACACGCAACCTCCACCACTCTTACGGCGATACACCTTGATGCCATGCTCCAGGCAGTAAGCCACGTTTACCTCGTTTTCCGCCACCTGATTACGCCCGAAAATCACACTTGGCTCCACCTGCCACATAAAGAACGCCTCCGGCTCGTCCAGGTGACGGGCCACATATTCCTCCATCGCCAGATAGAAACTTAGGCGATGCACTTTTTGTGATGGCAAGGAGATATACTTCATGGTTCACATTCTGTATATATTCTGCGCAAATATACAACTTTTTCTTCACACAACCATAAAAACTTGGCAATTTTCAATTTTTTTTTGAAATCGCCCTACACAACAAACGGGAGGACTCGCGTGTCCTCCCGTTGTTGCTTTAAACCTTTTGCTTAGAGATTTCTGTTGCGAAGAGTCAGTGTCAGCAAGCGCATGTAGGTGCTGAACTGCTTGTCGTTGAGTACTCGCTTCATCTGCTGGGCGTCGTTCCTGACGGCCTGATGGATTCCGTGTCTCAACCAAGGCCCTCTCAGTGTGGCCAGTGACTGCATCTCGTCGCTGAAGTTGTTCTGAATCGCTTCTACTGCTTCCACCTGTTCCTCGTCGAGGTCGAGTGCGATTGAGAGGCGGTGCATGTTACAACTCATGTCGAATCGCGAGTCCATACTGTTGCTCTTTGTCTCAGCAAAGGTAAACGTAAGTGCCATCGTGGCAACCATAGTCAATACAATCTTTTTCATGTTCGTTTGGTTTTTAAATTTGTTATCCTGATTTCTGTATCTTTGACGCGGGCCGAAGCAAAAGGTTTAAATCAATACCTATAAAATTTTCGATTTGCGGATTTACGATTTACGATTTGTTACAACCCTATATAATTTACGATTTACGGATTTACGATTTACGATTTGTTACAACCCTATATAATTTACGATTTACGGATTTACGATTTACGATTTACGATTTACGATTTGTTGAAACTTTTTTCGGGCTGGCACAGGGCCTGCCCCTACGCAAAATTCAATACAAAAAAAGAACCACGATTGCACGTGGTTCTCTTGTTATTCATATTAAAGTGTTGGGGGGTTATTTCATATCACCCTGCTGGCGGGGACCCTGGCCGCGATCGCGGGGACCGCGAGGGCCGCGGGGACCCATACTCTGGCGCTTGGCCTCGTCTTCCTTGTAGGCCTTGAACTGCTCTTCGGTCAGAATCTTCTGAAGATCTTTCTCGAAGGCTTCCCTGGCCTCACGCATTTTCTCGAAATTGCCGTTCATTTCCATCTGGGGACGGGGGGCGTTTTTCATCGAGTCAGGACGCGGGGCGTTCATTCTCTCCATTCTTTCGGGGCGCTGGCCACGCTCACCTCCGGGGCGGAAACCACGTCCGGGGCCCATCTGCTCGGCATACTTGGTGTTGAGGTCCAGCAACTGCTTGGCCTGCTCTTCGTTCAGCCCGTAGGCCTTCACCATTCGGTCGGTGCGCTGCTTCAGCATTTCAGTCCGGTCAAACTGCCTGCGCTCGCGGTTCTGTCTGTTGTCGTCTTGAGCCATCATCGAGGTGGTCATTGTCAGTGCGGCTATCAAAGCCAATACCATTTTCTTCATAATTGTACGTTTTTTTTATTATTTAATTTGGTTGATTTTGTTTTGTTGCAACTATCTATCTGACGCGGGGTTATGGAAAAAGTTTAAAACCGTCGGAAAAATTGTGAAGTTTTTTGTACCGATAACACTTTTTTATTACTTTTGCAGGCAAGATGAAATTTATTTACTATTTACGAATTTTCAATTTACGATTTGTTGTGCTGGCCTTGCCCCTGCTGGCCTCCAGTTGCCACAAAGAGCAGGCGGGAACGGCTCCTGCTGAGGCCGTCGACACGCTCGGTGTGCTGCTCTCCAACATTCAGCAATGCTCCCGCCTCTACACGACGGAGTACCGCGTGCACAAGGTGGTGGCTTGCGAGTCGAACCGCGAAGTGGGGGCTTTGGGCATTTCCATCGGCCTCAACGTGTTCGGCCAGCGCAAGGTGGTCATTCCGATGGAGGCTACCCTGAAGGGCTATGTGGACTTGGGGCTGATGACGGCCGACAACATCGAGCGGCAGGGGCGCCAAATCACCGTCACATTGCCCGACCCGCAGGTGATGCTCACCGCCACCCGCATCGACCACGAGGGCATCAAGCACTACGTGACCGGTTTCCGCGACGACTTCACCGACCGTGAACTGGCTCTCCTGGAGGCGGAAGGCCGGGAGGCCATCATCAACGACGTTCCCCGAATGGGCATTGAGCGGGCGGCAAGGGCCAGCGCGGTAAGGCTGCTCATCCCCATTTTCGAGCAGATGGGGTTCGCACAGGAGGACATCACCATCAGTTTCCGCCGCGACTTCAACCCCTTCGACATAAAAGACTCACTATGGAAAAAAACAACCAACGACTTCTGATAGGATGCGGCGGGTGTCTGGCTCTGGTAGGCATCTTCTGGCTGGTGATTGCTTATGGCTCCGCCTTCTGGGCCTCGCAAAAGGTGAAGAAGATGCTGGGAGACTCGATACTGACCGACCGCACCGAGACGTACATCTCGCCCACACACCTCAAGAGCATACGCGACATTGGGCAATGGGAGTTGCTCTGCATTGACGACGAGGAACTGGTGGACACCGTGCGTAGCGGCCTCTTCACCGACGACCAACTGGTGCGTATCTACTACGGCACGCTCAGGCTCGGTCTCGACCTGTCGCAAATAGACCAATCTTGTGCCGTCGTCGATGGGGAGCGGCTGGTGCTCACCCTGCCCGACGTGCGGTTGCTCGACGACAATTTCATCGACGAGGCGCGCACGCTCTCTTTCCACGAGCACGGCCAATGGGGGGCAAAGGCCCGCAACGAACTCTATGAAAAGGCGCGTCGGAAGATGATGGCGCGGGCGCTGACCAGCGACAATCTGGACTACACCCGCCAACTGGCCAACCAGCACATCGTCCAACTGATGAAGACAATGGGCTACAAGGATGTGGTCGTCTTGTTCAAATAAACAACTAATTACATTATGCCAACCAGTCAGTCACAAATAAAAGAACGGCAACGCACCGACATCAGGGAGCCGAGAAGATACAAGGTGATTATCTACAACGACGATTTCACCGCGATGGATTTTGTCGTGATGGTGCTTGTCCAGGTGTTCTTCAAAAGCGAGGAAGAAGCCAACGCACTTATGTTGAAAGTGCACCACTCGGACAAGGCCGTGGTGGGCATCTATACCTACGACATCGCCGTTTCCAAGGCTCGCAAGGCCACCAATATGGCGCGGGAAAAGGGATTCCCATTGCGTCTTTCCGTTGAACCAGAAGAGACATAGGCACTATGGAAGAGATGAAGCAGACAAAACGGGCATCGCTGGTGTTAGATAAGGCGATAACGTTGTGCAAGGAGTTTCGCCACGAGTTCATTATGCCGGAACATCTGTTGCTGGCATTGATTGAGAACTTTGAATTCAACTCGGCCCTCAACATTTTCTATAGCCCATTCCAGTTTGAAGACCGCCTGAGGGATTTCCTCGAAAGCATAGAGACCATACCCGAAGAGACGGAGTATGAGCCGGAAGTGTCGGAACAGATGTCGAAGGTGATTGGGGCGGCGGTGAATTCCGTGACATCGAGTAGCGCGGAGGCCATCGACATCCCCCATCTGGTCAGGGGTATTCTGATGCTCGAAGACTCCTGGGCGGCCTACCTCCTGAAGGATTGTCTCTTTGGCAAGGAGTCGCACTTTATGAGCCATCTCATCAACTTCTACGAAATGGACGACCAGTTGGACGAGTCGGGCATTAAGTCGGGAAAGACGGAAAATGATGGCGAAAAGGCGGCTTGGCGCAGGCTGGTAACTTGTATGAACGAACTCTACCACCAGCAAAACCCGCTCGTCGGAAGGGAAGAAGAGTTGCAACGCACCATCCAAGTGCTTTGCCGACGCAACAAGAACAATCCGCTCCACGTGGGCGAACCTGGCGTGGGCAAGACGGCCCTTGTTTGGGGGTTGGCGCGGATGATTGAGGAGGGGCGTGTGCCCGATAGGCTAAAGGGCAGCCGCATCTACCAACTTGATATGGGCACCCTGTTGGCCGGTACGCAATACAGGGGCGACTTCGAGAACCGCATCAAGCAGATTATGGACGGTATCCAGCAGGAGAGCACGGGCAACATCGTTTACATAGACGAGATACACACCCTTGTAGGCGCAGGGGCCACAAGCGATAGTGCCCTCGACGCCTCGAATATGCTAAAGCCCTATTTAGAGGGCGGCACCATTCGCTTCATCGGCTCCACCACCTACGAAGAGTACAACCGCCACTTCTCCCGCTCAAAGGGGATGATTCGGCGTTTCCAGCAGATAGACATCGGCGAGCCAAGCATAGACGAGGCCAAGCACATACTCAGGCAACTTCAGCCTTTGTATGAGAAGTTTCACGGCGTGACCTACGACGATGAGGCCGTCAGTTTTGCCGTAGAAGCCAGCGCCAAGCACATCAGCGACCGCTTCCTGCCCGACAAGGCCATCGACCTGATAGACGAGGCGGGGGCCGCCTCCGAGTTGAGAGACACCAGTTCTGAAGTCTCTCAACTCTCAACACTCAACTCTCAACATATCACCAAGGCTGAGATTGCCGACGTTCTCTCAAAAACGTGCAAGGTGGACGCGCTGGCCGTGGCCGACGACAACGACTATCAAAAACTGGAGAGCCTCGCACCACGTATGCTCTCGCAAATATACGGCCAGGATGAGGCCATCCGCCAAGTGGTAGAGGCCGTACAGATGTCGCGTGCTGGTCTGCTCGACGACAACAAGCCTCTCGCCTCGCTCCTCTTTGTGGGGCCTACGGGCGTAGGCAAAACGGAGGTGGCACGGGTGCTGGCAAGAGAACTGGGCATCGAGTTGGTGCGCTTCGATATGAGCGAATATACCGAGAAGCACGCCGTGGCCAAACTTATCGGCTCGCCAGCGGGCTACGTAGGCTACGAAGACGGCGGTCTGCTCACCGACGCAATCCGCAAGACGCCCAATTGCGTGCTCCTGCTCGACGAGATTGAGAAAGCCCACCAAGACATCTACAACATCCTCCTGCAAGTGATGGATTACGCCCGACTGACCGACAACAAGGGCCGGAAGGCCGACTTCCGAAATGTCATCCTCATTATGACCTCCAACGCCGGCGCACAATTCGCCTCGCAGGGCAATATCGGCTTCAATAGCACCGTAAGCCGGGGCGAGGCAATGATGAAGCAGGTGAAGAAGACCTTCAAGCCAGAATTCCTGAACCGACTCTCAGGGGCTGTCGTCTTCCACGATATGGACAAATCAATGGCCACACTCATCCTGCAAAAGAAACTTCGCGAACTGGAGGCCAAACTGGAGGCCAAGCAGATTGGGCTGACCCTCACCCAAGAGGCCTTCGACCATTTGCTGAAGGAAGGCTTCACACCAGAGTACGGAGCCAGAGAGATGGATCGCGTCATCGCCCAGCAACTCAAGCCCCTGCTGATGCGCGAGATTCTCTTCGGCAACCTGAAGAACGGTGGCAACATTACTATTGACTTGAAGAATGGCGGTCTTTCGATTAGATGAAGAGTTGTGGTTCCCCGACCCGCATCTGGGAGAGCCAAGCGGGCTGGTGGCCGTAGGGGGCGACCTGTCGGCAGACCGGTTATTGCTGGCCTATAGTAACGGCTTCTTCCCCTGGTACTCGTTTCGCGACTGGGACGAGCCTCACTGGTATTGCCCACTCGACCGTTACGTCATCTTCCCAAACGAAATCCACATCAGCCACTCGATGCGGCAATTGCTCCGATTTGACAAGTATGAGGTGACCATCAACAAAGACTTCCTGGGCGTCATTCGGGGTTGCGCTACTGTTCAGGGGCGCAACGAGGAAGAGGGAGCCTGGCTCGGCCCCGACATCATCAACGCCTACACCGAACTGAACCGACAGGGCTTCGCCACCAGCGTGGAGGTATGGGAACAGGAGCGGCTCGTCGGCGGCCTCTATGGCGTTTGCCTGCGCCGAGCCTTCTTCGGCGAGAGTATGTTCTCGCTGGTGCCCAATGCCTCGAAACTGGCCCTCATCTGCCTGGCCCTGCGAATGGAGACCATAGGCGGCCACTTCATCGATTGCCAGTTTGAGACACCTCACTTCGCCTCAATGGGCGGTCGCCACATCACTTACGAACAATACATGAGAATCCTGGACAGTGGTAATCAAGACCATAAGTCCATATAATAGTTAAATTGACCAAGGGTGCCTTTTTTTTCTATTTTATTTGTATTTTCCAAAACTTTTTGTAATTTTGCACACTATTCGATTCAAAAAAAGATATTTCATCATTCAACTATGAAAAGGACTATTATTGCTGCATCACTTTTTCTGTCTGCCATTTGCGTTTCCGCACAGCAGGAATCCGGGCTCACCATTCAGCCTAAGATTGGTTTGAACATTGCCAACTATACCAATTCGGACAATTCTGACCCCCGCATCGGCATAGCTGCCGGATTAGAATTGGAGCACTACTTGACAAAAAACTTCAGCCTTTCATCCGGGTTTATATATTCAATGCAAGGGGCTAAGGAATCTGGGACATACCAAGGTTATCAAGCAACTGTGACATCGAAGACAGATTACATCAACATACCTATCTTGGCGAATATCTACTTTGCAAAAGGACTGGCTCTGAAATTCGGCCTCCAACCGGGTTTAAACGTAAACTCGAGCTATGAGGTGTCTACCCAAGGCATCTCTGTAAGCGGTAGTTTGTCTGACATGCACATTGACATCAATACGTTTGACCTCTCCATTCCTGTCGGCCTGTCGTTTGAATACAAGCATGTGGTGATTGACGGACGCTACAATATCGGCGTTACGAAAATGGTTGATAGGGATGACTCGAAAAACAGTGTTATCCAATTGACTCTTGGCTACAAGTTCGAATTTTAGTTTGGTTGCGACACCCTTCGGCCACCCTGTCTACGTCATGCTGAAGCCGGTAGGGGCGGTCTGCAATATGGCCTGCAACTACTGCTACTATCTGGAGAAAAGCCGGCAGACGCTGGACAAAGAGCTGCTGGAGCAGTTCACACGCGAATACATCGAAGCACAGACACAACGCGACGTGCTCTTCATCTGGCACGGAGGCGAACCGTTGTTGCGCCCGCTCTCCTTCTACCGTCACGCCCTGGAGTTGCAACGGCGACACGCCGGCTGGCACCACATAGACAACTGCCTTCAAACCAACGGCACGCTACTGACCGACGAGTGGTGTGAGTTTCTCCGTGAAAACCATTTCCTTGTGGGCATTTCCATCGACGGGCCACAGGAACTACACGATGGCTACCGACGCTACCGCAACGGTACGCCTACCTTCGATGATGTGATGAAAGGCATACGTTTGCTCCAAAAGCACGGCGTGGAGTGGAACGCGATGGCCACGGTGAACAGCCTCAACGCCGACCACCCCATAGAGTTCTACCGCTTCTTCAAGGAGATGGGCTGCCAGTTCCTCCAGTTCACGCCCGTCGTGGAACCTCCCACCTCCCACCCCTCACCTCTCACCTCCGTCAATCCTGCCCAATGGGGGCGTTTCCTCTGCCAGCTCTACGACGAGTGGTTGCGCGAGGATGTGGGGCGGCTCTTCGTACAACTCTTCGACGCCACGCTGGCTAACTGGGTGGGGGCGGAGCCTGGCCTCTGCTCGCTTTCTCCCACGTGCGGAAGCGCAACGGTGATGGAGGCCGACGGCACCGTCTATGCCTGCGACCACTTCGTCTTTCCCGAATACAGACTGGGGAACATACACCAACAATCGCTCACACAGATACTCTATAGTGAACAACTAAGAACCTTCGGACAACAGAAACTCACGGCATTGCCTCGACAATGTCGTGAGTGTCAATTCCTTTTCGCCTGTCACGGTGAGTGTCCGCGCAACCGATTCGTGCGAGACCGCTACGGCGAGCCTGGCCTGAACTACCTTTGCGAGGGCTACCACCAGTTCTTCAGCCACGTTGCCCCAACTATGAACCTGATGGCGCAAGCCTTGCGTGAAGGCCGCCCAGCATCGGACTTCCTTCCCCACTCCTTCTAATTGGGAGTTATATACCTTCTAAGTAGGAGTTATATACCTTCTAACTGGTAGTTATATACCTTCTAAGTAGGAACTCCCCGCCAGGGAGGGGTAGGTTGTCTGACTATATTTCCGCTAACGCTTGTTTGATATCGTCGAGCAGGTCGTCTACGTCCTCAATGCCTACTGAGAGGCGGATGAGGTCAGGGGCGACACCTGCCTCACGCAATTGCTCGTCGGACAACTGGCGATGGGTGTGGCTGGCAGGATGGAGCACGCAGGTACGTGCGTCGGCCACGTGTGTGACAATGGCTATCAACTTGAGCGAGTCCATAAACTTGATGGCGGTCTGGCGGTCACCCTTCAGGCCGAAGGCAATGACGCCACAAGAGCCGTTGGGCAGATATTTCTGGGCCAATTGGTAGGCGTCGTCGCCAGGCAGACCGCTATAGTGCACCCAAGCCACACGGTCGTCCTGCTGGAGGAACTCGGCAATGCGTTGGGCGTTGGCGCAATGCTGGCGCATACGCAAATGGAGCGTCTCCAGTCCGAGATTGAGCAGGAAGGCATTGTGGGGCGAAGGTATGCTACCAAGGTCGCGCATTAACTGGGCTACAAGTTTGGTCATATAGGCCATCTTTCCAAATGCCTTCGTATAGGTCAATCCGTGATACGACTCGTCAGGTGTGCACAGGCCGGGGAACTTGTCGGCGTGGGCATCCCAGTCGAAGTTGCCGCTATCCACCACACAACCGCCCACTTGCGTGGCGTGGCCGTCCATATACTTCGTAGTGCTATGGGTCACGATGTCGGCTCCCCACTCGAAAGGCCGGCAATTGATAGGCGTTGGGAAGGTGTTGTCAATAATCAAGGGGACGCCGTGGCGGTGGGCAATGCGGGCGAACTTCTCTATGTCGAGCACGCGGCAACCGGGGTTGGAAATAGTTTCGCCGAAGAGGGCCTTTGTATTGGGGCGGAAGGCGGCGTCAATCTCCTCTTCCGATGCCTCCTGGCTGACGAAAGTGCACTCAATGCCAAGTTTCTTCAACGTGACACCAAAGAGGTTATAGGTGCCTCCGTAGATTTCGTTGGAGGTGACGAAATGGTCGCCGGCGCTACAGATGTTGAACAGGGCGTAGAAGTTGGCAGCCTGTCCGCTGCTGGTGAGCATAGCCCCTACCCCACCCTCCAAGGCGGCAATCTTCTGGGCCACGGCATCGTTGGTGGGATTCTGCAGACGGGTGTAGAAATAGCCCTCCTTCTTCAGGTCGAAGAGGTCGGCCATTTCCTCCGTGTTGTCATACTTGAACGTGGTGCTTTGAAAGATGGGGAGCACCCGCGCTTCTCCGTTTTTTGGCTCCCATCCTGCCTGAACGCAGAGGGTTGCCGGTTTCAATGTTTTTTTCATCGTTATTTTATGTTATTTTCGTGTTAATTGACCCCCTTGTTACCTGAGTCGCAACTGGTCGCCAACCTGAATATTGTAGTCAGGATTCAGGTGGTTCATCTTGTAGAGCGACTTCAGGCGTATGCCGTATTTCTGGGCGATAGAGTACATCGACTCGCCTGCCCTGACGTAGTGGCTTCGGCCCTTATACTCGCTGGCGGCTTTCTTCTGTTTCTTCTTCAGCCAGATGATTTCTCCCTCCTGTAGGGCGTCGTTGCGGTCGCGCTCGTTGTATTTGGCAATCTTCTTGTAACTGATGTCCAGTTCCTCGCCAATGGAGCGGAACGTGTCGCCACGACGGGCGATGAGATAATAGTTCTTGTTGTAAATCTTAATCAGGTGGAGCGGTTGAGCGCTCTTGGTGTGGTCGTAGAGGA
Organism: Prevotella sp.; assembly: GCA_017960525.1. Taxonomy (GTDB): domain Bacteria; phylum Bacteroidota; class Bacteroidia; order Bacteroidales; family Bacteroidaceae; genus Prevotella. The sequence goes on from JAGCZA010000103.1 coordinate 32,973, forward strand.
AATGGTCATACTTCTTCGCCTTGTCGTACTCGTAGAGTTTGTAGAGTTGGATGAGTTCTATGAGGCGGTTGGCATATTGCGGATTGGTGGCATAGCCTGCTGCCTTCAGGCCCTTTGCCCAGCCCCGGTAGTCGGTCAACTTGAGGGAAAACAGCCCTTTGTAGCGCTGGCCTGTGGCCAAGAAGCGGGAGTGGTCTTCAAACGACTCGTAAGGAGAATCGTAGGCGCGGAAACACTCGTTCTTGGTCTCATCGTCGCTCAAAATCGTGGCCTTTTGCCAGCCGTGGCACTTGATGCCGAAGTGGTTGTTGCCTTTGGTGGCCAGGCGGCTCTGGCCGGCTCCGCTTTCAAGCAGGCCCTGGGCCAAAGTGATGCTGGCGGGCACTTTCCACTTGAGCATCTGCTCGATGGCACAATCCTTGTACTGGTCGATATATTGCTGGTAGCGGGCGTTCCAGGTCGATTGCGCCCCTGCAGGGCTGGCGAATAGTGAAAAGTGAAAAGTGAAAAGCAAAAAGAGAAGAGTCTTTGAGGCCTTTTCCACCAGATAGTTGGGTCGCCGCTTCGATTCGTTGAAGATATGGCCCAGATATTCGCCAAGAATCCCCAGGCAGATGAGTTGTACGGCGCCGAGGAAAAGCATCACGCAGATGAGTGTGGGATAGCCTGCCACTGGGTCGCCCCAGACGACGGCTTTTATAAAGGTATAAATGAGATAGATAAAAGCGCCGATGCCTGTGAGGAAACCCAGGATGGTGGCTAAGCGCAGGGGGGCGGTGGAGAAACTGACAATGCCCTCCAGAGCAAGGCTGGCCAACTGCCACAGGCTCCAATGGCTCTGCCCATAGCGGCGCTCCTCCTGGTCGAAGAGTATTTCCTTCTTTCGGAAACCTATCCAACTATAAAGCCCTTTGGTGTAGCGTTCCGTCTCACGCAAACGGCGTAGGGCATCGATGCACTTGCGGTCGAGCAAGCGGAAGTCGCCCACGTTCTGAAGCACCTCGTAACGGCTGCTACGAGCCATAATATGATAGAAGGCCATAGTCAGTCGGCGGCGCAACCAACTCTCCTTGCCACGAGTGCGCCGACGGGCATAAACGTCTTCATAGCCCTGCTCCCACCACGACAGCATTTCGGCAATGACCTGGGGCGGGTGCTGCAGATCGGCATCGATGACGACAGCGCAATCGCCCGTGGCGTGGTCGAATCCAGCCAGCATAGCCGCCTCTTTGCCAAAGTTGCGCGACAACTCCACGTAGGCTACACGTGCGTCTTTTGCGGCCAGTTCCTCAATGATGGCCTGGGTGCCGTCGTGGCTGCCGTCGTTGACGAAGAGCAGTTCAAAGTCGTAGCCCTCCTGTGCCGACATCATACTACACAGACTATCATAAAGGGCCGGCAGCGAAGCCTCCTCGTTGTATGACGGCACAATGATGCTTACTTTCTTCCTCATAATAGGCTTACTTGATGATTTTGCGCACAGTTCCGTCGCTCTGACGTTGAAGGACGATGCCCTTGCGGCGCGACTGCTGCCGTCGGCCATCGAGGCCGTAACTAATGGTCGGTGATTGCAAATCCCTTCCAACAAGAGATTCGATGGCCGTGGGGGGATTGACACCAGGGGTAGTGCCTTCGAGCATTACTGAAAACAGGTAGTCGACATCACTCTGCTTCACTTTCAGTACGTTTACAAAGTAGTGATTGAACTTTTCCTGCAACGTATTGCCAGGCAAACTGTCTATTTGGATGAAGATACTGTCTATCTTTTCCTTTCGTTCTAAGCGGTTGGAGAAGGTGGTCAGTTCGTAGTCCTTCACCATATCGCTGTAACTGACACCAAGCAAACCTTCGAGCAACAAAGCAAGGTAGCCTGTGCGGTTAGCCCCCCAGACGCAATGCATATAAATGTTGCGGCCGGCCATCAGGTTTTGGATGATGAAGTTGAACTCGTTCTTCCACCGTCGCTGCCACATATAGGTGAAAAGGGCCGAGGCTGTTTGTCCACTGTCATTGGTATATAGGAAGGAGGGAACTTCACCCGTGCTGGTGTGGTTGGCATCAAGGAACCCCGGAACAGAGATGCCAGGCCCATCGTTGTACCAAGCCCGCATATCAATCTCCGCCCCAATAGCCAGGTCGGTGGTGAAAGTGACCAGATCGACTGAATCCATCTCTAACAATCCGTTCATCTCTGACCCCCTATAGAGTCTTCCGTACTTGATGGTTCGCCCGTCAGCCGTTGGCCATCCGCCCAGATCGCGCACATTGCTGATGCTGGGCAGAGCAATCATACGTACCTGTCCTGTGGTATGTATCTCTCCGCTGGCCACCACTTTTTTGTCGGCCAACACCTGATAGGAATAGTTGCACATTGGCACCAGGTTGTAGACCTCCACCTGGGTGCTGCCCTTGGCTATGCCCTTCTTGGTCACCGCCCAGTCTCCCGACCAGACCGTAATCGTCAGCGTGTCGGCCTCGACGGCGGGCACAGGAATGACAGCGGGGTTAGGAAGGTCTTTCCGCTCTAAGTTAATATTGTGATAGTTAGTAATGCGGCTCTCGTCTTCTGGCAGATAGGTCACCTCGTCCATATAACGCTTCACCGATTCATTCTCCAAGTTCACGTTTATCACTTCGCCTGTCTGCGCCTGTCCGGCAAGTCCTATGCCCAGTAGGAGCAGACTCAGTAAGTATTTCTTCTTCATCATAGTATGTTAATCTGTTTGATTCGCCGATAGATATTGGTGGTGGGCTTTGTGAGTACCAGATAGTGCCGCCCGCCAATAGTCACCACATCGTGGTGGAAATCGTCCAAGTCGAAGATGCTGTCTTTATAGGCCACCAGCCGTTGCAGGGGACTGAGCGTAGCGGGATCCTCGTCGTTGAGCACAAATTCCACACTGCTGGGTGCAGAGGGCTGGCTGATGCGACGCACGTAGAGCAGGCCGTGCTCGTCCAGTTCAAAATCTTTGTAGGCCAGGCTGTCAGTCTCTGCCCGCCTCACCACGTCGTCAGGCAAGAAGACCATTTTCTCCTTGCCATAAAGACGGGCGGCACAACGCATATTGATGTCGGTAGCGTCGAAGCCCATATAACTGGAATAAAAGCCAAAGTCAAACGATGGATTCACGTAGTGGTTGCGGAAATAGTCGGTCACGACGCCCGTATTGCTGTCAGGCAGCGTCACCGCTATCAGTTCGCGCCCAGGCTCCTTCATCTGCTTTTCGGCCAGGAGCCAACGGTCGTAATTGTCTTTCCTCACCTGATAAATGGGGAAGAAGCACACCACCAGCAAAGTGATGCCCACACCCACCAGACAATGCTGCCAGGCACTACTAAGCAACTGTTGTAGTAAATGCAACAGCAACAGCATAGCAATAAAGTCGGTATAGAAAGCCACGCGCTCCAGATTGCTCCCGCAAAGCAGGACGATAACAACCGACACCGCCAAGGCTATAACAACGGGAACGTCAACACGAATACGCCTCCACAACACCAGCAAGCAGACAAGGAGCAGCCAAAGGATACGCACGTTGAACACCATATTGATAGCGCCACTCATCAGCCGGCTCTGCACGCTCACTGTATCGGCAGCCCGACCCCATATCCCCGGGGAAAGGAGCAGCAAACAAGTGCCTGCCATATAGGCCAGAAGGAAGGGCCTTATTGGTTTCATACGTCGACTGAAGAGCAGCGCGGCAAAGGCCGCCGACAGGGGAAGCGAAAGGGCCTCGTGACTCCAGCCGGCCACAAAAGCCAGCGGCAACAGCAGCCAGCGCCAACCAGAGTTGGAGGGGTTTTGCAATACCCGATTAAGACCCAGCAAAAAGCACAACGTGACCACCGCCACCCACAGATAGTTAAAGGCACCAAGACTCCACAACAACGTGGTGCGGACACCCTGCATCACCAACAGCAGCAACACCGTGGCCATCACAGCCACGAACAATCGCTTGCCAGAATCGGACACAAGACAACTGATGAGATGAACCAGAAGCACAAACAGCAGACTGTTCACCACCTGGGTGACCACAGGCGGAACAAACACCAGGAATGCCTGCGCCAGCAAATGTACAGGGAAACGGCCGTTGGTGGAAAGATAGTGCACCCACTGGGAACTCAGCAAATCGCCCAGCGAGTCTATTGTTTCAAGCGGTGCCTGCTCGTCGGCGCTCCACTTGAAACGGTAAATCATATCGTCGCTCAACGTGGGAGCATCAAGCAGATTGAGCAACAGCATACCCACACCGACCACCAGCAAAAACAGCCAATAGCCCGCCGTTGGAGGGGATTTGCATTCCCCGATGCCGTTGAAAGGGATTTGCAATCCCCGACACTCCTTGTGCATACTTCGCCAAATAATTTGGCAAAGTTATGAAAAAAGCACGAAATAGAACTGCAATTTGGGAAAATTAACGCAAAGAAGTGCAAGACTGCGCACAAAATCACTACCTTTGCACCAAGTATGAAAGACTTCCTGACATCGGTCATAGTGCCTGTCTACAACTCGGCAGCAACGATAGAGGCCTGCATCCGCAGCATCCTCGCACAGACTATGGACTGTCTGGAACTCATCGTGGTGGACGACGGGAGCACAGACGGGAGTGGAATCATTTGCGACCGTCTGGCCGGCCAAGACCCACGTATGCACGTGATTCACCAGCCCAACAAGGGTCGCACGGAGGCCCGTCACGTAGGCGTGGAAAATGCGACGGGAAAATGGGTCTGCTTCGTCGACTCCGACGACACGCTGCCGCCAGACGCACTCTCCCGTCTCACAACCGCCGCCAGCGACGCAACAGACATCGTTTTTGGCAATGCCAAAAGTATAACAGACCTGGGCGGAACGGGCTGGCACGGGGCCTGTCCCTACAGTGAATTTCGCCATCTCGCGGTCAGGGCCGAAGGTACTATCGGCGTGCCCTGGGGCAGCCTTTACCGTCGTAGCATACTCACTCCCTGGCTCTTCGACCTGCCACGACACATTATGATGGGCGAGGACTATCTGTTTTGGCTGCGCCTCGTCTTCACCACCGAAAAGCCCGTTGCCCTTGTCTACGAGAATGTCTACTGCAAGGGCGACGACCACACCAGCAACTGTTTCCGATGGACAGCCGACTACTGCTACGAACTGAACGAACTGCGCAAAAAATCCATTCCCGCCCCACTCCACCAGGAGTATATGGCCGATATGCTGGCCGACCGACTGGAGAATATGTACAGCGTAGCCCTGTGGAGTCCACGCAGCAAATGGGGGGACAGCCCGTACTATCTGGAACTGCTCGCCGACCTGTCCGCCAACAACATCAAGATTCCGCTAAAAGGCAGGATTTTTCTTGCTCTCCCCTCCCTACGCCTGCGCCGCCTCTACGTTTGGATGAGCAACCATTTGAGAAATTAGCCTTCCACCAGTTAGAAGGTATATAACTACCAGTTAGAAGGTATATAACTACCAGTTAGAAGGTATATAACTCCTACTTGGGTGCGGGCTGACACGAGGCCTGCCCCTACGATGAGGAGGAAGGGGAAAGATGAGCAACAAGGCGCCCAATTGCTATGGAACAATAGACGATAGCGATGGTGAGCGTTATGGTGACTGCTATCTCAACGGGGAGGCTCTGGGCCTTGAGAAAATCCAGGTTGATGATTCGGATGAAGAAGTAGTGATAGATATAGATGTCGAGCGTGCTGTTTCCGATGAGCAGAAACTGACGGTCGATGAAAGTGCGGCTGTCGCCGAAATGGAAAAAGAGCGTCATAAGGGCGGCAATGGCAACAAGGGCGATTGTGAAGTCGAAGGCGAGCGGCAGATTGTCAATACGTCTGAACGACAAAACAAGCAAAGTGAGGTAAACGACGACTAACAATGCTGCAAACCACGGTTTGCCAACGATAAACGCTGGGGCAAACCTCCGTGCCAGCCCGCCGATCAGGAAATATTTGCGGCAGATGTAGCCAATGATGAAAAACGGCCAGTAGGCAAAGGCTCCCCCTGGGTTGAGTGCTGAAATCACCACGTTGGAAGAGTCAATACACAAATACATCACGAGCCAAAAGGCTGTTGATAATGCTAACGTGAACGGAAACGATGACGCATACCTGAACGGCACCAGCAGGAGATAGAATACGGTGAGCATCAACAAATACCAGTAGCCAAAGTGTCCATCATTGAGGAAGAAATCCCTTACCCCGTCGAAAAGCAGCGCGTTGATAAATCCCACGACAAGCATAGGCACCAGAAATTTACGGGCCTTGCGCAGGAACTTATGTATGTCTGGAGCCTCTGAAATGACGAAGCCAGAAAGGAAGAAGAACAGCGGTACGTGGAACGTGCAGATGATGTTGAGCACAGGGTCGCTGGCGTTTTCCTCGTGATACATACAGAAATACATAGTGTGACCCCACACCACGAGCATCATTGCCAGTGCCTTCAACTTGTCGATAAAAGGCAGTCTCATTTTACCAAGAATTTCTTGCCGTCCCTGATGTAGAATCCGGGCTTGAGGCTGCCTGTGACTATCCGCCCGCTGAGGTCGTAGATGGGAGTTGCCTCCTGGGAAATAGTGGGAGTTTGGACGCTCAACTGGTCGAAATAGGACTGCTTGTAGAAGAGTGGCAACCGGGTGGTGTCGATGAAATGCATTCGCTGGCGAATCCAGTTACAGATGTAGGCATACTCGGTGGTGAAATCGATGTCGTCGCCCCAGACATCACTGTCGCCGCTCCATTTGGCTTCCTCGCGAGCAGCAGCACCACTATTCTTGGCGGCCTGAAAGTAATAGGTGACAATGGCTATGATGCTGTCGGTGTGGAGGGGCTGGCCTGGCTGTCTGAGTTGGGCATAGCGGCTGTTCAGTTGGCCCAAATAGTCGTTGAAATTGTCGCGGAAGAAGCGGTAGGTGAGTGCCAGTTCGAAGTCGAGTTTGAAGTCTGGTGAGTTGAAGTATCCTTCTTCCGTCTCCCTGATGAGTTGTCCGCCCCATCGCTGTCCGAAGGTGGCATCGAGGTCCCAGGGTACAGGTGTCAGGCACTTGGTGGCTGTCTTGTCGTAGACGGCCCAGTACATATTTTTCCCTGAATTGTCGACGGCATTGACTACATTGAAGAAGATGTTATAGTCTATGACAACGGGGATGTCGAAGTAGTCGGCTATGTGTTGCTGGAACGCCTCGTCGGTGCTGTTGCACGCAAAGTTGTTTGATGTGACGAGCGGCAGCCAGTCCACGGTGTCGTTGTCCGAAAGGTCGGGGTATTTGCTTTCATAGCCGAAGAAAGTTTCCTTGGTGTTGTCGTAAGTGTCAAAGAAGTCGAACATCCGGGTTTTGTCCCAGTTGATTGCTTTATACAGGCATCCACGTATCTCTCCTGTCTTCTGGTCAATCTTCTTCAGTTTTAATTGTTTGCGGTCGACAAATTCGGAGAGGTTGTAGAGTCCGCGCCATTCGTTCTGAAGAAACACCTCTACGAGCGCTCCCCTGACGCCATTGAGGGCCTTTGGTTCCTGTTCGGCGTAATAAGGTTTGCTGGCCATTTTGTTCCAGAGGTCAAAAGCAATGCGGTTGCGCATACGGAACACGTCAGGCTGTCCGGCATCGAGCATCCAGTTATTGTCGTTGCGAAGTCCGAGCAGACGATGGTCTTCTGTGAATTTCACCTTATAGTTGCGCTTGTGCTTGCCTTCAACATTGGTGGTGCCTCCACGCCACTTGATATTGGCTGTAAGGGTATCGGTCCTGGCCGAATCGGGGTGTGAAAAGAGGAAAAGTCCTGTCTGGTAGTCGTAGCCAAACTCTCCCAGCAGTTGTACGATGGGCAGGAAGGTGAACCGAAGTGTGGCTTGGCGTGTGTCACCATCGTTGTTGGTGAGGGTGATGTGCCATTCGCTTTCAGCCGTCAAATTGCTGAATGTGACGGCCGTGGGCTGCCTGGTGATGGTTGTGCCGATGTTTGCCTCGCTCCATCCTTCTTCGGTCTGCACCTGGAGGGTCGCGTCGGTATTAAAAAACTGTTCCGGCACGGTGGCCAGCATTGTGTTGGTAAGCGTGTCTAATGAGACGTGACGACCGTCAATCTTAATTTGCGCCAATGAAGATATGGTGCAAAGCAAGGCTACAATAGTTAGGGTTTCTTTTCTCATTGCTGCTGGTGTAATGTTTGAGTAATTTGACGGTTATAGATGGTGAGGCTGTCGCTACGGTGACCCACTACCCACACTGCCTCGTAGCCTGCCTCCAAAGCATTCTTGGCAAGTGCATCGACGACTTGCGGGTCGTAGTGGGTTAGTGTCGTTTCGGCTATATCGGTCTTCCAGGAGTAGTGACTGTAATGGCGAACTGACAATCCCCAGGCAAAAGCATCGACAGGTCGAACACAGAAATTGGAGTAGCGAGGTTCGGCCTCATCGTCGATATTGATGCAGAAAACGCGCTCCAAGGGCTTCTCTGCCGTGCTGATGGCCTGCATGGCAAGCGACTTGCCCAATAAGCCCGACTGGCGTGCGGCCTGATGGTGGTGCAGGTCGGTAAAAATGGCTGCAGCCATAAACAGGAAGACGGAGATTACAAATCCCCTTGAGCAGAGGGGTGAAGGTTGGGAAAGCAGACAGGCCACAATGATGGCAGCCATAGAGAGGGCGGCGTAATTGTGCATAATGCTCACTACGGTCAACAAATGGGGTGAGACGAGGATGAAGAAACACGCCAACAGGAGCAGTAAGCGGCGTGTCAGCAGCATACGCCAACGGCTGGCCAGAAAGAGCAGGAAAGGCAGGGCCATCAATACGGTGACGGCCACTATGGTGAGATTGCGTGTGGGTGGATAGACAGCACTCATATAGTCGAGTGGCACCCAGGTGTAGGCCAACACTTGCACCAAATCCTTCAGATGGCTCAAGGGCGTGGTCTGCACATATTCATCTGGATAATCTATCGGTGCGATGCCGGAATGGATGAGGAGTGTCAGCACTACAAAATAGGCAACGGCCAACAACAAACCCTTACCAATATCACGTGCAGTCTGGCGAAGGGAGGTCAGACCGAAGGCGAAAGCTAAAACAGGCGGCACCACAGCCCAAGCCAGTCCGTTCTCTTTCGACAGGGCAGCCATTGCCACACAAACCAGCCAGAGGTGCTTAGGAAATGAGTGGTGGGAGAGGTATGCCCACAATGCCATCAGCCCCCAGGACTGCGCAAAGGTCTGGTTCAAGCCATCGCATGCCAGCGTGACACCCAATGTTGCGGGCGAAAAGAAAAAGAAAAGGGTGGCAATGTTGGTGGCCATCACTCCAAAT
>JAGCZA010000104.1 GCA_017960525.1 Prevotella sp.
GGCGCGAAGCATGATCTGCTTGCCATAGACTTTACCACTCTCAGGAGTGATGACTCTGCCTATCGAAATTTCCTTCATGTGAGTACCGGCAGGGCATACACGAGCCAAGGCAACGATCTTATCCGCTACGGTCAGCCACAAGTGAATGGATTTCTGGTCATCCCCGTCCATGTCCTGATAGACGCAGTTCTGCTCAACCACGAACACCTCGCTACGTACTCTCAGGAGTTCGTACAGTTCATCCGTAGTCAGTTCCTGAAACGTTTTTTTATGCAAAATCGGCTCAATGTTCATAAAATCATTTAAATTAGACGGCAAAAACAGTGCAAACCGAGTGCAGAAAGCTCGCTTTTTGCCGAGGTGCAGCCTGTTTTCGCAAAATTTCTTTGCAAATTTACACAAAATCCGAGAAAAAACACTATATTTGTGGCGTTATTTAACGAAAGTTGATTCTTGACACGACTCGGCCAATCATGTAAGCATGTTGGCGCTCGCTGCTCCAAGAATTAGGATAGTTTATAAACAAACCCAACTAAACAGTGAATATGAAACTAAACAATGGCTTTGAAATCTCCCAGATTGGTGTCGGCTTTTTGCGCCAATCTTTATTAATTCTACTTCTATGTGGTGTATGCTTTGCCTGTAATGCACCGCAGCAGGACGGAAAGAAAACAGACTTAACAAATGAGAACAAGAATATGACAAACGGAGAATTAAGAGAGAAACTGGCTTTGGCACTGGAGGATATGAAGGCCAAGGTTATTGAGATGGGTATTGAGGGAGTAGCAACAGCCTCGGTTCTTAACAATGGCGATACGGTTGACTGGATAGGCGAAATGAAAGTTGTGGGCTCGTACTGCAACTGGAAAGACGGCTATAATTTGGTGGCCGTGGCATGGTCGAAGTGCGGCGAAGTGATTGCCACCCATGCCGACAGTGGTGATCCGAACCACCAGACGATTACGGGCGAACTAGGTTATGCCGGTGGTGCCTACGACGAGTATGAAGGCTGCAAACTGGCTTTCGCCTTCAGTGGAGCAACATCTGAAGAGGATCTGGTCGTGGCGAAGTACGGCATCGAGAAGATGAAGGGCTACATTTCCGGCAAGTAATATGAAAGTGATTATTCTTAATGGCAGCCCGAAGGCGCACGGCAATACGGCGAAGGCGCTGCACGAAGTGGAGCGTACGTTGCAGCAGCAGGGCATCGAGACGGACTGGATTCACGTGGGACATCTGCGGATTCACGGATGCATCGCCTGCAATAAATGCTGGACGACGGGCGTTTGTGCCTTTGGCGACATTGTCAACGATATATCGGAGAAGATGCGCAAGGCTGACGGGCTGCTCGTCGGCTCGCCCGTCTATTTCGCATCACCCAACGGCACACTGCTGTCACTACTCGACCGTCTGTTCTATTCCAACCTGCATACTGATTGGACGATGAAGGTGGGAGCCTCGGTGAGCATCGCCCGCCGTGGTGGTGCCACAACGACGATGGACGTGCTGAACAAGTATTTCCTGAAAACAAATATGCCTGTCGTGCCCTCGCAGTACTGGAGCATCGCCCATGGCACGGCTCCCGGCGAGGTCGTCCGCGACGAGGAAGGCATGCAGACCATGCGACAGCTCGGACTGAACATGGCATTCATGATGAAGTCCTTCCGCCTCGGTCTCCAGCAGTTCGGCTCTCCGAAGATTCAAGAAGAACTGACAGAAACGCATTATATCAGGTAAGAAGAATGAATAATGTAATCAATGGATGTTACAAGCTCTCGTGGCGGGAGCGCATCGGATTCTGCTCGGGCGATCTGGCGCAGAACCTGATTTACCAGACTGTCAGTATCTGGCTGCTCTTTTATTATAATAATGTATATGGGCTCGACTCAGCAGTCGTGGCCGTGATGTTCCTTGTAGTCCGTATCATCGACGTTATTTGGGACCCGATGGTGGGGGCGATAGTCGACAAGTCGCATCCCCGCTGGGGCAAGTATCGCTCGTGGCTTGTGTTGGGTGCCGTGCTGCTGTCGACCTTTGCCGCCCTCTGCTTCTGGAACGGGTTCAGCGGGTCGCTGCTTTACGCATATGTAACATATGTGGGAATGAGCATGAGCTTCACGTTCGTCAATGTACCATACGCGGCACTCGGCTCGTCGCTCACCCGCGATACCGACGAAATCACCATCCTCACCAGTGTGCGTATGGTGATGGCCAATCTCGCAGGACTGATCATCAAGACCCTGCCGCTGGTAATCGTCCTCTTCGCGCCCAAGGTGCTGAATCCGCAGACGGGCGAGATGGAGGCAGTTTATAGTACACCTGAGGCTGGCGGGGCGTGGTTTATCACCATGAGCATCTTCGCATTGGTGGGGCTGGTGCTGCTCCTCGTCACCTTCTTCGAGAGCAAGGAGCGCATCGTGATGGATAAGAGCGAGAGTGCCCAGGTGAAGGTGAGCGACCTCTGGATGGAACTGGTTCGTAACCGTCCGCTCCGCGTGTTGTCGTTCTTCTTTATCATCGCCTTCACCACCATGAGTATCAGCAATGCTGCCGACTCGTATTTCATGACCTTCAACATGCACGCCACGCCGCTGATGACGACGGTGTTCATGTGGCTCGGCACCATTCCTGCGTTTA
>JAGCZA010000105.1 GCA_017960525.1 Prevotella sp.
GATCAAGGAGAAAGGGCGCGCCGACGTCATCCCCCTGTCGTACCAGCAAAACGGCGCCGCCGCCCTCTCCATCCTCACCGACAAGCAATATTTCGGCGGTCATGATCGTTTTATTGTAGAGGCGCGACGGAGCGGAGTGACCATCCCGGTGCTCTACAAGAACTTTGTCATCGACGAGTTCCAACTCTACGAGGCCGCCCTTTGCGGCGCCTCCGCCGTGCTGCTCATCGCCGCCTGCCTCAGTAAGCAAGCGTGTGGGACGCTCCTGCACAAGGCTCACGAACTGGGCCTCGAAGTGTTGCTTGAAATGCACGGCGAGGCCGAACTGGAGTACGCCGAACTGCAGCCCGACCTCTGCGGCATCAACAACCGCAACCTCGGCTCGTTTGTCACCGACGTGGAGAACTCGTTCCGACTGGCCGAGCGGTTGCCGAAAGACGCCGTGAAGGTGAGCGAGAGCGGCATCAGCAGTCCGCAGACCATCCGCGAATTGCGGCAGGTGGGCTTCCGTGGCTTCCTCATCGGCGAGACCTTTATGAAGACTGCCGACCCTGGTTTGACATTAAAACAATTTATAGAACAGTTATGATAATCAAAGTTTGTGGTATGCGCGACGGCGAGAACATCCGCCAGGTCGCCGCACTTGGAGTAGATTGGATTGGTATGATTTTCTGGGACAAGTCGCCCCGTAACGTGACGATGATTCCCACCAACGCAGGCATCATTCCCGACCGTGGCTCGGACATTGGCGACTTCAAGGCCAAGCGCGTCGGCGTCTTCGTTGACGAGATGGCCCAGAACATCATCACCCACGTGGTCAACTTCCGTCTCGACCTCGTCCAGTTGCATGGGCACGAGTCGCCCACCCTCATCCGCAACCTGCGCCGCACCCTCGACCCCGACATCTGTCCGGGCATCAAGTTCATTAAGGCCATCAGCATCAGCAGCCCCAATGACATTGCGACTTACAGGACATACGAGGACTGTGTGGACTACTTCCTCTTCGACACCAAGTGCCCGACCGTCGGCGGTAGCGGCGAGCAGTTCGACTGGAGCATCCTTGAAGCCTACGACGGCGATGTGCCCTTCCTGCTCAGCGGCGGTATCGGCCCCGACGACGCAGCGCGTGTAAAGGCTTTCCACCATCCCAAGTGCATCGGCATCGACCTCAATTCGCGCTTCGAGACAGAGCCGGGCCTCAAGGACATCAACAAACTCAAACAATTCTTAGAACAACTATGAACAAGATAAACCAAGTATTCGCGGAGCGGGGCGACCGAAAACTCCTCTCCCTCTACTTCTGTGCCGGCTGTCCGACGCTGGAGAGCACGGGCGACGTCATCAAGACGATGCAGCGCCGAGGCATCGACTTCATCGAGGTGGGCATCCCCTTCAGCGACCCGCTGGCCGACGGCCCCGTCATCCAGAGCGCCGCCACCCAAGCGCTGAAGAACGGTATGAGCGTGCAACTGCTTTTCGACCAGTTGAAGGCCATCAAGGAAGAGGTGACCATCCCCCTCATCCTGATGGGCTACCTCAACCCCATCCTCCACTACGGCATCGAGGCTTTCTGCCAGTCGTGCGCCGACGCCGGCGTCTCGGGTATGATCATCCCCGACCTCCCCTTCGACGACTATCTCTCACAGGTGAAACCCGTCGCCGACAAGTACGACTTGCGGGTCATTATGCTCATCACCCCTGAGACCAGCGACGACCGCATCCGCTTTATCGATGACCACACCGACGGCTTTATCTATATGGTCTCATCCGCCGCCATCACAGGCGCGCAGAAGAGTTTCGACGACGCCAAGCAGGCCTATTTCCGCCGCATTGACCAGATGCACTTGCGCAACCCCCGTATGATTGGTTTCGGCATCAGCAACAAGCAGACGCTCAAAGCAGCCCAGGACAATGCCGCCGGCGCCATCATCGGCTCAAAGTTCGTCACCCTCCTCAACGAAGCAGGAGGCAATGCCGACGCCGCCCTCGACCAACTATTCTCAGCCCTCGACAAATGACAATGAAAAAGATAGCCATACAAGGTGAAATCGGCTCGTTTCACGACATCGCCGCACACCTTTTCTTTGAGAACGAGCAAATCCAACTGATATGCTGCTCCACCTTTGAGCAGGTGTTCGACCATATCTCCCAGGACGATACGACCATCGGGATGGTTGCCATAGAGAACACCATCGCCGGCTCGCTGTTGCACAACTACGAACTGCTCACCAATTCGGGCGTGGCCATCGCCGGAGAGCACAAACTGCATATCTCGCACTGCATCTGCTGTCTGCCCGAAGACGACTGGAGCACCATCACGGAAATCCATTCCCACCCGGTCGCGCTGATGCAGTGCCGTCATTTCCTGGAGCAGCACCCGAGTATGAAACTCGTCGAGGGCGAGGACACCGCCGGAAGCGCCAAGATGATTGCGGAGCAGGGCCGTCGCGGCTGGGCAGCCATCTGCCACGCCGAGGCTGCCAAACTCTACGGGCTGAAAGTGCTTGAGAACCACATTGAGGACAACAAGCACAACTTCACCCGCTTCCTCATCGTGTCGGCTCCCAGCAAGGTGGACGCGTTGCGGCCCGTTTCCGAGTCGAACAAGTCGAGCATCGTCTTCTCGCTGCCCCACGAGGAAGGCTGTCTGAGCCACGTACTGGCCATCCTGTCGTTCTACCACATCAACCTCACAAAGATTCAGTCGCTGCCCATCATCGGCAGGGAATGGGAGTACCTGTTCTACGTGGACATTATGTACAACGACCTCGCCCGCTACCGCAAGTCGATAGACGCCATCCTCCCGCTTACCAACGACCTGAAGATACTGGGAGAATACAAAGAGGGTCGACAAACAATGTAGCAAACTTCCGAAAAAGTTAAATCAACGACATTGATTTAACGTTCAATGTCATTGATTTAATGTTCAATGTCGCTGATTTAACGTTCAATGTCATTGATTTAACTTTGCCTCCGTCCTCTCATAGAGAAAGGACGGTTCTTTTTGGCCGAAAGAACCGTCCATTTAGGGCGCGAGAACCATCCTTTTTTCCTACAGCGGGTAATCCTCAAATGCGTAGAGCACGGTCGAGAGATAGCGCTCACCGGTGTCTGGCAGCAGTACCACTATCTTCTTGTCCTTGTTCTCCGGGCGCTTGGCCACCTGTATGGCGGCATAGAGGGCGGCGCCGGCGCTGATGCCTACGAGCAGGCCTTCCTGCTGGGCAATCTCACGGCCTGTGCGGATGGCGTCGTCGTTCTCCACGTCGAACACCTCGTCGATGACGTCAGCGTCGTAGGTCTTCGGAACGAAACCAGCACCAATGCCCTGAATCTTGTGAGGCCCGCTCTGGCCGCCGTTCAGCACGGGCGACGATTTCGGCTCTACGGCAATCACCTTCACGTTGGGGTTCTGCTCCTTCAGATATTTGCCCGTGCCGCTGATAGTGCCGCCGGTGCCCACGCCGCCTACGAAAATGTCCACCTGTCCGTCGGTGTCGCGCCAGATTTCAGGGCCGGTGGTGGCATAGTGCTTGGCGGGATTGGCGGCGTTCTCAAACTGCTGGAGGATGACGGCGCCGGGGATGCTGTCGCGCAATTCCTCGGCGGCGCGGATGGCGCCTGGCATACCGTCCTTGCCAGAGGTGAGGCGCACTTCGGCACCGTAAGCCTTCACGAGGTTGCGACGCTCCACGCTCATAGTTTCGGGCATTGTAAGGATAAGATGGTAGCCCTTGACGGCGCTGACCAGAGCCAATCCTACGCCCGTGTTTCCGCTTGTTGGCTCGATGATGGTTGCGCCGGGCTTCAGGATGCCCTTCTTCTCGGCGTCCTCAATCATCGCCAGCGCAATGCGGTCTTTCACGCTGCCGCCGGGGTTGAAAAATTCCACCTTGGCAATGACGGGCGTCTCCAGCCCCTTTGCCGTTGAATACTTGTTGAGCTCCAGAAGTGGGGTGTTACCGACGAGCTCAGTCAGTTGTTTTGCAATCTTTGACATAACTTTATTATTTTCATCCCCCTAACTTAGGGGGCTAATTGACGGTGCAAAGGTACGGCGATTTCCGCACTCCCACAATCACCTTTTTGTGGCATTTCGCATACCATATATATGGTAGATGCCGCCCAGACCGCCATTTTGCGGACTCTTTTCAGTTGGTTTTGAAGCCAAAATTAGCAAATAATCATCAGATATGAGCAGAAGAGGCGGAAAAATATGGCAAATCGGTTCCTTTTTATAGTTTTTTGCACAAAAGTATATGGGAATAGACGAAAAATAAGTAATTTTGCAACTGCATTGTGACTATTACCAAAAAAGATATTTCTATGGAACCTAAACACACTTTCAAAAGACTTCTGAGTATGATGGCCTTCGTCGTCCTCGCCATTGCGGCCTGGGCACAGGGAGGCAACCCATTAGACCAACTGAAGACCGACCCGAGGAAGGCCTACGGCACGGACTATCCCTACTCATTCACCACCGAGAAACTGACCAAGGCACCGAGCGGCTACAAGCCCTTCTACATCAGCCACTACGGTCGCCACGGGTCGCGCTACTACTGGAACGCTTTCCTCTATCGTGAACTGGACAGCCTGCTCACCACGGCCCACCGCAACCAACAACTCACGGCCGAAGGCGAGGCTTTCTACAAAAAGTTCGAGGCCGCCAAGGACGAACTGGCAACGGGTGTCAGCGAACTGAGCGACTTGGGCTGGGAACAGCACCAGCGCATCGCAAGGACTATGTATAACAACTTCCCCGAAGTGTTCAAGAAAGGCGGCAACGTGCTTGCCATCGCGTCGCTCAGCGGACGCTGCGTCATCAGTATGTCGGGCTTCTGCCAGGAACTGGTGCAATGCAATCCGAAAATTGAAATCCGCGAGCAGTCGTCGCGCTTCACCCTTGACGGTGTCGTGCCCGACGACCGCCAGAACCCTGCCCGCCGCGACTTCCCCAGTTCCAAGCCCCGCTTCGAGCAGCACCGCGACCAGTTCAAGGGTGTTGACAACCTGCGTGAGACGGTCATCAGCCGCACCTTCAAGAGCACCGAGGGGCTGCCTGGCAATCTGCACCACATCGGCAGCAACCTCATCAACCTCTACACATCGCTGCCCAATATCGGCCACGAGGGTATGATGGGAAACCTCATCACCGACGAGGAAGTGGCCGCCCGCTGGGAGGGCGAGAACCTGGGCACCTACTCCTGGCTGTTCCCCCGCAAGAATCTGACGATTCCCATCCTGCAGGACATCATTCGCAAGGCCGACGCCGTGCTCGACGGCAGTAGTGACCGCATTGCCGACCTGCGTTTCGGTCACGACGACCGCTTGGGGCCGCTCCACATCCTGATGGGCATCAACGGCGCCGACCGCGACCCCGAAGACCCCTACGAGGTGAAGAACTGCTACCAGAACTGGGAGACGTGCAAGGCTTGCAACATACAACTCATCTTCTACCGCAAGGGACGCAGCAACGACGACGTCCTGGTGAAGTGCCTGCTCAATGGGCGTGAGGCCAGCCTGCCCGTGCCCACCGACAGTTATCCCTATTACAAATGGTCGGACTTCCGCAAGTTCTACACCGACCGCTGCCAGACGATAACAAAGGCCGAAACGCCTGGGAACTAAGTTGCATTGCGCCCCGTTACCGTCTCAATCTGCGGCGGTATTCTTGGGGAGTGGTGTCCGTATGCTTGCGGAACAGGCGGATGAAGTAGTTCTGGTCGCTGAATCCCAAAGTGTAGGCCACCTCCTTCACCGCCTTGTCGGTAGTGAAGAGCAGTAACTGTGCCCGTTCCACCTTCTTATTATTAATATATTGTACGGGCGAGAAGCCGAACTCGCGCTTGAACAACTTGATGAAGTAGGGCTTGGTGACGCAGGCCACACTGGCCAACTGCTCCACATTGATATTATCGCTGATGTGGGCATGGATATACTCCAGCACCCGCTTCATCCTTTCGTCGTTAGTCCATACACGGGGGCGTGCCTCACGGATGAAGCGCGACACGACCATCAGCATGGCACCACGCAGTTCCATCTTCTCCCAAAGAGCCATTTCGTGGTAACGCTTCACATAGTCCGACGTCTGTGCCGACGTGTCGTAACTGTTTGGGTCGCTATGAGGCAGACGCGCATCGGGCAGGCGGTAGCACAGATGCTCGAAGACGCCGGCTGCGGCTTCACTCCCCTCCACCTCAGAGGGAAGTTCATAGACCTCCTGCAGGTTCATCTCGTTCTTGAATCCCTCGTACACATGCAGATAATAATGGTCGAACTGTCCGTGGCACTCGTAGGAATGGACGGTATAGGCCGGAATGATATACATGTGGCGGGGGCGCAGCCTGACATCCTGCTCAGGCAGATGGAGCAACGCCTCGCCTTCCATCACGTAGTAAATACGAATGAACGGAGAACTGACGTTCTGCCAGTTCCAGTCCGCATTGTGCTGTGCTCGTCCTACGTTCAGCAGCATCAGGTTCATCGACTCTATCGGTATCTGTATCATTTGTCCATTAAAACGGGCTGGCATAGGGCCTGGCCCCACATTACGCCTGCAAAGGTACAAAGAATAAATGACAATTTTGTGCTATTCTTGGATAATTTTTTGAAATGCCCGAGACGAATATAATTCGTACCTTTGCACCGCGAATCTAAAACTAAACAAAACGATGAAAAAGACGATTGCATTATTGCTGGCTGCATTTGCCATAACGTCCAGTGCACAGACAGAAAACGTAACCGTGAAGACGGGTGACTTCGGCAACGACTGGGAGTCGCTCAGTGCCTGGGAGTGTCCCGAATGGTTCAAGGATGCGAAGTTCGGCATCTGGGCACATTGGGGCCCGCAATGCCAGGCCGAGGACGGCGACTGGTACGCCCGCTTTATGTACTATGAGGGCAGCGGCGCCTACAACTGGCACGTGAGCCACTACGGCAACCCCAAGGACTTCGGACTGAAGGACCTCTGCAACGCCTGGAAGGCCGACCAGTGGGACCCGCAGGAGTTGGTGAGCCTCTACAAGAGCGTCGGTGCCCGCTACTTTATGGCCTTGGGCAACCACCACGACAACTTCGACAACTGGAACTCGCCCTATCAGGAGTGGAACTCGGTGAACGTGGGGCCGAAGAAAGACCTCATCAAGGGCTGGAGCGATGCCTGCAAGGCCGAGGGCCTGCCCCTTGGCGTGAGCATCCATGCCTCGCACGCCTGGACTTGGCTGGAGCCTTCGCAGAGATACGACGGCAACCTGACGAAGGAAGACGGCGAAGGCAAGTGGTGGGAAGGACTCGACCCGCAGGAACTGTATGCCCAGAATCACACCCATTCGTCAGGCTGGGACAACAGCGGCACCATTCACTCTCAATGGGACTGGGGCAATGGGGCCAGCCAGCCATCGACGGCCTACAAGCAGAAGTTCCAGAACCGTGTGCTGGAACTGATTAACGACTACGACCCTGATATGATTTACTTCGACGACACGGCGATGCCTTTCTACGGCTGCGACGACCAGGTGGGCAAGAACATCCTGCAGCACTACTACAACCACAGCGCCGCCGAGCACGACGGCAAGCAGCAGGTGGTGGTGACGGGCAAGCAACTCAACGACCAGCAGAAGGGCTATATGATGTGGGACGTGGAGCGCGGTATCCCCGACCGTCCGCAGGAGGCCTATTGGCAGACTTGCACCTGCATCGGCGACTGGCACTACAGCCAGAGCGTATATAATAATAATGGTTATAAGAGCGGTGCCACCGTCATCCGTATGCTCATCGACGTGGTATCGAAGAACGGCAACCTGCTGCTCTCCATCCCCGTCAAAGGCAACGGCACCATCGACAGCAGGGAGCGCAAGGTGCTGGCCGACATCAAGGCGTGGCTCGATATTAATGGCGAGTCGATTTACGGCACCCGTATGTGGAAGACTTTCGGCGAAGGCCCGTTGGCCGAGGCTGCCAACCCTATGAACGCCCAAGGCTTCAATGAGGGGCAGGCCTACTCGGCACAGGACGTGCGCTACGTGGAAAAGGACGGAGCCGTCTATGCCACGATTATGGCCTGGCCCGCCGCAGGCAACTTCACCTTCAAGGCTTTCTCCATAGCAGAATTATCGTATAGTGGCGAAGTAGAAAAGGTGACACTCCTTGGCGGCGACGACGTGGAGTTCACACACGACATCAACGGCCTGACCGTACAGGTCCCCAACACAAAACCCAACAATATCGCCCCCGTCTTCCGCATCATCTTCAAGGCCGATGACAGCAGTGCCTACGAGCAGTTGCAGCAACTCATCGAGGGTGTCGACGACTATGTCCAGTACGCTGCACTATCTGCACAGCCCTACAACACCGGCAAACTCAGCCCCGCCAAACTCGACCAGTTGCGCGAAGCCATCGAGAAGGCCAAGAGTGTGCCCGCCAATTCCTCTGACGAGGTGTGTAACGCCGCCCGCGAGGAACTGGCCGCTGCCTACCGCTTGTTCCTGAGCGACGGCTTGAACAAGGGTGGCGCCTTCAGCGGCGTCATCGAGGCAAACCTCACTACGCAGTACCTCATCGAGGCCAGCGACTTCACCCGCTCGGCAGGAGGCAGCAGCCGCTTCGGCAAACCGAAAAACTGGACGGTGGAGAACTTCAACATTCCCAACGGCGGTGATGGCACTAAGCAAGGACTCGACAAATACTCCGGACGTGAGGCCTTGATGCTCGGCGTGTGGAACGATGCCGGCAGCAACACTACCGGCGACCTGAGCAACGCCCGCATCTACCGCAAGGTGACCCTGCCTGCAGGCAAGTACTACTTCGGTGCCGCCTACAACACCACCTACAACATCAATCCCCAGGCTTATATGTTCGTCAGCAAGACGCTCTGCAACACCGCCGACATTCCCGAACAAAGCCTTGCCTACTACGGCATCAACAACTGCACGGGTGACCTGAGGCTGCAGGGTCTTTACTTCCAACTTGACGAGAAAACGGAAGTCTATATCGGCTTCCAGGCCAACTTGCTCAATGGTTCGTCCACACAGGAGTTCCGTGCTGAACAGGTAGCCCTCTACACGCCGAAGGAGGCAGAGGAGATGCACGCCGCCGAACACGGCTGGCAGAAGATTGAAGTCCTGCCCGAAGACGTGAGCCAGTATTTTTTCGCCATCTACGAGCACGGCACTGACACGGGGCTTGTACTCGGTACCGGCAACAAGCAGGGCAACGCCTATCAGACGCTCTGGTACGAGGCCGATGTCTATCCCGAAGTGAACAAGAGCGCTCTCTACACTTTTGATGCCTTCGATGCAAACAACTACTCAGGCGCCAAAGCCGATGCCGCCAAGTGGCTCGTCATCACCAGCGCAGGCAATCCTGACATCTGCCTGCAGTCGAATGACAACCCCAACAACTGGAACTACCGCACCGAGAACAATGGTGAGGGCTGGACTGACCGTGCCTACGTCAGCGCCGCCTATCAGCCAGACGGTTTTTGGACATTGGCCAACAACAAAGGCGGCAGTCTGGGCCGCTACGATGGTACCGACGAAATCACTGGCAATGCCGCCAGCGAGAACATCGGCCACTACGACTTTTACGCCATCCTGCGCGGCCAATATGCCGCTGTGGTGGAGAACATCGACAAGGCTTCGGACGAGAATCCCGTCGACATCTCCTACGTCATCACCAATGCCGACGGCACCCGCTACAACAACTTCCACGCCAAGCAGCCCGTGGGCTGGACACTCTCGCGTGACGATGCCTTCGAGGTGGAATACGCCAACTACCTGAACGCCAAGGTGGGCAGCAGTTATTTCAACAAGTGGCAAGGCTCCGGCAACCTGACCGACCGCACCATCAGCCAGCAAATATCTGGCCTGCCCAATGGCAAGTACCGCATTTCCGTGCGCACCAGCAGCAACGTCATCCATCAGGGTGCCTCGCTCTTCGCCAATAGCGACAAGACCGATATGACCAGCGTTGTAGGCGACGGTGCCGTGAGTGTCACTACTGAGATTACCGACGGTCTGCTCACCCTCGGCGTGGAACTGAAGAACTACCAGAGCAACGACTGCAAGTTCGACCACTTCACCCTAGAATACCTGGGTGGTTCCGAAGTCACGGGCATCAGCGACCTCTCACCCCTTACTCCCCAGTCCTTACCTCATATCTACGACTTGCAGGGCCGTCAACTTGTCCGTCCGACAAAAGGCCTGAACATTGTTGATGGCAAAAAGGTCGTTGTCAACCGTTAGGGTCGGCGGTTAGTCCTCCTTCACTATCGGGTATAGTTCGATGAACTCGCCCTGATGGCTTTGGCCGTCGTTGATGAGCGCGGCAAACTTCTGACCCACGGTCTCAATGTCGTGGAAGCCGGGAAGGGACATATTACCGTTCAGGTCGGTGGTAGTGGGGCCTGGATGAACTGAAAAGATTTCGATGGGCGTGTTGTGCTGTTGGAACTCAATGGCCATCACGCCCATCATTGCGTTCTGGGCAGCTTTGCTGGCCACGTAGGCTAAAGGATGCCAATAGGGGCTGATTTCCGAAGGAACGGTGACATTGACGATGCGGCCCTGATTCTTGGCAATCAGGGGCAGCAATGCCTTGGTGAGGGCGAAGGTGCCGATGAAATTCACGTCAAGGGTCTCGCGGATAGTGCTGATTTCCGTGTGCCCACTGTCCACGCTCATATCGCCAGGGATGCCGGCATTGTTTATGAGCAGCGACAGTTGCGGGTATTTTTCGTTGATTGTCTTGGCGGCCTGCTCTATGTTGGCAAAGTCGCGCAGTTCGATGTCCACCCAGCCGATGACGTCGATGCCAGCAGACCTCAACTCGTTTATCGATTTCTCGGCACGTTGTCTGTCACGTGCGCCAACAATCACCTGCCAACCACTAAGGCCGAGATACTTTGCAATGCCAAATCCAATGCCCTTATTGGCACCAGTCACTAATACAGTCTTTGTTTTCATATTTTTGTGTTATATATAAAATTCCGAGGAGTCTACGAGACCGGCACGGAGGGCATATTTAATGACCTCGTGTGCGGTGTTCACGCCCAGTTTGCGGAAGATGTTCTTGCGGTGGGTGGTGACGGTGTGTATGCTTGAGAAACGCTCGGTGGCAATCTCCTTCGTCGTCTTGCCCTGGGCGATGGCGCGCACAATCTCCGTCTCTGTTTCCGTCAGTATGCTGGGGCGTTCCTCCTGTTGCTGATTGATAACGGTCTCCAATGCCCGCTGGCTGACGAAACGTTGGTGGCGTCTGACGGCCTGGAGGGCTTCGCGCAATTCCTGAAGCGGACCGTCCTTGAATACCACGCTAAACTGGTGGGAGGAATAGATGACGCGGCGTATGAACTGCGGTGTCAACTCATCGCTGATGAGAATCCACTCGGACAGCGAGAAACGCTCAGCGACAATCAGAAGATGATCCTCATCGGCAAAGTCGAACAGAGTGTAGTCGAGCAACACCACAGACATCTCGTGCTCTTTGAGGAGTTCCACAAGTCCGGCCCTGTCATAAGCACGGTACACCTCATTCTCCTCATCTTTCCGAAGAAGACTCTCCAGCGCGAATCGCGTTAACTCCTGATTGTCGGCAATGATATAATTCCTCATTATGAGTCAGTTTCAGCGTGCAAAGATACAATTATTTCTCTTAACCAAGAACGAATTGTTTCTTTTTAAGAATAATTCAAATCTTGTCTAAGGCCTGAGCGAGGTCGTCAATGATGTCGTCGATGTGCTCTGTGCCAATGCTCAGGCGGATGGTTGAGGGCGTGATGTGCTGCTCGGCCAGTTCCTCAGGTGAGAGTTGTGAGTGCGTGGTGGTGTAGGGATGGATGACCAGGCTCTTCACGTCGGCCACATTGGCCAGCAGCGAGAAGATTTGCAGGGCATCAATGAACTTCCATGCCTCTTCCTGTCCGCCTTTGATTTCAAAGGTGAAGATACTGCCGGCGCCCTGCGGGAAGTATTTCTGGTAAAGGGCGTGGTCGGGATGACTCTCCAGAGCGGGGTGGTTCACCTTGGCCACTTTGGGGTGCTTGGCCAGGAAGTCAACTACCTTCAGGGCGTTCTCTATATGGCGCTCCACGCGCAGACTCAGCGTCTCTACACCCTGCAGGAGAATGAAGGCGTTGAAGGGCGAAATGGCAGCACCGGTATCGCGCAGGATGACGGCACGGATGCGGGTGACGTAGGCGGCAGCGCCTACAGCGTCGGCAAACACGATGCCGTGATACGATGGGTCGGGCTTGGCCAGCGTGGGGAACTTGTCAGGATTGGCCTTCCAGTCGAACTTGCCGCCATCGACGATGACGCCGCCCAATGAGGTTCCGTGACCGCCCAAGAACTTTGTGGCAGAGTGAACCACGATGTCTGCCCCGTGCTCCAAGGGACGAATCAGATAGGGTGTGCCGAAGGTGTTGTCGACGATGAAGGGGATGCCGTGCTTGTGGGCCACAGCAGCCACGCCTTCCAGGTCGAGCACATCGCTGTTGGGATTGCCGAAGGTCTCGGCATACACTACTTTTGTGTTGGGCTTGATGGCGGCCTCCAGGGCAACAAGGTCGTTCACATTAATAATCGTATTGGTGATTCCCTGCGTAGCAAGTGTGTGCGTGATGAGGTTGTACGAGCCGCCGTAGAGGTTGTCGGCAGCCACGATGTGGTCACCAGCCTGCACAATGTTCTGCAAGGCGTAGGTGATGGCAGCGGCACCAGAGGCCACAGCCAGACCAGCCACACCTCCCTCAAGGGCTGCAACGCGATCCTCAAAGACCCCTTGCGTGGAGTTGGTCAGACGACCGTAGATATTACCTGCATCGCGCAGGCCGAAACGGTCGGCGGCGTGTTGTGAATTACGGAACACATACGACGTGGTTTGGTAGATGGGCACCGCACGGGCATCGGTTGCGGGGTCAGCCTGCTCTTGGCCTACGTGGAGTTGCAGCGTCTCAAAACGATAGTTCTTCTTTGTACTCATAATCTTATCCTTTCTTAGCCCCATAAGTTAGGGGGTTGGGGTCTGAACAGACGTTTATCAGACTATTATTATTCTATTATTGGACATCTGCGCCTGTTCAGACCCCCATCCCCCTAACTTAGGGGGGCTAATTGACGGTGCAAAGGTACGGACTTTGGAAATATCCTCCAAATTTCTTGTATAATTCAGAAATAATCACTAAATTTGCAGCGCAGAAAGAAAATCATTCCAATACCAGCTCTTTGTGAACTCTCAAACAGAATAAAACTCTAAAATATGGCAGAAATCCTTGATGAAACCGACTTGCAGATACTGAAAACGCTCCAAAGAAACGCGAAATTGACCACAAAAGAACTGGCCGATGCCGTCCATCTGACCCCTACACCCGTCTTTGAACGACAAAAACGGTTGGAGAAGAAGGGCTACATCAAGAAGTATGTGGCCGTGCTCGACCCAGAGAAACTCGGCCAGGGCCTGCTGGTGTTCTGCAAGGTGAAACTGAAGCAAATCAACCACGAGATAGCCGACTCGTTTGTACGTCGCATCCAGCGCATCCCCGAAGTGACGGAGTGCTACAACACCTCGGGCGCGTACGATTATTTACTAAAGGTACGCGCCCGCGATATGAAGCAGTATCAGGAGTTTGTGCTCACCAAACTCGGCGACATCGACACCGTCGGCTCTATCGAGAGCACTTTCGTGATGAGCGAGGTGAAGCAGAACTATGGCATCAACCTGTGAGTTCGCTTTGACGATTAGCCAAAGACTTCTCTGACTATCTGGCAAACGTTGTCCGGCTTGGCCATCGTGTAGTAATGGACAGCAGGAGCACCGTGGGCCAATAGGTCGCAGCTCTGGCTGATGGCCCATTCTATGCCTACCAGGTAGGCATCGTCAGGCGTCTTGTTGAGTTGGCTGACAAGTGCCTGCGGGATGTCGATATGGAAGGAGCGTGGCAGCAAGTCTATCTGCCGCTGGCTGGTGATGGGCTTCAGGCCGGGGATGACGGGAACGGTAATGCCCGCCTCACGCAGACGTTCGACAAAGCGGAAGTACTGGCTGTTGTCGAAGAACATCTGGGTGACGATATAGTCAGCGCCAGCCTCCACTTTCGCTTTCAGGTGCTGGATGTCCACATCGAGGTTTGCAGCCTCAAAGTGCTTCTCAGGATAAGCCGCCACCCCCACGCAGAAGTCAGTAGGCAGACCCTTCTTGACGGTGGGGTCAAGATAACTGCCCTGGTTCAAGTTGCGAATCATTGCCACAAGTTCCGAACTATGACTGAACCCGTCGGCCTCTGGAATGAAGAAACGCTGGCCCGGGATGGCGTCTCCACGGAGGGCTACCACGTTGCGGATGCCCAGGAAGTGAAGGTCGAGCAGTTCGCTCTCGACACGCGACCGAGAGGCACCGCCACAGATAACGTGAGGCACAATTTCCAGTTGCGGATAACGGCGCATAATGGCAGCCACGATGGCTATTGTGCTGGGGCGTTTGGCCAGGGTCATCTTGGTATAGGTACCGTCGCCGTTGGGCACGTATTCCACCTCGTCGCGATGGCAAGTGACATTGATGAACGGCGGCTTGAACTGCATCAGCGGGTCAATGCTGTCGTACAGTTTGCTGGCATCGCTGCCCTTGAGGGGTGGCACGAGTTCAAAACTGGCAAATGGTCGCTGGGAACTATTGAGGATGTCGATAACTTTGCTCATAGAGGTTGGGATGATTTAGTGTTGGATGTATTTGGAAAGTAGTTGTTCACCTTCTTCGATGCTGATGCCCCGTCGCTGACAGTAGTCGGCCAGTTGGGCTTCATCGATGCGTCCCACAGGGAAATAGCGGGCTTCCGGATGGGTGATGAACAGGCCGCAGATAGCCGTTGAGGGCTGGATGGAATAGTGGTCGGTGAGCGTGATGCCGAGTTTGCGTTCTGCATCCAGCAGGTCGAAGACGATGCGTTTCAATGAGTGGTCAGGACAAGTGGCATAGCCGAAGGCAACTCTTAACATTGAGCATTGAGCATTGACCATTGACCGTTGACCATTGACCATTGAACTTTGGAGCCATTCTGCGCAGGCTTCGGCCAAACGGGCACAGATGGCGTGACTCATCAGCCGTTCTGCCTCGTCGGTGGGCTGTTCCTTTGGCTGGCAGGCAATCGTGAAGAGACCTAAGGGGCTGGACTTCTCGCTGTCGAGGAAGTCGGCCAGGCAGAGGAAATGACCTGCGGCACTCTGACTGCGCAACATAGGTAGCACGGTGCCGTCTTCCAGCACGATGTCGTTGCCTTTGCGCTTGGCGGGCACGAAACGAAGCAGGGTCTTCACCTCTATCGTTTCCTGTTCGATGGCTTTGGCGAGATAGGCTTTGCCTTCCTTCAGCGTGCGCTCGGCCTCCGGGTTCACCAGCAGTTGCTGCAGCGTCTCACCCTTGAAGCCCCAGAAGAGCAGGAACATACGCCAATCGATGAGAGGTGAGAGGTGGGAGGTGAGAGGTGAGAGGTGGGAGGTGAGAGGTGAGAGGTGGGAGGTGAGAGGTGAGAGGTGGGAGGTGAGAGGTGAGGGGTGGGAGGTGAGAGGTGAGAGGTGAGAGGTGAGTGGTGAGAGGTGGGAGGTGAGTGGTGAGAGGTCTGATGCGTAAGGCTCGAAATGTGGGGCTTTGGCATTGGCCTCGGCATACGGGATGAGCGGGGCGTGGTGCTCCTCGTAGGCAGTTCTCATCTGCTGCTGCTCGTCCTTGATTTGGGCGATGGTGGCGGCAGCATCCATTTGCAGGCGTTTGGCGATGAGCGACGTCTGCGAGGCATCGCCGCCATAGACCACGCAGCCCTCATAGAGCGGGGCCAGTTTGACGGCTGTGTGGACAGCCGACGTGGTAGCGCCACCCACGACGATGGGCACATTCAGGCCTTCGCGCTGGAAGAGCAGACACAGCTGTTCCATCTCTTTCAACGATGGCGTAATCAGTCCGCTGACACCAACCAGACAGGGTTTCCGCTTTCGGGTCTCTTTAAGGATGGTCTCGTTGGGCACCATCACACCCAGGTCGACGACCTCGAAACCATTACAACTCAGTACGATGCTCACGATGTTCTTGCCGATGTCGTGCACATCGCCGTTGGCCGTTGCCAGCACCACACAGGGATGCTGGGTGCCGCCGGCATCTTTCCCGCTGTCAATATAAGGTTGCAGCAGGGCCACAGCGTCTTTCATCACTTTGGCCGACTTGACCACCTGCGGCAGGAACATCTTTCCCTCGCCGAACAGTTGGCCGATGTGCTCCATAGCCTGCATCAGGGGCTGCTCTATCACGTCGATGGGGCGACCATATTTCTGTAAAGCCTCAGGAATATCCTCTGCCAGATGTTCGCTCACGCCCTTGCTCAGGGCGTATGCCAGCCGCTCTTCCACAGGCTTCTCTCGCCAGGAATCGACCGTGGCCGAAGTCTTCTCGACGGCAGAACCATCAAGCACTTGTGCCGCAAGGGCAATCAGGCGCTCAGTAGCGCCGTCGTCGGTGTTCAGGATGACGTCCTCCACAGCCTTCAGCAGGGCGGGGTCGATGTCGTCGTAGACTTGCAGCATCGCCGGATTGACAATGGCCATATCCAGGCCTTCGCGGATGGCGTGGTAGAGGAAAACGGAGTGCATAGCCTCACGC
This sequence comes from Prevotella sp., assembly GCA_017960525.1. GTDB lineage: Bacteria > Bacteroidota > Bacteroidia > Bacteroidales > Bacteroidaceae > Prevotella. Next base: position 16,639 of record JAGCZA010000105.1, read on the forward strand.
ACCTTATTGTTGCCACGGAAACTGAACGACAGGTTGCTCACGCCGCCGCTGGTCTTAGCCAGAGGGAGATGGCTTTTAATCCACCCCACGGCCTTGATGAAGTCCACGCCGTAGGCCTGGTGTTCCGTCAGCCCCGTGCCCACAGAAAGGATGTTCACGTCGAAAATGATGTCCTGTGCAGGGAAACCAATGCCCGTCAACAAGCGATAAGCCCGCTCTGCAATGGCCGTTTTGCGCTCGTAGGTCGTAGCCTGCCCTTCCTCGTCGAAAGCCATCACCACCACGGCGGCTCCCAGCCGGCGCAGTTCCTTGGCCTTGCCCAGGAAGTCGGCCTCGCCATTCTTCAGGCTGATGGAATTGACGATGCACTTGCCCTGTGCGTTCTTCAGTCCGGCGAGGATGGTGGGCCAGTCCGACGAGTCAATCATCAGCACCGACCGGCAAACGGCGGGGTCGTTGGCAATGTAGCGGCAGAAGGTCTGCATCTCCTGGCGACTGTCCAGCATCGCATCGTCCATATTGATGTCGATGATGGCGGCCCCGCCCTCTATCTGCTGGCGGGCCACGGTCATCGCCTCCTCATATTTCTTTTCGGCTATCAGCCGGGCGAACTTCCTTGAGCCAGCCACATTGGTGCGCTCGCCCACATTGGTGAAATTCTGCGTCTCTTTGTCTACCAGCAGCGGCTCCAAGCCCGACAGCCAAAGGCGATTGTCGGCAGACGGCACTTGCCGGGGCTTCAGTCCTTTCAGGGCTTCGCTGATGGCACGGATATGCTCCTCGTTGGTGCCGCAACAGCCGCCGGCAATGTTGATGAGTCCGGCCTCGGCCATCTGGCGCAGATGGGTGGCCGTATAGTTTGGTAGTTCGTCGTACTCGCCCATTTCGTTGGGCAGGCCAGCGTTGGGATAAAGCGAGAGGAACACGGGGATGCGGCCCGACAGTTGCTCGACAAACGGCCGCAGTTCTGTCACGCCAAACGAACAGTTCAAGCCGAAACTCAACAGACGGGGATAGTGTGAAATGCTGATGTAGAAAGCCTCCAACGTCTGTCCTGTCAGCGTGCGGCCGCTGCGGTCGTTGATGGTTGCAGAGGCCATCAGGGGGATGGGGGCATCCCGCTCGTCGTTCAGTTGTCCGATGGCGTAGAGCGCCGCCTTGGCGTTCAGGGCATCAAAACAGGTCTCCAGCAGCAGCACGTCGGCACCGCCCTCCATCAGGGCCTTGGCCTGCTCATAATAGGCAGCGGCCATCTCGTCGAAAGTGGCGGCACGGCAGGCCGGGTCGTTCACATCAGCCGCCAGCGAGAGCGATTTCGACGTTGGCCCCATACTTCCCGCCACAAAGACGCGGCCATACCTGTCGGCCACCGTCCGGGCTATCCTGGCCCCTTCGTAAGCCATTTCGCGGGCCAGTTCCTCGCAGCCGTACTCACGCTGGCTGAGACGGTTGGCCGAGAAAGTGTTCGTGGTGATGATGTCGGCACCGGCCTCGATATAGTCCTCGTGAACAGACGCAACCACGTCGGGAGCCGTCAGACAGAGCACATCGTTGTTGCCCGTCAGACTGACCGGCCACCCCGCAAAGCGTCCCTGGTGGTAGCGTTCCGGCGTCAGGCCCATCGCCTGGATTTTGGTGCCCATTGCGCCGTCGAGTATCACGATGCGTTGCTGTAAAATCGCTTCTAAATCCATTCCTGTTTAGTTTTCGGTTTGCAAAAGTACGAAAGAAAGTGCTATTTACCAAATTTCTCCCGCTATTTTCTTCGGAAAGTGGCAAAACCTTATCGGTAGTTATATACCTTCTAACTACGAGTTATATACCTTATAACTATGAGTTATATACCTTATAACTACCAAAAAGGGGTATGCCTGTTATTGACATACCCCCGACTGTTAAAGTGTTAGTAGTTTTATTTAGTAGATGGTTTTTTTGTATGTTCCGTCAGGCTGACGGACGATGGTAAAGCCTTTTTTCACTTGAGAATGGCAGGAGCGGCCTTGCAGGTCGTAGGCCTGTTCCGTGCCCAGCGATATTTTCGGAGAGGGAATGTAAGTGGAAGTGCCGTCGACAGCCACGCCGAACTTCGACAGTCCGCCAAACTCGTTTACGGCCTGAACTTTCCATTGACCATTGGCTATTGAACAATCAAACCCCGTTTCGGTGGTGAAGCCGATGACCTCGTCGCCGCAAGTCACCACGTAGCAGATGGCGTAGGGCACGGGCTGCCAACTGATGGTGCTACCGTCCTTGACCACCTGAGGGGCGTCGCAGGCCTCACACATCAGGTCGGGCTGCCAGTTGTCGTCGCCGCCACACACGTTCTTGAGGGTGTACTGCGCGGCTTCCTCTGCGGTGAGCGTGTTCTGTACGTTGAACACCTCGTGCTTCTCACCGGTGTTGCTGTCGGTGTAATAATAGTAGGTCTCACGCTGACTGAGGTCAACGGGGTTGCCGTTGGCATCGGTGGTGTTGTATTCGGCCCAGAGTGCAGGCAGTCCGCCCATCGTGTTGTACCAGCCCTTGGCGGGAATATTGACGAAGGTCTGCGTGTTGATGTAAACGGTCTTCGGATAGTTGTGCCAGGGGCGGCCAAGCCACACGTCCCTCACGTCGATGCCCTTGCGCGGGCGGATGACATTGTTCTGGAACACGTATCCCCACTTCACGTCGGCTGAATGGCTGGGAGCCACGATGTAGCCGCCTGAGGGACGGTTGATTTCCAGCGTGTCGCCGTCGAGGTACACATTACCACTATTATATATGAAGTCCACGGCACCCTCGATGACCGAATTACGGATGTAGTGGCGGTTGTTCGAGGTCGAAGTGGTAATCCAGGTGTCCTGATAGGAGAGCAGGGCCACGCCATTCATAGCGATGCGGTCGCCCATCGTGTTCAGGGCCAATGCCTGCGGGCCAGCCAACTGCTCGTGTCCGTAACTGTTCTCCATAGAGAGGTTCTCGAAGAAACAGTTGTCGGCGTTCACCACAACGGTGGCAGCCACGCTGACGTGCTGGGCATTCTCGCCACCGGCCATACGGTCGTCGAGGATGACGGTCTTGTCGCGATTCTGGCCGATTAGGTGGATGTAGGGCTTCGTCTTGGGAATGTCGACGTGTTCCTTGTACTGGCCGTTCTTGATGAAGATGAGCCAGGGCTTGCCGCGTCCGGCGGGGGCGGCGTCGATAGCGCCCTGCACCGTGGTGTAGTCGCCGCTGCCGTCCTGTGCCACCACGGCGTCATAGAGGCGCGGCTGTGGCTGCTGGCGCTCCATCGTGGTGAAGGTCAGGGTGAGGGCTTCGGCAGCATTGCCAGAGCGGTCTTCCACATAACCGGCGGGAAGGGTGAAGGTGTACTTCGTGCCGTAGGCCAGACCCATATAACTGAAACTCACGGAGCGACTGCTCCACGTGGGAGTGATGTCGGCCTCGTCGGTCACGGAAATGAGGGTGGCAGTAGCGGCGGAGTTGCCCGGCTGGATGCGCTCGTCGTAACTGATGGTGATGCGGCCGGTGGCGCTCACATCGACGGAACCGTCGGCGGGCAGGGTGGCAGTGACCACGGGAGCCACATCGTCGGCCACCACCTCGGCGGTGCCAATGACATAGACATTGCCCACACCGCTCTCGGAGTGCGAAGTGTACTGCAGGCCGTCGAAGGTCTGGTCAAAGGCATAACTCGACGAGAGCATTTCGCTGCCGTCGCCCATGATGCGCACATAGACGGTCTCCAGACCCATCACGGAGGCGGGCAGTTCGATGGAGAGCGGCATCACGACGTTGGCCGTCACTGTCCAAGTTGCACCGTCGATGGGGCTGAACGCCTTGCCGTCAGTCGACACGAGGGCTTTCCAGTATTTGGATGCCATATTCTTGGCGGCCATATCGGCGGTGAAGGTGGCGGAAGTGAAGCCCTTGGTTGAGAACTGGAACTGGAAGGCGATGTCGGTGGTGTTGTAGCCGTTCTGGTAGAGGCCGTTGATGCCCGAAAGCACCACGCCCTCACGGTTGCGTACCACGGGCGTGCCGCCGTCCTTGGTATAGGCCAGCGTACCGTCGGCCACCTTCACCACGGCTGATGAGGCGTTGCGGTCGTTGTCCCAAGTGAGGTCGGCAGGGAAGGGATAGCCCGAAGTGGAGGGGTAGGCGTAGTAGTTGTTTGCCGAGGCATCGAAGACGGCAATGAAGTCCTGAACCTCGTAGTTGGCCACCAGTTCTATGTCACTGTTTACCACCAGCGTGCGGGCAGCCGTAGTGCCGGCGTTCTCGTTCCCGTCAGTCCATTGCAGGAACTTCAGGATTTTGCTCTCGTTGGCCGTGGCGGTAATCTCCGTACCGGCCTCATACTGGTTATTGTGGTCGTTGGGAGTCAAGGTGATGCTGCCCAGCGTGCGGTCGGCATCGTTGGTGACGCGAGTGGTCACGGTGTAGACGGGCACGCTCTGAAACAAGGCCTTGACGGTCTTCTCTTGGTCCATCGTCACGGTCAAAGTATTCTCCTGCGAGAGCGTCTGCCCCTCGCCGTCCTGCCACTCCACAAAGCGGTAGCCGAAGTTCTTGGTGGCGGTGAGCACCACCTCGGCTCCCTCCTTGTACGACACAAGGTCTGGCTCACGGCTGATGGTTCCTGCCTCGGCAGGCTCCACAATTGTGTTCAGCACATATTTGGTGGTGGTGGAACTACTGCCCACCAACTGTCCTTCGATGACGAGGTTTGAGAGGCCCATCGTCTTGGTCTTGCCCAGGCCGATGAACGAGAAGTTGAGGCGCAGCGGCTGGTCGAAAGATGCCACGAGATTGCTCACCTCGTAACTGAACTGCGCCAGGTCGAGGTTCTTGCCGCTGCGGTTCACGGCGGCCTTATCGCAGAGTGTCTGCTGGTTGTTGCCCACCTCAGCGCTGACGGTCAGCGTGCCGCCGTCGGTGCCATAGCGTGCGCCCTCAAACGAGACCTTGGTGGGCACAAAGTTATAGCCGTCCTCAGGTGTGAGGGTCAGCGTCAGGGTGTTCTCAGGCGTGGGAGTGGAAGGGAACGAACCGTCGGTGCCGTTGTAGATACTGGTCTGCACGGTCTTTTCGTTGTTCTGGCCGGTATAGGTGGTCGTGCCGTTCATCGTCAGCGAACTGCCTGCGGTAAACTTCTTGGCTGCAAAGCCGGCCTTCATCTCGTCTGGGGTGAAGATGGCATCGTCGGCCTGGTCCACGCCGCCCTTGTCGAGTTTGAAGAGGATGCTGCCGTCAATGTTCACACCGCCAGCATTCTTCACCTGACCATTGACAGCGACATCCGAGATGCAAATCCAGCGGCCACGATCAACATTCTTGGACCACGGATAGACGCGAATCATCAGGCGGTCCCCCTCTTCCACCTTGATGACATCCTCCGAGAGAATCTCGTTCCAGGTGCTGGTCATCACGCCTGAGGCGAAGATGGTCTTGCGAGTGACAAAACCGTCGGTGGAGTAATACACGTGGCACTGCAGGGAACCACCGCCCTGGGCCTTGACCTTCATGGCGATGCTGCTGATGTTGAGTTCCTTGCCCTCAGGGGCGGTCACTACAAACTGTACATATTGCGTGGGATCGTCGTCAATACCGGCGGAAGGCCATTCGCCTGTGCTGCCGTTGGGGGCAATCAGGGCGCCGTAGCCGCTGACGTTGCCATATTTTCCAAGACCTGTTAGCGTGGCTGCTGTGGCCATCACGTCTCCCGTGACGGTGGCATCGTCGTTGGGAATCATGGGCCACACGACGCTAAAAGGGTCGCCGCCTCCCAATTCTACGATATTTACCGACAGGGGCACTTCGACTGTCTTGTCGCCCTGTGTGGCAGTAATGGTGCCAGTAAAGAGGCCAGTATTTGTGAGTTGTACACGGGCGTAGAAGGTCTGCACCAGCGTACCGTTCTTGTAGTTCACGCTGAGGCTGCTGTTCCAGGTGTTTTTGTCGATGGAAAGTTCGATGCCCTCAGTGGCCGTGATACTAATGGTGCCCTCGGCGGGTGTCAGTCCGAAGCCGTTCAGCGTCAGTTCCTTGACGGCCTTCTGCCCCTTGTAACCGTCGCCCAAATCGGCCACGGCGGGATTTACCGAGAGGTCGGTGGGTACGACAATGGCATCGCTCAGAATACCTTGTTCTTTCATCAACTGGGCACAGAGGCGGGCCACAAGCAGTGCACCCGTAGTGTTGAAGTGGGTGGAGCCGTCGCCGTCGAAAAGTTGTTCGTGGCACTTGGCATCGCCGTAACTCTCATAAAGTGCGGCGGTGGCATTGGTAAGGTCAATGAAGGGCACGCTCAGTTCGTTGGCCAATTGCTCCATCTGGTAGGGGTAGTCCATCGTATGGTCGTCGGCGGGCAACTTATTGTGCTCCGTAGGACCGTTGGCGGTGAGAATACTGTAGTCGTCGCCCAGGTCGTGACGCCCGTTGCGGCGAATCTTGCCATTGGAGAAATAGGCTCGGCAGACAGCACCTGCAAGGATGGGGTGTGCTCCCAAGGCGGTGGCCTCGTCGCAGATTTTCTTCAGATTCGATTTATAAGTGGTGCTGGGGATGCTGCCGCGCAAATCCACGGCGGCTGCGGCAGTTTGGTTACCGACACTCTCGTAGTAGGCTTTCAGTTGATAACCGTCCATGCCACCGTTTTTCTCATCGTTATGTGCGAAAGAGATGATGACGTAGTCACCCTCTTTGACGTTCTTCTTTGCCGTCTGCCACAACTCGCTGTAGCCAGTATAGGTGTCGCGCCCGCCCTTGGCGTAGTTCACACTGGTCCAGCCGTCGGTGAGGAAATTGCCAAAATACATGCCCCAGCCACGTGTGACTGTAGCGTTCTCGTCGTAAGGTGCCATCGTGGAGTCGCCCAGAGTGTGCACCTTCTTGGCCTGCATCGTGACCCCAAAGGCCACGAGCAGGAGCAAGAAAATGGATGAAAATTTCTTCATCTTATTGAGAAAAGTTAGTTATTTGCCGCCGACGTTCAGATTCACGTTGACGTGTGAGTTAGTTAGTCGGATGCAAAATTACCCCGCTTTTTGCCAAAACAGGGGTCAAAAAAGCATCAAACGGGAGGATTTTTGCGGCTCAGACCCGTTTTTCCCCCTCATCGACCGATTTTTGCGGAAAAATCGTTCCTTTGCAGCAAACTTTTCGAATAAGGCGAAAACAAACAGGGATAATAACAATACTGACCCCACCCCCAACCCCTCCCCTACAAGGGAGGGGAGTCCCTGCGGATAGGTTTGTGGTGGCAATTCCCCTCCCTTCAAGGGGAGGGGCAGGGGTGGGGTCTGTAACTTAGTTATATAGTTACTATGTTTGCAGCGGCTAACGTGCAAGAGTGCGGCAGAGGCAGCACCTTAAAGATAAAATATTGAAGGATTGGCGGGGCACGAAGGAGTTAGTTCCTTCGCTGGTAAGGTTTTCTTAGCCGATGGCCCTCCTGTTAGCAGTGAGCCGCCCAATTGGGTAGGAC
>JAGCZA010000106.1 GCA_017960525.1 Prevotella sp.
CGGATGTCATCGTTGCGACGCAGGAAGTACAGGTTGATACCCATCTCGCGGAAAGCATCCTTTGTGTAATACTTTGTTCCATTGATAGAATTGATAAAGTTGGTATAACCGAAATGTTCGCAAGTGCGACGGATAAGTTCTGGTGCCTTGCAATCCCAGCGGGCTGTTACTTCAGAGAGCAACCTGATTTCAGTGGTGATGCCTAAATACTCAGCTACGGTCCTCAGATGCCTCAAGAGATAGCGCGTCAGATCGGGTTCTTCGTCCATCAGGATAGGCTTGATGACTTCCATCGCCTCGTTGTAGTATGGTGCCTTGCTGTAGTAGAACTTCAGCACCCGACACAGATATTCAGCCTGTTTGCGGCTGACTACACGATTGGTCTCACAGATAAGTCGATTGCGGGAAGCGTGGCTCACTTCAATGCCGAAATACTGTGGCTGGTCTCCTTCGCCCAAAATACGGTTGCGGTTAATCCAGTAGTGTTTAATATAGTGGACATTGTCTCCAATCAGAAAGAAATCAGCAGCATGAATGAGTTGCCAATAGCCGATGTACGGAAAGAAGTATGGCTGCGTAAAGGCGATATATTTTTTCCCTTCAATCATAACACAAAACACTTTGTTTTCAATTTGTTATCGTCACTGTGGATGACGCACATCTTGCGGTCATCCACTTTGTTGGTCACGGGGGCACTGCTGGTGCGGAACATGCCGCTGTCGAAATAGCGGTCGTCCATACACAGCATCATGCCGCACACATACTCGTCGTAGTGTTTGCCCGCCCACTCGCAGGGATAGGTGCGCTGCTTGATGAAAGGCTGGAGGATATAAGCCCCCCGCCCCCCTAAAGGGGGAGTTCGCAATGCGGCGCGGATTTGTTTGAGCGTGTCATCGAGGTGGTGTATGACTTGCTCGTTTGTAAAGCGGATTACGTGGTATCCCTCCTTATTCAGATATTCAGTTCGGACTGCGTCATCCTCACAGAATGGCGGCAGACTGTGATGATGTCCGTCCAACTCCACAACAACCCCCTTATCCAGACATACAAAATCTGCAATATATTGCCCTATGATATGCTGTCTGCGGAACTTCACACCATCAAGTCCCTTTCCGCTAAGTACACTCCATAATAGGGATTCTGCCTCAGTAGGATGGTTGCGGTTCTTTTGTGCATACTCTTTCAACCTACTGTAATATACAGGATCAGCGGAATGAAGAACCCGTCCCCCCCCTTTAAGTGGTTGGGGGGCCAATATTTTCCTCCACGTTTCCTCATCTGTCATCACACCGGCATACAGGCCTACGCTCTTGCCAAGGTCGTAGGGCTTGAGGATGTAGTTGTCCTTGTGAATGAGGGCATCCTCCCAAGCCCCCAAGCCCTCTAAAGGGGGTGTAAGCCCCTCCTGCCCCCTAAAGGGGGTGTCTTGTTGCGCAGCCACTCCCCCTTTAGGGGGGTGGGGGGCCAAATAGGTAGGGATGGTGTGCTGGCGCAGAAACATTGTTTCCTCCTCTGTCAGACACTGGCGGGTAAATTCGTCAACGAAGATGAGATGCAGGAAACGCTTGTCGTGTGCCAGGAAGATGGTGCGGAAGTCGTTCAGCATCCGTGCATCAATCATGGCCTGCAACGTCTCCATCCGGAAGGATAGAAGGTCTTGCTGGTTGAGTGCACTAATCACTACGGCATCGTGACTCCACTTGTCAATATGTTCTTCCACCTCAGAAGCCTCATAGACGGTCACCTCGTGCCCGTAGTATTCATAGAACTTCTTGTAAAGGGCTATCTCACTCGTCTTATCGCTGCTTTTCAGCACGTAGATGGAAGCCCCCTGCCCCCCTAAAGGGGGAATGATGTCGCGCATGTAGGTGAGCAGCTCGTTATAAGCTCCCCCTTCAGGGGGCTGGGGGGCAAATTGCTGCGCCTTGACTACCGAGGGATAGTTCATCCAGATGCCATGACCGAAGAAGCGGCTGGTGATTTCGACAAACAGTAGTCGGCCATCGTCGCTGATTAGATAGTCGGGACGGTAGGCTCCTGCCCGGAAGGGATAGCGGCTCTGGCGGTCCAGTATCTCCATCACCTTTTCATCCAATGGCATATATTCCGGCACCCACTCGCGGTAGTGCTCCGCTATATAGACGATGCTCTTATAGAGCAAGGCCTGCATGCGCCGCAGTTCGTCGCGCCGCTCCGAGGTGATCAGCATCGGGCGGTCGTGATACCAATGATGGTAGTAGTCGGTCTTGTCAGCGAACAGCTGAAAGCAAACATCTTGGGGAGTAGCCCCCAAGCCCCCTAAAGGGGGTGTTGCTGTGCATTCCGTAGGCTTCTCCCCCTTTAGGGGGTAGGGGGGCTGGTGCTTATTCATTTTTAAACAGTCTTGACTGGTAGCCCAGGCACTGGAATCCGTTTCGGTTGATGATGGGGATGATGCTGGTGGGCACCTTCAGCTGGTTGCGCACCCAGAAGCAGATGCTGGTGGACATGCCGATGGTGTCGGTGTACTTCATCAGCCGTTGGATGTTCTCTATTGAGAGGGCACGGTTGGGGGCTGTGCGTCCACGCTGCTTGCGGTGGTCAGCATTCTTCGGACTGATATAGTCCATATAGAGGTCGCGCTCCATATTTTTGTCGAAGTAACCCAGCCACTGTCCCAACTGTGCCAGGTTCTCCATGCAGGCTGTAAGGAATTCGGGCTTGTAGTTTACGATGCCGGCATCGTGGAGCATGTCGAAGAACTCCTTGATGTGCTCATCGGTAAGATAGGGCACGAAGATGGGCTGTACCAGAGCCGAGTTGGCCTGTATGCCGTGCTCCTGACACATCTTCACGGCGGCCATACGTTCTTCTATTGGGGCGGCGTAAGGCTCCAGCAGGTCGCGGAAGGCTTTGGGCATGATGCTCACCGAGGTGTTGAACTGCATCTTGTCCTTCAACTGCTCGAAGAGGTCGAGGATGGTCTCACCCTCGTTCTCCACCAGTAGATGCTTGGTGCCGGCCTTCGATGCGATAAACAGGCGGGCGTTGGAGTTGGGGTATTTCTTGAAGTGGGCAATGAACTCACGCAGGATGCGGTGGGCGATGCCAGTGTAGAGCGTCGGCTCCTGCAGAGCCTCGGTCTTGGGCGTGAAGTAGTAGTAGTGGCTCCAGTTCTTGCCTCGGCTCAATGCCACAATCTGCCGCTCTATCTCCTTCTTCTTCTCTGGAGCCTCGACGATGGCGTTGGCCAGTTCATTAAGGAGCCGATTGCGTTCCTTGATATCAGCCCCCAAGCCCCCTAAAGGGGGTGTTGCTGCGCCTCCAGTATGTTCTCCCCCTTTAGGGGGTTGGGGGGCTTGTACTCCGTTCATCTCCTCCAAGAGTTTGCGCACATAGAGGTGGTAGTTCTCGTAGGCCACAAGCTTCTGCTCGTGTACGCCGTCGGTCACTAAGCAGTACTGACAGCCCACGTGACAGCCCTTGATGGGGTTCACCTCGAAGGTCAGCGTCGGGCAACGGCCCGTATAGTTGTGGATTTCGGTCTCTACAGCGTCGGGGTCGCAATCTTCCAAATAAAGCATCGACTTGGGGATAACGGTGTGTTCCTCCAAACGTTTCATAAACAGTTTCGAGCCTCTAATAAGTCCTTGCAGTGTTTCGTCAGAGGGTTCAATCGTTACGCCGAGTCTTCTCAGATACTCGGTATCGACAATCTGGGGCTTGAAACCTTCCAGATTGTAAGCGTCAGTCTCATGCTCGTAGAGATTACGCATTTCAATGGGTTCTTTCATTTTGTGAATTTGGTTTAATTGTTCTATTTATTCGTTTTTATCAATAATTTTTAATAAGCCTTTACGTCTCTCTTGAAGACTGTCTTGACCGTCAGCCAAATGATGCGGAGGTCGAGCCATAGGCTCCAGTGCTGGATGTACCAGATATCGCGTTCCACACGCCCCTCCATCTGCCAGAGTTCACGGGTCTCGCCTCGGAAGCCCGTCACCTGTGCCCAGCCGGTGACGCCGGGCTTGACGAAGTGGCGCACCATATACTTGTCTATCAGTTTGTCGTACTGTTCCGTATGTGCCAGCATGTGAGGCCGTGGCCCCACGATGCTCATGTCGCCGAGCAGCACGTTCCAGAACTGTGGCAGCTCGTCGATGTTGGTCTTTCGCATGAAATTGCCGAAGGGGAACTTGCGCGGATCGTCCTTGGTGGCCTGCAGGCGGTCGGCATCGGTGTTGACGTGCATAGAGCGGAACTTATAGCAATTGAAATCACGACCGTCAATCCCTGTGCGCAACTGGCGGAAGAACACGGGGCCTGGGCTCTGACGCTTTATCGCCAACACGATGAACGGCAGCAGCAGTACTGAGGGTATCAGGCACAGGATGGAGAAGACAACATCGAATAATCGTTTCAACAGTCTGTTCAACGGCTCTTCTAACGGACTGGTGTAGGTGGTCATCACCCCGATGTCATCAATGAGGATTGGTTGCAGGTTTAGTTTCTCTTCTGCCGTCGGCAAGTAATAGAACTTGGCCATGCGGTGATCGCACAGACGTACTGTCCGTTCAATCAGTTCACGTTCCTTACGCGGCACGCACAGGTAAACCTCATCGCCCAACTGCAAATCCTCCGATCGGGACAGCAGTGCTTCAAAATCGCTGATGCTGCCGTCTGGGGTCAGCCCCTCGATGTCGCCGTAAATGCTGCAAACCCTGTAACCATAAGTAGGGTTGCTCTTGAGTTTGTGGTATAGGCGCAGTAGTTCTTTGTCCTCGCCAACAAGCGTGACACTACGTGTGTTGTAGCCCGACTGTCTGAACTTCTTTACCAGCCATCGCTCTATGAAGCGCAACAGAATGATGCAGACCAGCATGACAAGCCCCATGGCAAACAGTTGCCAGCCCAGTCGGGACACGAAGTGAATGCCGCGCAGCAGCAGATAGGACAGTAAGGTGTACGTCGCTACAAGCATCGTGCTGCGGCGCAGGATGCCGTTGGCACCCACCACACGCTCATGAATGACAGAGGGGAATAAATACTCGGCAACAACGAAGGCAAAGGTGCATACCATCCAGAATGTCCGTCCCTTTTCTTCGTTCCAGCCTTCCGACCGGGGGATGGTGCCGACCAGGTAGTAGAGCAGTAGCCACAGCACCGCGAAATCTACTGCGATGATAAACAGCTGAATCAGCCTGTTCGTTTGATTGTTATTCCTTATTCTTAAAGGCATTACATTTATCCTTTTCCCATTTGTAAACGGTATCAATACGCCTTATAAAGGCTGTGGGAATATATGCTGTAGAAATGAGTCCGATGCCTGATAAAGAAAGAACCACTCTCTGCTGGCCGGCCACTCGGGCCACCCTTCCCTCAACACCCGCAAATTCTCCATCAATGATCCTTACCTGTTCACCTCCCTTATAATGACACTGGGATGGCTGCACAAACAACAGATGCTTGTTCATGTTACAGGTGGCATAAATGAAGCGATTCATCTCTTCTTCAGAAACCGTCAATGGGGGATTCTTCCCGTTGTCGTCCAGTTTGAAGTGGTTGTAATAGTAACTCAAATAAGAAATGGCTGGTGTGTTGTTGACATATTCTTCAGCCTTCTCCGCTGTGGTATAGGCAAACAACAGATTGGGTATGAGGGTTTGCAGACACCTTTTCCGCTTTCCTCCCACATCCTTCTCCACCATCTTCTTGGCTATGTAGGTATAGGTGCCGTCTTCTACCAAATAATCAGCAGCCTTGTCTTCTCTTTCGTATGAGGCACGAAACACATACCAACGCTTGTCAGGGGCAGGGACATATCTTACCGACACCCCTGTTTGTGAGCTTTTGGCTTCGGGGAAGGCATCAGGGGCAAGCCTGACGCTGGGAGGATTAGACTCGCCTCTTCGAGTTGTCACATTAGACAATGTGCTCATATCAGACCTTTTCTAAAGGTCATTCCCTTCACCGCTATATACTCGCGGTATCTATTTGGCTACAAAGGTACTCATAATCCCCCATACTTGCAAGTTTTCAAACAAATAAGTAAGTTTCCAAACAAAAAAGCAAATTCGCATGAAACTAATATGCAATTTTTTTAGACAAACGCAGCAAAGAGGGTGTGTCAAAATACGCTAGGCGTCTTACGAAAACAAAATAAAACAAGAAAAAACAAGAAAAAACCGGTTTTTGTGAAATCTGCGAAATCTGTGGTAAAAGAAATTTTTCCGTCTCGCGGGACTCCCGCGAAGCCGCCCAGAGCGATTTTTCCGTCTCGCGGGACTTCCGCAAGGCTGCCAGAGCCGTCCGTCACGCTCGTGGGACTTCCGCGAGCGTCGCAGGCGGAGGGTGCGAATCTTTATGTGGTTTTCTTTTCTTCATGTTGCAAATTGACGCAAAAATCCCGAAGGGAGTGTCTTCCCCTCGGGATTCTATGATAATTTAAGATATTCGTGCGGCAGCGCCGCCCTCCGTTGAGTTTATCCTTATCCTAAAGCCGCCGTGCGGCTAAAATGGATAAACTGGTCAGAAAGCGAGCACTGAGCGGACGTAGTCGCCGGCATAAAAATAATAGTCACTTGCACGGCCTGAGCTGATATTCATATGCCAACACGATTCGCTATCATACTGCGTACTCGAATGGTAATCGCCATTGAAACCCGTTCCTCCGGCATCGGTGATGACGCTGTTGAGGTTTGAAGCTGTGTAAGTGTCGTTACCCGATGTGCTGATGTCCGTAGTGACGGCGGAACCAGCCTTCTTGGAGGCAAGACCCTGCACAATCAGGTTCCACTGACCCATTGAGGGCAGGAACCAGCCGCTGGTGCCCGTGGGGGCGGCAGTGCCGTTGTTGCTGACGGCGGCTGTGGCGGCTTCGTGATAATGGCCGGAATGGTCGTCGGAGGTCAGCGTATTGGTACTGCTAATGCCATCCTTATAGCCGATGGCGGTGGCAATATCATTGGACTTGCTCACGCAGTTATATGATACAAAATAGTCCCCCCAACCGCAACCAGAACCGTCGTTGGCATTACTCATGGCGATGGCCAGGCCCTTGTAGGTAGAACTGCTTGCATCGACACTGCCGGCATCGCCCACATAGGCGACAATTGCTACGGCTGTAACGCCCGTAGGCAGGTTGTCCTTGTCGGCTGCGGCGTATGCCAGTCCGTCGCTGCACACTATCTCGCCAACTTCTGAGGCAGAGAGTGGATGGCCAGTGGCAGGAGCCGGATAGGTGAACGGGCTGTCTGCGCCGTCGGCATATACCACGCCGCCGATGGTCACCGTGCCGCCGCCATTGGTGGTGATGGCTTTAGTGTTGTTATCGCCCGCTGTGGCAGTCAGATGAACGGTATTCGCGATGGTGATGTCGCCGCAAGATTCATCAGGGCGAGCGCCGATGGCGGGATCATAATCTTTGCCTGTGGCAATCAGCGTGCCCGTGCCTTTGATGGTCAGCGTCTTGCCGGTGGCCATCATGCCATAGATGGCTGCGCTACCAATATTGACTTCCGTCACGATGTTCGTCGTTCCATCGGCCAGGATGATTGTGTTATTGCCCCTGTACATAATGCTTGCGTCGCTCAGGTACACGTTGCTGAGCGTGACCGTAGCACCCTCAGCGACTGACAGTCCCCAGCCCGTGGGCTCGCCCGTGCCATAGACAAGCCATTTTTCATTTGCCTGTATATACGGACTCATTGCGTTGATATTAGCACACTTTTGGTTATAAATCTTGCCTGCTGTTAAGGTATGGCTGCCGAGACTTACCGAAGTGCCGTCCACGGTCAGGGTCAAACTGCTTGGAGATGCGCTACCTGCTACGGCTATTGCAAAATTTGCTAAAGCTCTCGAATAATCACCTTCTACAGGTGCTATAGAGCCGGAAATAATTGTCTCATCTGCTTGTAAAGACACGGAGGAACTCGCGGGAGCAGACCCCCACTGCCCGGTAACAGCGGTGAAGTTGAGGATGGCATTCTGTGGAGCCAGTTCGAAGCCGCTGGAATATTCAGAGGCTTGCTCGAGGCTGAGTTGCGCAACGCCATCAGCCTTTGAGGTGGCGAAGGCCTTGGTGGCATCGGTTGCCAAAGTCGCACTATAGCCATCACCGCTCACGGACAGGTATCCGATGGACCCGTAGCCGTCAGGCAGCAGGGTAGCTGTGACTGTAGAGGCAGAACCGAGAAGTGCATCGGCAGTGCCGGTATACGAATTCTCGGTATAAATGGTGCCGCTGAATGTTCCGCCCGACTGCCACTCCAGCGTGCCGGCAAATGCGCCTGCCGTGCCTTCAGTACCTTTCACAAACAGCTGGTCGCCCGAGCTGAAGGAGAGCGTCTTGGTTCCTTCGTTATACGTGGCGCGGGTGGTGGCGTCGTCGCCTCGGGTTACGTTGATGGTCACGGGCAGGGCGTAGCCTTTCCCGTTGTTGTTGATTTCGTTGTTGACGGCATCGTCGTCGCTGCTGCAAGCGGTGGTCAGCAGCATGGCTGGCATCATCGTGGCCAGTGCCAGGGTCTTGAAGATTGTCTTTGTTTTCATTGTTCTTCTTCTGTTTTCATTGTTAATACTCGGAACGCAGCAGGGGCGTTACTCTCCTTCGTCCCAGCCATCGGTCTCCGTAAAACTTCCTCCATTCTTCATTGTGGCCTGCACTTCTCTGCTCGTCATGAGCATCTGCGTGTGTTGCAACTTGACGACGTTCATCGTCGGTCTTTCATAATCTTTTCTTTTCATTCTGTTTTGAGATTAGATGGTTAATGTTATTGAATAAAAAAAACTTTTGTTGTTGTTCAGTCCTTGCCACCATCCAGGCCGAGGCCTAATTTAGTTTTTTGCCGTGCAAAGTTAGAAAAAAAATGTCAGTGCCGCAATAGCACAGACAAGATTACAATGTTTTTCGGACAAGATTACAATGTTTGCAGACAAGATTACAATGTTTGCAGACAAGATTGAAAGTCAATCGGACAAAATCTGAAGCCGATTCACGGAAATTCAACCTTTAAATATCGTCATGGCTGATGGGCGCTACATGGCTTCGCGGCGGTAGTCGGTGGGAGTCAAGCCGAAGTGCTGGCGGAAACAGTTGCTGAAGTAGGCGCTGCTGCTGAAACCGCTGTCGGAGGCAATCTGCACGACGGTCTTGTCGGGCTGTTCCATGAGCTGCTGGGCGGCATAGTCCAAACGCAACTTCAGGATGTAGGTGCTGATCTTGCTATGTCCGCCGGCTTTGGAGAAGATGGTGCCTACGCGGTCCTTCGACAACTGGAATCGCTCCATGATGTCCTCCCGCCCGAATTTGGGATTACGGAAGAGATGTTCGCGTATGACAGTGTCGGCGATATACTGATACAATTGCTCATCGGTCATTGAATTCGGACTTGACGGGTCGGGGGCAAGTTGACTTAACAGACGGTTTTTCTCTTTATACCTCAAGGCCTCGGCTATCTGCTGGGCCAGGGCGTGGTTCTTGCGCCTGATGATTCTGTTCTTGACGATGAATACAACGGCAAGAGCAGCCACGCCAATCAGAACCAATAATATTATAATGATATAGGCCTCCTGGCGGGTGTTCACAGCCTCCTGCTCCAGAATCTTCTGCTCCTGCTCCTTAACGTGATACACGGTGGCCAGCTGACGGTCGCTGTAACGCGCCTTGCGGCTCTTCAGTGTGTCTTGGATTACGAGTACCTGCTCGTAAAGCTCGGCGGCCTGCTTGTAACGTCCCATCTGCTGAAAGACATCGGCCAGGCCCCACTTGGCGGTGTTCATCATTTCGCCCAAGGTGTCGCCCTGTTGGCGTATGCGCTGGATGAGGTCGGCGTAGATGGTGACGGCCTCCTGAAAGAGACCGCGCCTCTTCATGTAGTCCACGATGAAATAGTCGCGGGTGTGGTTGCCTTCGTACTGCACAGCCTGCCATGCAGCGTAGGCAGAGTCGGCCCGTTGGAAATACGTGTTTTTCGTGCTGCCAGCTGCCGAGCGTCCCATTCTGGCCAGAACGGATGCCATCTTGGCAAGTGCCATGCGTCGGTCTGCGAGCTGCTGGTTCGGCTCCTGTCCCCAGTGCGTACCCTCCATTGTAAGCCGCAGGTTGCGCTCGTTGGTCTTCAGTGCGTTGTCGAAATCTTTCATTTCGCTGTACATGCTGGCCAGTATGTTCAGATAGCCATGCGTCAGTTGGTCGGTATCGGCGCGGTCAGTCTTCTCCATCAAGTTAATCGCCTCGTTCACATAGTGGATGCCCCGCTCGCGGTTGCCCTCGAAGAATATGTTCTGCCCCATTGCAATCAACGCCTCGGAATGATAGAAGTCGTTGTGCGTCTGTATAGCCAGGTCGAGCAACTGCTTCAGCCACTTGGCCTCTACGTCCTTATGCCCGGAGAGTTCGCTGGCTTTGCAGAGCGCGTTCAGCACGCTCAGCTGTTTTTCGCTGTCGGCCTTTACCTCCTTATTGTCTAACAGTTTCAAGTACAGGTCGTAGGCGTCGCGGAACTGCATAAATCTGTAAAGCGAGTCGGCCCCACCTTTTGTCTGGTCGAAATCTGTCTGAAGTGGAATGTCTGTTTGTGCCGTGTCTTTCGTGTCGTCACTACTGCATCCCATTATGTGGGCTGCCATTATAAATATAATAATGTGTATTTTCTGTTTCATTTATCTTGGTTCTTCCTATTTATTTAATCCGTATGCTGAAATTTTCTGCAAATTTAGAAAACATTTTTAAAAGTATCGCCAAAGATTGTTCTTTTTAACAATTTTGCAAGTTCTTTTTTACACAGCCAACTTTTCGAATAAGACGAAAACAAATATGGATAATAACAATACTGACCCCACCCCCAACCCCTCCCCTACAAGGGAGGGGAGCGGCTACCGCCGTGTGTATGCACAGCAACTCTCCTCCTCTACAAGGGAGTGGAG
>JAGCZA010000107.1 GCA_017960525.1 Prevotella sp.
CGTGCTTTAGCTGTTGGCAGCGGCCTGACCTCCGTCACAATTCGCAACAGCGTGACTGGCATAGGAGACGATGCTTTCTGGGGGTGCAGCGGCCTGACCTCCGTCACGATTCCGGGCTGCGTGACGAGCATAGGATACGGGGCTTTCTTGGATTGCAGCGGCCTGACCTCCGTCACGATTCCCAACAGCGTGAGGAGCATAGGAAACTATGCTTTCCAGAATTGCAGCGGTCTGACTTCCGTCACGATTCCTGGCAGCGTGACGAGCATAGGAGACGGTGTTTTCAATAGTTGCAGCGGCCTGACCTCCGTCACGATTCCAGGCAGCGTGACGAGCATAGGAGAGTGGGCTTTCTCTGGTTGCAGCGGCCTGACCTCCGTCACGATTCCCAACAGCGTAACAACTATCGGCAAGAGTGCCTTTGAAAAATGCAGCAAGGCAGAGAGTGTGAAACTACCAGACAACCTACAAATCATCAAAATGTCTACATTCAAAGGGTGCAACAGCCTAAAGTCGGTCACTATCCCTTCCTCCGTAGAGTACATCTATCAGGAAGCCTTTGCCGACTGCACGGGCTTGGAGAGCGTAAAGGTTCTGCCCGAGACCCCGCCGTTCCTCTATGCCAACTCGTTCTCCAACTACAACATACCGCTGTATGCAAGCAAGACTGCCATTGCGGCCTATCAGGCCCATGATACATGGAGCAAGTTCGCGCAGTTCCTGACCCTCGACGGGCAGGAGGTGGAGGTGCCTCAGTGCGCCACGCCAACCATCGACTACGCGAACTGGAAGCTGACATTCAGCTGTGCCACAGAAGGGGCAGAGATTGTGAGCGAAGTGACTTGCAGCGACAACAAGAAGGGTACTGAAAAGGCGGTGAGCCTCACGCCCACCTATACCATCACCGCTTATGCCAAGGCCGAAGGATACCGCGACAGCGAAGTAGTCACCGCCACTATCAGCTGGAAGGACGGTCGACCCGTCATTATCCGTGGCTTCGGCAACGTGAGTTTAGAGGAAAGTGAAGCTATCTGTGATGTCAATGGCGACGGTAAAGTAAACGTGGGTGACATCATCACCATCATCTCTACGATAGTTGACAAGAGCAAGAGCGAAAGAACAGAATAGGAAAACTTTAAAAGAATCTGCTACTACAAATTTATCACAATGCAACAAAGCCAAATCACGTCAGACTATCTACAAGCAGTAAAAAGCATTAAGGATGCCATCTTGCAAAGCCGCTACAGGGCTGCAAGGTTGGTGAACAAGGAGATGCTGGCACTTTACTATTGGGTGGGAAACTACGTATCCGTTCATAGCAGGATTGATGCATGGAACACGAATGCCATAAGCGTCATATCGAAATTGCTACAGCAGGAACTTCCTGGACTGTCAGGTTTTTCGGAGACAAACATCAAGAATATGCGTGCGTTCTATGAGGCATGGTGCCCCTATCTAAATCGGCAGCCATTGGCTGCCGATTTAATAAAGAATCTGAATTTCAGCTATTTATTAAATCGGCAGCTAACATCTGCCGATTTGGAAGAATCGGATATGGAGTACTTCCTAAATGTAGGATTTACAAATCATAGAGAAATAATCAGGGGAACTCAAACGCTGGAAGAACGGCTTTTTTATATTAGAAGATGCGCAAAAGAATTTTGGAGCAAAGATACACTTATGTATCACCTCAGAGAAGGACTCTATCAGAAGGAGGGAACCATCCAGCAAACCAATTTCAGCAAGACAATAGTCAATAATGATTTCAAGCAACGTGCATTGCAATCGTTCAAGGACGAATATATGCTCGACTTCATCAACATTGAAGACCCTGAACTTGCTGACGAGAGGGTCATAGAGCAGCAGATTGTCCAGAACATCAAGAACTTCATTATGGCTGCGTAAAGCACTACCCGATATGGAACAACTAAAGAAACTATTATAATACAACTATGTCAAAAATGAAACTGTGGGAGAAAGACTTTGAAATTAACAGTGAGATAGAGCGGTTTACCGTGGGGCGCGACCGCGAAATGGACCTCTACCTGGCACCTTACGATGTGCTGGGGTCGATGGCGCATATTACGATGCTGGAAAGTATCGGGCTGATCGGGAAGGACGAACTGCCGGTGCTGCTGGCCGAGTTAAGGAACATCTACGAGCAGGCCGTCAGGGGCGAGTTCGTCATTGAAGACGGCATCGAGGACGTGCACTCGCAGGTGGAACTGATGCTCACCCGCAAGTTGGGCGATATGGGCAAGAAAATCCACTCCGGACGCTCACGCAACGACCAGGTGCTGGTCGACCTGAAACTCTTCACCCGCCACCAACTGCAACTCGTGGCCGAAGCGACGAAAGACCTGTTCGACCAACTCATTGCGAAGAGCAACCAGTACAAGGACGTGCTGATGCCCGGCTATACCCACCTCCAGGTGGCTATGCCCAGCAGTTTCGGCCTGTGGTTCGGGGCCTACGCCGAGAGTCTGGCCGACGATATGCTGTTCCTCCAGGCCGCCTACCGCACAGCCAACCGCAACCCGCTGGGCTCCGCCGCCGGTTACGGCTCGTCGTTCCCCCTGAACCGCCAGATGACCACCGACCTGCTGGGCTTCGACTCGATGGACTACAACGTGGTCTATGCCCAGATGGGGCGCGGCAAGATGGAACTGGGAGTGGCCTTTGCACTGGCCTCCATCGCCGGCACGATGGCGAAACTGGCCTTCGACGCCTGCCTGTTCAATTCGCAGAACTTCGGTTTTGTGAAACTGCCAAAGGAGTGCACTACAGGCTCGAGCATTATGCCGCACAAGAAAAACCCCGACGTGTTCGAACTTATCCGCGCCAAGAGCAACAAACTGCAGGCCCTGCCGCAGCAAATTATGCTCATCAAGAACAACCTGCCCGTGGGCTACTTCCGCGACCTGCAAATCATCAAGGAGGTCTTCCTGCCCGCTTTCGACGAACTGCTCGACTGCCTGCGAATGACGGCCTATATTATTAATAAGGTGGAGGTGAACGAGCACATCTTGGACGACCCGCGCTACGACCCGATGTTCTCAGTCGAGGAAGTGAACCGCCTGGCCGCCGAGGGTATGCCCTTCCGCGACGCCTACAAGAAGGTGGGCCTCGACATCGAAGCGGGCCGCTTCAAACCCTGCAAGAACATCCACCACACCCACGAAGGCTCGATTGGCAATCTGTGCAACGACCGCATCCAGCAGTTGATGGCCGATGCCTACAGCCAGTTCGGTTTTGAGCGTGTTGCCGCCGCCGAAGAGAAACTCCTGAAAGGTTAATTCATCTGAAAAAAGCCCCCTCAGATTTTGGTTCGTCCAAACTACAGGTTTGGTTCGTCCAAACGGGGAGTTATATACCTTCTAACTGGGAGTTATATACCTTCTAACTATGGGTTATATACCTTATAACTAAATCCAACGATGAACAGAAAACATTCGTTCCTTGCAGTTCTCATCGGACTGTTGCTCACGGCCTGCCAGGCCGACAATATGTACTCCACGAGTTACTGCAACTTCGTTTTCCTCTCAAACCTCTACCCGTCGAGCGCCCTCACCCGCGCCGTGGGCAGCACGGGCGGCGACTTCTGTATTGTGAAGGCCGTGGTGGTGCAAGGCGTCTACCACCTGAAACTGACCCCCAACCGAGGCACCTACGCAGATACCGACCTCGACCTGGTGATGAGCACCGCCATCACGGGCGAGCGCATCAGTTATGCCGCTATGGGCCAAAAGCAGGGCCTCATCATCGGCCGCTCCGTCTACGGACAACTGAAGGCCTACGACCTGCAATGCCCCAACTGCGACTTCAACTACGAACTGCACTGGGGCAGCCAGCCGCTGGAACTGGTGTGCAACAAGTGCAAGCGCGTCTACAACATCGACGGCGATTACGGCTATGTGAAGAGCGGCGAAAAGGGTGTGTCTTTGGCGCAATACAAGAACGTCGTCTATACCCCGCTGGACGGAAGGCTGGTGGTGAGAAATTAAAAAAGGCTAAAACTTTTGGTCATTACAAGAAATAGCCGTAACTTTGCACACACTTTTGCAGCCGCGATGGTGGAATGGTAGACACGAGGGACTTAAAATCCCTTGACCAGGAATGGTTGTGCGGGTTCGAGTCCCGCTCGCGGCACTTGCTAACACATCTATTTTATAACAGACAAATGAAAAAGATTCAATTGATTTTGCTGTCGGCAACCGCTATGGTGCTGACTTCTTGTTCTGGAAAGTTGGGTGCACTCTCATCCGACTATTTCACCGTCACCCCCAATCCGCTGGAGACACAGCAGGGCCAGGTGCCCGCCACCATCAGCGGCGTGTTCCCTGAGAAGTATATGCAGAAGAAGGCTGTGGTGACCGTCACCCCAGAACTGCGTTTCAACGGGCAGCGCGTGAAGGGCCAGAGCGCCACCTTCCAGGGTGAGAAAGTGATGGGCAACGACCAGAGCATCTCCTACAAGGCCGGTGGCCGCTACGATATGAAAAGTACGTGGCAGTATGTGCCCGAAATGGCAGAGAGCGAACTCTACCTCACCTTCGACGCCAAGGTGGGCAACAAGAAGGTGGAAGTGCCCGAGGTGAAAGTCGCCACTGGCGTGCTGGCCACCACCGAGTTATATATGCAGACCGCCACAACGGCTGCTCCCGCCCTGGCCACCGACGCCTACCAGCGCGTGTTCCAGGAGAAGCAGGAGGCTAACATTCAGTTCCTCATTGGCCAGGCCAATCTGCGCAAGAGCGAGTTGCAGAACAACTCTGTGAAGGAGTTTGTCCGCCTGCTCAACGACATCGTGGCCGACCAGGAAGGCCGCCGGCTGGACAACATCGAGATTGCCGGTTTCGCCTCGCCCGACGGTGGCTATGACATCAACGAGAAACTGGCCGACAAGCGCCAGGGCGCCGCTTCGCAGTACGTGAAGCAGCAGATGAAGAAAGCCGCCCTCGATGCGCCCGTGGACACCAAGTACACCGCCGAGGACTGGGAAGGCTTCCAGCAATTGGTGGCTGCCTCGAACATCCAGGACAAGGATGTCATCCTGCGCGTCCTCTCTATGTACAAGGATCCTGAAGAGCGCGAGGCCCAGATTCGCAAGATTTCATCGGCTTTCCGCGAACTGGCCGACGGCATCCTGCCCCAGTTGCGCCGCTCACGCCTGATTGCCAACTACGAAATCATCGGCCGTAGCGACGAGCAGATCAAGGAGCAACTCAATGCCGACGCCTCAAAACTGAACATTGAGGAAATACTCTATGCCGCCAACCTCTACAGCAACGAACCCGCCAAGGCCGAGGAGGCATACAAGAAGGCCACACAACTCTTCCCCAACGATGCCCGCGCCTTCAACAACCTGGCTATGCTGGCCTACGAGAAGGGCGACTACGACCAGGCCAAGCAGTGGGCACAGAAGGCCCTGAACATCAACAAGAACCTGCCAGAGGCCAACGCCAACCTGGGTATGCTCTCGCTGCTCACCGGCGACACCAACACGGCTGAGAGCCTCATCAGCAAGGGCACCAACGCCAACGGCGCCAACGAGGTGCTGGGCAACCTGCACCTGGCACAGGGCAAGTATGCCCAGGCCGAGCAGGACTTCAAGGGCATCCAGAGCAACTCAGCCGCTCTGGCCCAGATCCTGAACAAAAACTACCAGGCCGCTGCCAGCACGCTTAAGAACGTGAAGAACCCCGACGGTATGACCGACTACCTGACTGCCATCGTCAACGCACGTATGGGCAACACTTCGGCTGCACAGCAGGCCCTGAAGTCGGCCATCGCCAAGGATCCTTCGCTGGCAGAGAAGGCCGCCAAGGACCTGGAGCTGATGAACATCAGCAAGTAAACTCATAATGAAGATTATAACGACACGCACAGAGGCAGGAAGAGGGAACACAGCCCCCTTCCTGCCTCTCTGTATGTTTGTCTTAGTCCTTTTCCTCGGCGCGTGCGGCGTCTCCAGCGACCGATTCAGGCTGGAGGGGAAGTTCAAGAACCTGAACCAGGGAGAGTTCTACATCTACAGCCTGGAGCAGGGGCGCAAGGACACTATTGCCGTGCGCGACGGCCGCTTCGTCTACGATGTTTCGCTTACCGACACGGTCACCTTCCTGCTTATGTTCCCCAACTTCTCTGAAATGCCCATCTTTGCACGCCCCGGAGCATTGGTGAAGATAGACGGCGACGTGTCGCACCTGAAAGAGACCAAGGTCACAGGCACCGACGAAAACAAGGAAATGACGGCCTTCCGCATAGAAACCAGCGAACTGATGCCGCCAGAAGTGAAGGAGCGGGCCAAACTGTTCATCGGCGACCATCCGCAGTCGGTGGTCAGCACTTTCCTGCTGCGGCGCTACTTCGTCCAAGGACAGGAACCCGACTACAAGGAAGCCCTCGACCTGTGCAATAGCCTGCTCGAAGCACAGCCCACGAATATTGCGCTCATACAGTTGCACAAGCAGTTGGAGACGCTGCAGAATCTGAAGGGCAAGGGCAAACTGCCACGCTTCAGCGCCACCGACACCAAGGGGCAGAAGGTGGGCAACAGCCAACTGGAGGGCAAAGTGAATGTCATCCTCACCTGGGCATCGTGGAGTTTTGAGTCGCAGAACATCCTGAGACAGTTGAAAAAGATTCAGAAGAAGAACCCCAAAGACCTGGCCATTGTCAGTGTGTGCCTCGATGCCTCCACGGCTGAAGGACGCTCCACGCTGGAGCGCGACAGCATAGACTGGCCCAACGTCTGCGACGGCAAACTCTGGGAATCGGCCATTGTCAAGCAACTGTCACTCACCTACGTCCCCGACAACATTGTGGCCGACAAAGACGGCAACATCGTGGCACGCAGCCTGAAGTCTGGAGAACTGAAGGAAAAGGTGGAATCGATGCTGAATCAATAACTTTACACTTTTTTTGGCTGATAGCGAAAGAAAAAAGTCACAATTATTTCGCCATTCAGAAATAATTGCGTAATTTTGCACCCCAATACAAACAATTTGCAAACAATAGTTATGTCACAACTTTCAAATCGCCTGCAAAGACTGGCACCTTCGGCCACACTGGCCATGTCGCAAAAGAGTTCGGAAATGAAGGCCCTGGGCATCGATGTCATCAATATGAGCGTCGGCGAACCTGACTTCAACACCCCAGACCATATCAAGGATGCTGCCAAACAGGCTGTTGACGAGAACTATTCCCGCTACTCACCAGTACCGGGTTATGCCGAATTGCGCAAGGCCATTTCGGAAAAGTTGAAGCGCGAAAACCAGTTGGACTACCAGCCGTCAGAGATTCTGGTGAGCAACGGCGCCAAACAGAGCGTGTGCAACACGGTGATGGCCCTGGTGAACCCTGGCGATGAGGTCATCATCCCAGCCCCCTACTGGGTGAGTTATCCCCAGATGGTGCTCCTGGCCGGCGGCACCCCCGTCTTCGTGGAGGCCACTTTCAGCCAGAACTTCAAAATGACGCCGAAGCAGTTGGAGAAAGCCATCACGCCCAAGACGCGGATGCTGATACTCTGCTCGCCCAGCAACCCTACCGGCTCGGTCTACAATAAAGAAGAGTTGCGCGCCATTGCCGACATCATCCTCAAACACGACGACCTCTTTGTGCTGGCCGACGAAATCTATGAGCACATCAACTACGTGGGCCGCCATCAGAGCATCGCCCAGTTCCCCGGTATGAAGGAGCGTACCATCGTGGTGAACGGCGTATCAAAGGCCTACGCCATGACCGGTTGGCGCATCGGATATATCGCTGCCCCGGAATGGATAGTGAAAGGCTGCAACAAACTGCAGGGCCAGTACACCAGCGGCCCATGCTCAGTAAGCCAGAAAGCCGCCGAATGTGCATACATCGAAAGCCAAGAGTGCGTCGAACAGATGCGGCAGGCCTTTGAAAAGCGCCGCAACCTCATCGTCAGTCTGGCCAAGCAAATACCTGGGCTGGAAGTGAACGTGCCGGAAGGTGCTTTCTACCTCTTCCCCAAGTGCAGCAGTTTCTATGGCCGCTCCGTTTGTCGCGATGGCATCGCAACAGACAAGAAGATAGAGAACAGCACCGACTTCGCCCTCTACCTCCTGGAAGAGGCCCATGTGGCCACCGTGGGAGGCGACGCTTTTGGCGACCCCGACTGTTTCCGAATGAGTTACGCCACCAGCGACGACAACATCAAAGAGGCTATGAGACGCATAGCCGAAGCGCTGGCAAAATTGAAATAACCTGAAAATTTTGGTTAAATTGCGTTAATACGTCCTTTGGTAAACTTTATTTTTAGTATCTTTGCGAGGTCAAAGTGTCTTCTGGCACCAACAAGTGACAAACAAACTGAAAACTTCCAATAAGAATTTCTTTTTTTACAAACATTTCTAACAACTTAAATCTTTAAAAACAAAAATTTATGGCAACACAGAAAGCAGCTGCTCCTGCAAAAGCTAAGGGCACGAGCAGCATCGGTATCAAAGATGCAATTTGGGTAATCGTCGTTTGCGCCATCATTGCATTCTGCAACTTCTTCCTCAACTTCGGTCAGGCCTCCAACTTCGAGGGTGGCGACACCGCCGGTTCACCTCTGAACATTTGGGGTACCATCTACAAGGGCGGTATCATCGTGCCTGTGATCCACACCCTGCTGCTCACCGTCATCTTCATGGCTATCGAGCGCGTCATCGCTCTGAGCAAGTGTATCGGTAAGGAGAAACTCGCTGCCTTCCTGGCAAAGATCAAGGCTGACCTGAAGGCCCTCAACTTCGACGCTGCTCTGCAGCACTGCGCAGCCCAGGGTGGCAGCGTGGCCAATGTGGTTCGCGCTACCGTCATGGCTTACAAAGAGGCCGACGCCGCACAGGGTGTGAAGAAGGAAGTGAAGATTGCTCGCATCCAGGCTGCCCACGAGGAGGCTATCGCCGTTGAGATGCCCACGCTGACCATGAACCTCCCCATCATCGCAACTATCGTTACGCTGGGTACGCTGACTGGTCTGCTCGGTACTGTGGTAGGTATGATCAAGTCGTTCCAGGCCCTGGCACAGGGCGGTGGCGGTGACTCCGTCGAACTGTCAGCAGGTATCTCTGAGGCCCTTATCAACACGGCCTTCGGTATCGGTACTTCATGGCTCGCCGTTGTCTCGTACAACTTCTTCACCAACCGTATCGACAAGATTTCGTTCGCACTGGATGAGATTGGTTATTCACTCGCACAGACCTACAACACCACACACCCGGACGAGGCTTAATTTTGTCTAACCCTTTAAACTAAATGTTACTACTATGGGTAAGATAAAAATTAAGAAAAACGATGTCTGGATCGACATGACCCCGATGTCAGACGTGATGGTGCTGCTGCTCACGTTCTTCATGCTGAGTGCAAACTTCGTGAAGAATGAAGTGGTGAAGGTCGTCACGCCCGCATCGCAGACCATGGCGAAGGTCCCGTCGTCTGCCACCCTCGATATCACTATCGACCCGGAGGGCAGAGTGCTCGTGGCCACAGACAAGACTGTGACGATGGAGAAAGCCCTGGAGCAGATGCTCAAGGAGCGCGACGTCACACTCAATGCAGAGCAGAAAAAGGCCTTCCTGGCCGAGACGCAGATTGGTATTCCCATGAAGAACCTGCCTGAATACCTGGGCAAGACCCACGAGGAGCAGGTGAAGCTGCTGAAGACCAACGGCATCCCGACCGACAGCCTGCAGAACCGCGAAGACAAAATGAGCGAGTTCCAGCTCTGGGTAAAAGCTATGAAGAACGGCTACAAGGAATGGTACAACGGACTCGAAGATGTGGACAAGGGCGGCGTAGCCAACAAGCTCGAAATCTGCATCAAGGCCGACAAGGCCACACCTTACAGCTCGGTGAAGATGGTCATTGCAGAACTGCAGGACATCAACGAGAGCCGTTACAAACTTGTTACACAGTACAAAAAGTTGGAGGACTAAGCAATGGGAAAGAAAAAAGAAAGCAAGCAGAAAAAAATGAATGTCCGCGTGGACTTCACGCCCATGGTGGATATGATGATGCTTCTCATCACCTTCTTCATGCTGTGTACGTCGCTCGCCAAGCCGCAGGCCATGCACCTTACCATGCCTGCCAAGGACGAGAACATGACTTCTGAAGACAAGGACAAGTCGAAGACAGAACAGACCATCACAATCTATCTGGCTGAGAACGACAAACTCTTCTACTACATTGTCGACAAGAAGGAAGACTTCGGCAACCCCGAATTCCTCAAGGAGACCACTTGGGGCAAGGAGGGCATCCGCGAGGCTCTGCGCAACCACCGTCACGCTCCAGTCAAGGTCCTTATGGACGCCAAGACACAACTTGACAACTGGTTCAACGCCCTCTCGGCCACCCAGCGCGAAGCCAACGACTCGGTCTACAACCGTGCGCTCATCATGATCAAGAAAGGCCATGTGGACGTTGTCAACAACAACACACTTGACCAAGCCAAGTACAACAAGATTGACAAGGACATGAAGGAGTACACCGAGACCGATATGGTGCCCACGCTGGCTGTGAACATCAAGCCGCTGAACAACTCCAACTACGACAATCTGGTGACCATTCTCGACGAAATGCAGATTTGCTGTATCGGTAAGTACGTGATTGACCAAATCAACGAAAAAGATATGGCTATTCTGGAAGGTAACGGCATCACTATTGAATAACCCATTAAACTCGAAAGAACTATGGCAAAAATAGATCTATTAGACCAGAAATGGATTGACCTCGTCTTTGAAGGAAAGAACGAGGCATACGGTGCCTACGCCATCCGTCAGAACACGAGCAAGCGCAACCTTTATGCCATGCTGGCACTCATTGCCGGTCTGGTGGCCATCGTGGCCATATTCCTCATTGTCAACGTGGCTCAGGATGCCATCGCAAGGGCAGCCGCCGAGCACGAGACCGAGGTGACCCTCGAACAGATTGAGGAAGAGGTTGAAGAAGAGCAGGACGACGAGGAAATCATCTACGAGGTGGAAGAGTTGGAGCAACTCGTCGCCGAAGAGACTGTGATGAACTCTGAGAAATTCACCGCCTACGAAATGGAGGACGATGCTCCCGAGCAGGTCACCAAGACGCAAGATGAAGTCGCTACCAGCGATGTGGCCATCGGTGCCATCGACTACGACCAAGGTTCAAACGAGGCCGAGCATGTGCTGAAGGTCAACGAGAAGGTGGTCGACGAGGTGCCACCCGCAGTGGAGGAGACCAAGGTCTTCGACGTGGTGGAGCAGATGCCTTCGTTCAAGGGTGGTGACGCTGCCCTGATGGAGTGGCTCTCGAAGAACATCAAGTACCCCGTCATTGCAGAGGAAAATGGTATTCAGGGACGCGTGGTGGCCACCTTCGTGGTTGAGCGCGACGGTTCAATCACCGACGTGAAGATTGTTAAGTCGGTTGACCCATCACTCGACAAGGAGGCCATCCGTGTGCTGAAGGCCATGCCGAAGTGGATTCCCGGTAGGCAGAACGGCCAGCCTGTACGTGTGAAGTACACCGTACCCGTCACCTTCCGCCTGCAGTAACAATTTTGTATTTATGGAATGAAACTGAAAGTTATTTCATTTGCAATTCTAACATTAGGCTTGTTCCCGTCTTGTGGCGGGAACAAGCCTTCTGACAATGCCTATCAGGAGCAGTGCCGCTACTTCGCCGCCGACGAGAGCCTTTCGCCCGTCATCGACGAAGAACTGGACATCTTCCACATGAAGAGCAAGCGCGACTCCATCCACCCGCTCTACATCAGTGAGCAGGAGGCCATTGAGAAACTGATGAACCGCGAAGTGTTGCTGGTGTTCACCACCCGCACACTGACCCCCAACGAGGAAAATACGCTCAAAGAGCAACAATATAAGCCGCGTAGCATTGCACTGGCCTACGACGGGCTGGCACTTATCGTCAACAAGTCCAACCCCGACTCGATGATTACCGTCGACCAGTTCCGAAGCATCATGGCTGGCGAGGCCACCAAGTGGACCGACATCTACCCTGGCTCCAAACTGGGCAACATCAAGATGGTGTTCGACAACCCGCGCTCGGCCACCGTGCGCTTCTGCGCCGACAGTATCATGCAGGGCAAGCCCATCAAGACCGACGGCGGCAACGTGCAGGCTGCCAACACCAGCGCCGAAGTGGTGAGTTATGTGGAAAGCCACGAGAACGCCATCGGAGTGGTTGGAAGCATCTGGCTTGACGACCAGCGCGACTCGACAAACCTCATCTACAACCGAACGGTAAAGGTGATGCGCGTCAGTCGGGCACAAGAGGCCACAAAGTCCAACAGTTACACGCCCGACCAGTACAACATCGCCTACAACTATTATCCATTTATCCGCACTATCTACGCCCTTTGTATAGACCCACGTAGCAATGGTGTGCCACGCGCCTTGGCCAATTTCTGCTGGCTGCCGAATCCAGGGCAACTCATCTTCTTCCACGCGGGATTGTTCCCCGCCCGCGCCGACTATTCCGTGCGCGATGTGGAAATAAAGTAAGGAAGGCGTTAAACCAAACGAATGAATATACGTCAAACGAATAAAGATACATTTGTTTAACCATTTAAATTATAGAAAGGAGAGAAATTATGAAAACTATCAAATATTTATTCATCGGTGCCCTGCTGCTGGGTGGCAGTATGGTCGCAATGGCTCAGGACGGCACAAAGGCCGACGTTGAAGCCGTAAAGAACCTGATTAAGAACAAGCCTGCCGACTTCGACAAGCAAGTAAAAGCCTTCTCAAAGGCAAACAAGAAAAACGTGGACAACCTCGTGGCCATCGGCCGCGTCTTCTATGAGGCTGACGACACGCTCAACGCAAGAGTATTTGCCGAGCAAGCCATCACCGCCTCGAAACGCAACAGCGCCCCTGCTTACATCTTAATGGGCGACATCTGCGCCAAGAGCGACGACGGTGGTGCCGCTGCCCAGAACTATGAGCAGGCCATCCTCACTGACCCGAAAAATCCAGATCCGTATCGTCGCTACGCCTCTGTCTATCGCAAGATCAGCCCGGAGGGAGCCGTGCAGAAACTGGAGGAACTGCGCCAAGCACGTCCCGACTATCCTGTCGATGCCCTCATCGGTCACATCAACTACATCTCCTTGCGCTATGGTAAGGCTAACGAGGCATTCTCACGTGTGCCCCTCAATGACCTCAGCCGTATGGACTACATCGAGTATGCTATGTCCAACTACCACGGCCGTCAGTACGACAAGGCACTGGAGATTGTGCAGGCAGGTCTGGCCAAGGAGCCTCTGAATGGCACCCTGAACCGTATCGCCATGATGTGCGCCAACGAGGTGAAGAAGTATCCAGAGGCCCTGAAATACGCTGAAAAACTCTTCAATGAAGTGGACAAGGACAGCATCACGCTCAACGACATCGACTACCAGAACTACGGTAAGGCACTCGACGGTTGCGAGCAGTTTGAGGCCGCCATCGCCAAGTACAAGGAGGCTCTGGCACTGCCCGAAGTGGAGGCTACGATGAAGCCCGCCCTTCACAAGGCCATCTCCGACAGTTACAAGAGTATGAAGGACTTCCCCAACGCCATTGAGTTCTACAACAAATATTTGGCCGACAACGCTGAAGCCGATGCTACTGACCATGCTGGACTGGGCATTCTCTACAATAGTTATGCACGCACGCTGGAAGGCGAGGAGAAAGTGGCAGCCCTGATGAAGGCAGACCAGACTTACGCCGACCTCATCCAGAAGTTTGCTGATGCCGAGGAATACGCATTGTGGCAGCGTGGCCGTGTGAACGCTCAGATTGACACCGACCTGACTGGCCAGGCAAAGCCTCACTTTGAGCGCCTTATCGAACTGATTACCGCCCACGAGACACTGGACGATGCCGACAAGACCCGTCTCTTCGACGCCTATTCCTACCTGATGCGCTTCAACGTGAAGCAGAAGGACAGCAAGGCCGCCTATGAGAACGCTCTCAAGTTGCAGGAGTTGCAGCCCGAGGATGCTGAAATCCAGAAGGTCGTCGAGGCCCTGGCAAAGGCTGCCAAGTAACACCACGCATTTGGCAATTTACACGAATTCCCTAATGTCTGCTCATTGCGACATTAGGGAATTCTTATTTGTCCTACACTCGGACTACAGGAACCAAATTCCTGACTAAAACTTCAGGACCAAGGCATTTCGGGGTTCCAACTGGAGACTGACGGATGCGTCGCACTTCAGTTCCAAGGGGAGTTTATCTCCAGTAAGCAGATTGGTAGCCTTCACTTTCCGCTCCTTGATGCCTAAATAGTCGAAAGCATGGGCGGGAATGGTGACCTCCATCGTCAGGGGTTCATCGTCGAAATTGGCCACTACCAGCAACAGTTCCTTCCCCTTTCCGCGCAGAAAGGCATATTGGCGGCTATACTGCTGGTTCACATACATCAGGTCGAACATCAGGCCCTCGCCAACCGCTTTTTCAGTTTGGGCAATGTTCAGCACCTTCTTATATACCTCTACCAGTTGTTCGCCCACGCTTGACGGCTTTTCCAGCGCCCAGTAGTCGAAGATGGTGGTGCGACCGTCGTGGCCGCTGAATCCCTCTTGGTCCATGCCCCGCTCGCCCCACTCCTGGCCGAAATAGACCATAAACGGATTCTGCTGCATCAGGGCATTCACCACCAAGGCAGGCACACCTTTCTCACCGCTGGCGGCAAAGAAGTCGCTGGCCAGACGCTGCTCGTCGTGGTTCTCCAGGAAATAAAGCATGTGGGTGCCAATGTCGTCGGTCTGCTGCCAAGCCCAACTGATGGCTTCCGTGTTGCGACGATGGCATACGACATCGCGCATCGCGTCGTACATTCCCACTTTGTCGTACAAATAGTCAAAACCAGAGGCCAGATAGCGACGATAAAGGTCGGGATTGTACACCTCGCCGATGAACAGAAGGTCTGGATATTGCTGCCTCACCTGACAGGTAGCCCATGTCCAGAACTCGGCAGGCACCATTTCCGCCATATCACAACGGAAGCCATCGATGCCCTTACCCGCCCAGAAGAGCAGGATGTGGAGCATCTTGTGCCAGGTGTCTGGAATTGGGTCGAAATGGCCAATGCCACCGGCATAGTAATCGACACCATAGTTCAGTTTCACCGTCTCGTACCAGTCGTTGCATCCTGGCGCATTATCGAAATGATCGTTGCCCGTGGCTTTTGCAGGGTACTCAGTATAAGGCTCCGTCTCCCCGTGATAGAGGTCGAAGTAGGGTGTGAAGGGTTGGCCGGGGCAATAGTAGAAGTTGTTTGTGGCTGGTGCAAAGCCCATATTGATATCGTCGTCCTGCCCCAAATCACGCACGCCATCTGGCTTGCAGATGCTATGATACTGACGGGCGACGTGGTTTGGCACAAAGTCGATAATCACCTTCAACCCAGCCCGATGGGTGCGGGCCACCAGTTTCTCAAACTCCTCCATACGCTTCTCCACATTGGTAGCAAGGTCTGGGTCAATGTCATAATAGTCAGTAATAGCGTATGGCGAACCAGCACGGCCTTTCACCACTGCGGGATGCTGCCGCGGAATGTCGTAGCGCGAATAGTCGGTCATCGTGGCATGACGAATGACACCCGTGTACCACACGTGTGAGAACCCCATCTCGCGAATCTGCTTCAGCACAGTAGGCGTAAAGGCGTTCAGTTTGCCGCAACCGTTTTCCTCAATGGTTCCTCCAGGCTTGCGTGTCTGGTTCTTGTTTCCGTAAAGACGGGTAAAAATCTGGTAAATAATAATCTTAGACATAATTGTTATTGGTAATTACTGTGCAAAGTTACGAAATAACGAGGGAAAAGCCAAATTTATTTGAACTAATCTCGGTTTCGGGTGAAAAAGATGCAAAAGAAGGTGAATTCATTAGAAGAGGGTGTGCCAAAAAAATGACACACCCTCTTTCATTCGAGCAAAGTTAGTCGCTTACTTAACCACGACCTTCTTGCCGTTGATGATGTAGAGACCGCGCTGGGCCTTCTGCACACGCACGCCACCCAGGTTGTAGATGGACTCGGGCACGGTCTGCTCGCCGTTGGCAATCTCGCTGATGCCGGTAGCAATGCTTGCTTCTGCTGCTTCGCCCAGACCGCCCATCTCGTTGGCGGCACGCACGGCCCATGTGGCCTCGGCGTCGTCAACTTCGTAGGAAGCCTCAAGCGTGAAGTCAACCACCTTGCCGTCCTTCACGATGGCGTAGAGGAGAGCGTAGTTGCTATTGGTCCAAGTGAGTTTCTTCGAGGTCTTGTTCAGTTCAACATCCGAGGGAGTGGGAGCCTGCTCGGTAGCGAGCGTGGGATCCCATTCGCCGAACATGTTGTGCAGGTTGCCAGCCTCGAGGGCTTCCTCGGCGGTGAGCACAGGATTGTTCTCGTGGCCGTCGCCGAAGACCTTCTTACGACCACTGAGGTCGATGACGCTGCCGGTGGAGGTCATTGAGTTGTACTCAGCGAAGCGCTTCGGGAAGCCGCCGCTCATCTCGTTCCAGCCGATGGCCGAAGGCACAACGTTCATCTTCGTGTCGATGAAGAGGGCGACAGGTGTACCCTGACCCCAAGGACGGCCGAGGGTGTAGTTGCCATCGACCTGTGCAGCCGTGCGGGTCTCGCCGGTGGCATAGTTCACTGTGGCAGGCTCGCCGTTGATGACGCAATCCTTGTAGGTGAAACCGTACTTGATGCTCTTCGAGGGCACTGCAGCATAGCCGCCGGCAATCTGGCGCAGTTCAACGCCATTGAAGAAGGCGTCGCCCTTACCGCACATGTAGTCGGTGCGTCCACGGACATAACCGCCCTCAAAGTAGTAGAGACCGTTGTCGTTGTTCGAGGTCCAGGTGTCCTGATAGCCGCGCAGACCGGTGTTCTTGTAGATGGTGCGCGTAGCCTTGTCCTGAACGGCGAGGTCACGACCGGTAGCGTCGGCCATACCGCTTTCGATGGTCAAATCCTGGAAATAGTAGTCGCTACCGCTGATCTGGAACACATCGCTGTTGCCAATGCCGTCGTACTTGCTGGTCTTGCCGTACTGTCCGTTAAACAGGTTCTCGGGGTCGATGCCGTTGGTGATGACGACACCGTCGCGGCTCTCACCGATGAGCGAGAGGTTCTGGGTGTTGATGAATGTGATACATTCGGGCACCTCATAGCCCTCGGCCTTGGCCACCATATTGTTCTCCTTGAGAGGAATGGTGTAGTTGCCGTCCTTCACGAAGATACGGTAGCGGGTGTTCTTGTCGCTGCGTGCCTGTGCGGCAGAGATGGCTGCCAGGAGGTCTTCGACATTCTCAACCACGTAGTCGTAAAGTTTCTTTTCGATGCTCGGGCGCTCCATAGTGGTGAAGTTCAGGGTGATATCGGCCTCCACGAAGTTGTTCGTCAGGTCGGCGATAGAGTTGCCGGGCAGAGTGAAGGTGTACTCTGTGCCGTATTCCAGGCCCTTGTACTCAAAGGTGACGGTCTTGCCGCTGACGGCTGGTGTGAGTGTCTGGTTGCCCAGCGTTGCCGTAGGCACAAATTCGTCGGCGGTCTTCACGCGCTCGTCAAAGGTGAGCACAATCTTGCCCGATGCCGATACGCCGGTGGCGCCGTCGGCAGGAACGGTCGAAACGAGTTCAGGAGCCTTGCCGTCATCCACGAGTTTCGGCGTGCCGGTGATGAAGAACATGGCCAGCGTGTTACCGTCGTTGGCCGATGCGGCACCGTCCACGTTGGAGGTCTTGTCAGCCAGCATACGGATGTAGAGTTCAGCCTGGTTGTTGGCCTCGGCGGGCATCTGCTCGTTGAACTGGACAACCTGCTTGGTGCCGGTCATAGTGATGCTGCCGAACTTCGTCCAGTTCTCGCCGTCGAGCGAATACTCGGCGTTGTAGGTTTGGTAGGCGTTGTAGTTATACAGCATTTGGAACTGCACGTTGATGTCGGTGAAGGCCTCGGCGTTGATCTTGGTCTGCCAGTGCCAGTGACCCACATCGCCGTTGCCGGAGCCAGTGCGCCAGTTCACGGCAGCACCCTTGAAACTCTCGTAGCCGCCGGCGCCGAGCCAACTCTTGTCGAGCCAGCCGCTGGTCTCGCCTGTCTCGGTGTTCACCAGGTTCAGGGCGTCGCCGTCGTTGTCCTGTGCATAGAAGTCGGCCTTACGACCGTTGCCGCCTGCGGTGTAGAAGTCCCAACCGGCGATGATGTCGGCCTGGGCATACATAGCGGTCAGTTGGATGTCTTCGGTCATACTGACGATTTTCGAACTGTTGGTCTCGCCGTCGCTCCAGTTGGTGAAGGTCACCAGACCCTCGTACTGGTTGGCGTTGAGTTGCACAGCCGTGCCATCCTCGTACATCATCTTGCCATCAACCATCGTGGGTTCAGGCGAGATGGTCACCATATAGTCGTTGGTACCATCGATGGTCAGAGCCAGTTCGTAGGTCTCGACGGCCACGAAGTTGGCGGTGAGCGTCTCGTCGCTGTTCACGGTGTACTTGAACTTGGCCTCGGTCGAGACTTCCTCGCCTGCGGCGTTGGTCCAGTTCACGAAGTCATAGCCGAAGTTGTCGGTGGCGGTGAGGGTCACCTCGCTGCCCTCCTCGTACTGGTCGCTGACGGGATAGACGTTGATGCTACCAGCACCCTCAGGAGCAACGACGGTAGCCAACTCGTACATATTGACGCTGACGGCCTCGCCATTGACAATACCAGAAATGGTGACGTTACCGATACAGATGTTCTTGTTGTTGGCGCAAGCCGAAATGTAGAAGCGGAAGGTGAACTCCTCGCACGGGCTTACGCCGGCGAAGGTCTCGGTGTGCATCAACTTGGCCGTACCGCCGTTTTCAACGCTGTTCGAGCCGTTGTTGCGCAGCAGATTGGGCTTCGGGTCAATCTGGGTGATGGTACTCTCCACGCCATCGACGGTGTAACTCCATGAGTAGGTGGCATTGTCGGTGCCAACCTTCACGGCAGCATAGTCAATCTGCGTAGGCTGGAAGGTAACGCCCTTGGCGGCCTTCACACGATACTCAATCATCACGCCCTCAACGTTTCCAGCATTGCTGTTCTTAGGCGTGTAGTGTACCATCTCGGTATCAAAGTATGTGGCAGAAGAGATGGTCAGGTCGCCGCCAGCGCTGACAGAAGCACTGCTGATGGCACCGGCAATATCTTCGCTGATGACAGGCTGCTGCTCGTCGCCAACAGGCCAGTTGATGGTTCCAGCCACGTTGTCGAAACTGCCACCTTGCTGCTGTTGCTCCACCTTGGGCAGCACGACCTGGATGTAACGATAGTAACTGCCGTCGCCAATCACCACGTCGACGCTCTCGGCAGCACCGCCAATGGTGTAACTGATGGTCTTGCCCTGCGTGTAGTCGCTCTGGCCGTCGATGGTGGTGGTGGTAATATCACCGTAAGCCTCCATTGAGATGACAGCACCCTTGGATGAAGGCACGTGGAAGGTGGTGCCCTGGTTCAACTGTGCCCAGTCGGTCCAGTTGCCGTTGGCGAACTTGCCAGGAGCGGTGCTGAAGGGCAGTGCCACGTCGATGGTCTTGTCTGCCACGGTAGCCTGAGCCACCCATACGAGGTTGTCCTTATTCTCCCAAGCCACAGCGGGAGCACCGGCATCGCGGCGGAAGTTCCACTTCACGGTGACGGCCTCAGTACGGTCGGCCAGCGTAACCTCGTTCTGAGTGAAGACGGGGAAGAAGGTGACGCTCTCTGCGTCGGGAGCGGTGATGGTCTCACCAGGAGCATACACAGCACCCTCGGCAGCCCAGCCCGTCAGGGTGAAGCCTTCCTTGTAGAGGGTGAAGTTCTTCGGCAGGGTGTACTGCTTGCCAATGGCGACAATCTCAGCCTCGGGGCCAATGCCCTCGGCACCGCTGTTGGCAACGTCGAAGATGAACTTCACGTCGTTAGGAATCTGCTCGGGGCTTACGGCCTCGACAGCGAAGTACGGAACGTATGCACCACCGCTGATGGTGAGCGTGGTGGCCACGTCCTGCTTGTAGAAGCAAGAGATTATGTTGTCTTTCTTGTTCTGGTGATAGCAGGCACCTGTGTTGGTGTTCATCGTAGCCACAGTCTCGCCCTCGGCATTCTTCACGGTGACGTCGCCGCCCCATGCGCAGGTGCCGAAGGTAATCTTCACAGTACCCTCGACCTTGACGGTAGCCGAGAAGTTAGAGATACCGTGCTCGTTGCTGTGGTACTTTCCGCTGATGATGGCGTTAGCGGTCTCGTCGTCGGCAGCCACGCGGGTGAACGTGCCGTCCTCGTTCATCTTCAGGCCAGCAGTAGCACCATTAGCGTCAGCCTCGGTGAAGAAGCTCTGGTCGGTGAAGTCGGCCTTGATGTCGACGAAGCCAGCCTCTTCCTGTGTAGGCACGGGATAGACGGCCTTCACGTAGCGGAAGTATGAGCCGTCGCCAATGACGATGTCGATGGTCTCGCCGCTACCCTCGTAGGTGTATGTCACTACATTGCCCTCGGTGGTATAGTCGGTAGAGCCAGCGATGGTGGTGGTCGTCGTTGCACTGTAACTCTCTATCGATACGGTCATGCCCTTGTAGGCTGGAATGGTGAGCTTGGTACCGCCATTCATCTGACACCAGTCTTGCCAGTTGCCGTTGGCAATCTTGCCACCGTTGTTGGTGTCGAAGCTCATCTTGTTGTCATAGGCAATGCCGTTGATGATGCCCTGAGCGACATAGATGCCGGTCTTGTTCTGATAGTTCAGCACGGGTGCGCCGTTCTTCTGCTGGAAGTCCCAGATGACAACAGTAGGCTCTGTAATCTCTCCAGTCAGAGTATTCTCGGTGAACACCGGGGTGAGGGTCATATCTTCGTTTACTGTCACTTCGTCGCCAGCCTTGTACAGGTTGCTCTGAGCGTCGGTCCAGGCTGTCAGAGTCCATCCATCCTTGTAGAGTGTACGGTTGGCGGGGATGGTAATCTTTGAGCCAATCTCTGCGGTAATCTCTGCGGGAGCCACACCCTCGCACTCCACATTGGCAATGTCGAAGGTCACCTTTGCATCGTTGGGGATGTCAGCGGGATCGACAGCTTCCACTGCAAAGTAAGGCACGTAACTACCACCGGCGATGGTCAGCATGGTGGCCTCGCCCTTGTAGTAGGCCGATACGATGTTGTCCTTCTTGTTCTGGTGGTAGCAGGCACCGGTGTTGGTGGTAAAGGTCGGAACAACCTCTGCACCCGTCTCATCCTTCACGGTGACGTTGCCACCCCATGCGCAGGTGCCGAAGGAAATCTTCACGGAACCTTCCACCTTGACGGTAGCCGAGAAGTTCGAGATGCCGTGCTCGTTGCTGTGATACTTTCCGCTGATGACAGCGTTGGCAGTCACGTCGTCGGCAGCCACACGGGTGAACGTGCCGTCGGCATTCATCTTCAGACCAGCGGTGGCACCGTTAGCATCGTTCTCGGTGAAGAAGCTCTGGTCGGTGAAGTCGGCCTTGATGTCGGCCCATGCCCAGACGGGTTCGGGAGTCTCTGCCTCCTTCACGGTCAGCGTGTAGCTGGCCTCGGCTTCCTTATAGGTTTGGGAGGCAATGGCCTCGGCGGTGATGGTTACGGTGCCGGGGGCTACCAGAGTCACATCGCCCTCGTATGACACTGTTGCCACGCTGGCGTCAGAACTCCTGTAGGAAATCATTCCGTCGTAACCGTCAGGCTTGCCGCTCAGCTCGGGTTCCTCGAAGTCCTCTCCCATGGTGGCCTCGTAGTTCTCCTGCGGGAACGAGAGGGTGAGGTCAAGACGATTGTCGACTGGCTGTTCACCAGTAGCCTCGAAGCTGGCAAGATAGAGTTGGTAGGTCGTGGTCTCGCCCTTGACATAGACAGAGCCTACGCCAGTAAGGGTATAAGCCTTGCCGTCGGTAAGTCCCTCAGTACTGATGTTCCAGTTGTTGTAAACAGCGAATTCCTTGTCATCCACCTTGAAAACCAGGTTCTTTCCGTTTCCAAAACCTACGAACACAGCGTTCTCAATAGTGACGGGAACGTTGATGTTGTCTGCAAGAGCGTCT
This sequence comes from Prevotella sp., assembly GCA_017960525.1. Taxonomy (GTDB): domain Bacteria; phylum Bacteroidota; class Bacteroidia; order Bacteroidales; family Bacteroidaceae; genus Prevotella. Next base: position 22,050 of record JAGCZA010000107.1, read on the forward strand.
GGAACGATGGTAGTCCAAGCCACTTCATTGCCTGTTGAGGTGACTTGTGTGCTGATGTTGTCAGCAGAGAGTGCCATTTCCGGCAGTCCGTTGTAAGTGTAGAGCTGTCCGGTAACAGAGCCTGTAATCTTCTCGCCTGCGTTCAAGCCGAGGTTAGCACCGTAGAACAGGAAGCCGTCCTGGCCGTCGCTGACGTAGGTGTTGTTGCCCTGGACGTAGGTCACGAGCAGGTCGGTGAACTGATAGGTGACAGTTGTCTTGGTAGCTGTGATGTCCTGCAGCATAGCTGCAATCGTGGTGTAGGGAGCCGGTGTTACGGTCAGCGTGAAGCTGGCACTGCTGCCCTTGAAATTGTTGTCGCCGGCAAACTCGGCCTTGATGGTCGTGGTGCCGACCGTCAGCAAGTTGATAATGTCGGCACCATCGGCGATGGTGGCCACCTCCTCGTTGCTGCTGGTCCATGTCACTGTGGCGTTCTCCACAGGAGCACCGTCAACGCCTGCGACAGTTGCTGTAGGCAGATTGATTGTTCCGCCTACTACACCGGTTGAGGGATGTTCGCCCAGCGTAACGACCGATGCTGCACGGGTGTCGACCTCGCCGCCTTTGCTGGTGAGTTTCACCTCACGGATAAAGAGACGGTGACCAGATATGGTGATGGTCACGTTGCCAGTAGCATCCTTCAGGTCGAAGTAGTAGGCATTGTAGCCACTGCTGGCCTGGCCATCGGTGCCATTGGTCACTTTGATAGCAGTAGCGTCAAGGGACGTCAAGTTACTGTCGTAGGCCTTGTCAAGGGTTGCACCATCGACAGACACGGCCATCATATTGGTGCCAGTGCCCCAGCCTGCGGCGATAACCATCAGTTCGCCGTCGCCAGTCATGCTAAGGGCGTTGGTAACCATCTTACCGTCGGCTTTGCCGGTGCCGAGTTTCACACAGACCATGCCCTGATAGACTTTTTCCAGCGTCTGCCAGCCCTCACGCTCAGAGAGAGCCTTGCCGGCAGCACTGCCTGTGTACAGTGTGTAGCCTCCTTGATTCTCGTCCGCCATATCGCTGAACGTGTCATCGAAGACTACATTCTCTTCATTGACTTGCATCACCGTATGGACAGCAGCCCAGGAGAAGCCTCCAAAGAGCACAGCCAACAGCATAGCGAAGCCAAGTTTCGAAAGTTTGTTGTACTTCATACTGTTTTGTTTTTAGTTAATAATAAGAGTAGTTTTAATGGATAGTTTCTGCTAATTTTCTGCTGTTCGCCGCCATAATGGAGAGGACGGTGGCGATGTCGGCCACATCGACTTGGCCGTCTTTGTTCACATCGGCGACAGCGAGGGAGATGGTCGAAGTTCCGGCCATAAAGGAGATAATGGCAGCAATGTCGGCCACGTCAACAGCATTGTCATTGTTAACGTCGCCCTCTATGCCAACGCTCTTGACGAAGAGCAGGCCCTCACTGAGTCGGCTGGTATCCCAGTCGACGCCTCCTTGGAAGTCGAAGGTGGGCGTGCCTGTGAATTTGTTGGCCTTGAAGATGCGGATGCTGTCGCCCACTTGCAGCTTGCTGCTCTTGCTGATGAGTATGCGCAGCGTGCCGTTCATGGTGAACGTTGAGATGCCGTCCAGGCTGGTGCATCCGTTGGCAGTAGCAGTGGCGCAACCGGCGGCATTGATTTGCAGCGTGCCTTTATTGCTGATGGTCACGGTTTTATTGTTGAACACGATGGAGCCGGTGGTGCTCGTCTCTAAAAGTCCGGGCCTCAGGGTTCCGTCGATGGTGACGCTCTGGTTGTTCAGTGGATTAGAGGCGCTGCTTGTGCCCGACAGCGTTGTACCCTCGTTCACGATGAGCCGACCAGTACCCAGTAACGATGTGGAGTTCACGGCCAGCTCACCTTCGCTGACGGTGGTGGTGCCGGTATTGGTGTTTTTCCCGCTCCACGTCACTTTTCCTTCGCCCACTTTCACCAAGTTGGCGTTTGAGGTGACTCTTGCGGTAGTGACCCAGCTGTCGTCGTTGCCCACCTGCCATGTGTTGGCTCCCACGCTGGCACCATTGCTGAAGGTGCAACTGCCTCCCAAAGCGCCAGAACCAGTGACCTTGCCCACGTGGAAGGTCCTGCCCGAGTTCTGCACCTCCACATTGTCGGCCAGGTTCATCGTGCCCTTGGGCATACCGGTCGAGGTGTTGAGCGTGAAGCGCAGCACGGCGGGGTCGTCGAGGCTCGACGAGGGCTTGAGTGTGCCTTCAAAGTCGCTGAAGTCGCACTCCACCGGCGTGCGTGTGGCGTAGTAGTTGGTGCCTTTCTCGGTGACGCAGAGGGCATTGAGCGTGCCCTGGCCTGTCACCTTGTTCTTATAGGTGGAGCGGTTGGCCATATACCAGGTGCCGGTCTTACCCTTCGCCACGTAGATGGCGTAGCTGGTGCTGGTGTTCTCGCGCAGGGTGCCGCCCTGGAACTCCACAGTCTTGGCGGGTACGTTGGCATTGATGCACTGGACGGTGCCGGCAGAGACAATCATTCGTGTGAGCGAACCATTGCTCACGTTGAGTTTCATCCATCCGTTGCCCTTTTTGGTCATCACGGTGCCGCTCATGGCACGGGCAGAGATAAAGTCGGCAGTGTTGTTGATGACGCCGCCCTCTTCACCGTCGAAGCGGATGGCCGAGCCGTTGGTCACAGCCGCAGTGGTCTGCAGCACGCCGCCATTCTCGATGACGAACTTGCTGGCCGTTGTGGTCACACCTCCCAGATTACCCTTGGCCTGATTGGCGTTGGCCAGCGACGAGACCTTGACGGTGCCGCCGCTGATGCGATTGCCGCCGGTGTAGGTGTTGTCGTTGCTGACGGTCAGGGTGCCCTTGCCGCGCTTCACCAACTTGGTGTTGCCGATCAGCGAGCCATTGCCCTTGAAGGTATATGCCTTGGTGTTATCCACGATGACGCTGTCAGCCTCTATCTCGCCATTGATGTCGACGGTGAACTGACTGGCCGCGTCGGTGAAGATAGCGTTGTCGCCGGTGACGAAAGCAGTCTCCGCGCTGTCACTGTCGGTGAAGTTGAGGCTGCCGCCCAAATCCCAGGTGTTGCCGTTGGTTCCGCTCCACAGGATATTTGTCGACTCGCGCATTGCCTCGACGATGAGATACAGTTTACCCTCATCAATGTCGATAGAGCACTTCATCTTCGTGCCCAGGCCTTCCAGGCGTATCTTGCCCAGGTCGCCCTCGGTGGATTGTACCGTTCCGATCAGATAGCGTCCTTCTGTCGGGTCGCTGCTGCCGTGGTTCACAAACTCGAAGACTGGTGTCAGGTATTGCGGGCCGTACTCCCAGTTCTTGGTCTCAATGGTAATCAACTTTGTCTTGATTTGGTCAGCAGAAAGGTCGCTGGAGATGTCGAAGACGACACGCGAGCCGAAGCCCAGGTTGAGCGTGTCGATGGTCACCGTGCAGGGTTTGCTCTGCTCGTCGCCGCCAATCTTCAGTTGTGCGGCATAGTCCATCTTGATGGAGCGGAACTGTCCGCCTTCGCTTTCCAGCGTGGCGAAACGATTGAGCCAGAGCGACGTGTTGAGCATCGTGCCATTGAAACTGACGGTGCCGGCCCAAATGTCGGTGTTGCCCGTATGTTTGAAGGCTGTGGTGGGCAGGTTGAGCCTGCCGTCGCCCTGCTTCACCAAGCGTGCCGAGCCGGCAAGACCGCCGCCACTGACATTACAGGTGTAATAAGTGTAGTTGATTTTCGGATTGCCGGTGGTAATGGTGCTATTGGTACCCTGCACCCACGACGGCACATTGAACGTTGCCACCCAGGGCTGTGCGCCGTCGGTAATGGAGATTTGCGTGTCGGCATAGTCGCAGACGATGACGTGCTTGCCGTTATGCTGAGTGCCAATGGTTCCGCCGTTGGCTATCTCCGTGCGGCCAGTCATCGTGAATGGCGGCGGAGCCACGGTGATGCCTTCCAGTTCGCCCAGGAAGTAACTGCAATGGGGCGGCTGGTTGTAGCCCATCGACTCCCACACCATACCCTGACGATACTGGTGGTCGTGCCAGAGGGTGTAGTTGCGGTAGTTGGTCTTTATATTAGTAGTGTACACACGCACATATTTATTATCCGTGGTGCGGACAATGATTTCCTCGCGCCAGTCGCCCAGCACGTCGCCCACAGCCGAAGGCGTGTTCTTCGTCCAGTTGCAGTTGGCCGTGCCGTCGGCGGTGAAGATGGCGCTGCCGTCGGCCTTGAACACGCGGGCGGCACCCTCACGCGAACTGGCCCCGTCGAGGCCCTCTTCCAAGAGGTCGCCGTCCCAGTAGATGCGCCAGTTGTTGGTGAAACCGCCAGGACCGCCAGCGATAATCTTGTCGGCTACGCACGATACGGTGCCCGACTGGCTTGAGTGGCCGATGGCACCAGGATAATCATTGGAGAAGTTGCCGCAGAGGGCGCGGCCGTCATCGCCCGTGGACTGCAGACGATAGTAGATTTTCGATGTGGTGGCGTCGCGGTAGTTCATAGCCGGCTCGTCCTCGTTGCAGGCAAAGATTTCCTGTCCGTGGCGGTAGGGGTCGAAGTCGCTGCAATGTTGTGCGTCGCCGTGACCCAGGCCTGTGGTGGAGAGGCCCTTGCCGTTGTCGTCGATGACCATCGAGCCGAAGCAGATTTCATCGCGACCATCCCAGTCCACGTCGGCAATGCCGTAGTTATGATAGCCGTTGCCATACCAGGGGCTGCCCCATCCCTCATTGTTGCTCCACTCCCAATAGAGTGTCAGTTGGTGGGTCTGCGGATTCACCGAGAAGGCTTTCATGTGGTGCTTTGTATAGCAGCCTCGGCCTAAGAAGATATAGGCATTGCGCCCGTCCAGGAAAGGCGCACCGAAGTAGTGCTTCGTCGAGCGGTGGCCATAGCCGTCGCCCCAGTCGTCGGCTGTGCCACGAGGCAGGGGATAGGTCATCCACAAGGCACCGTTACTGCCGATGGCGTAAGGCTTGCCTGTGGAACCTTCCATATAGAGCAGATATTCGGCACCAGTATTGGTATAAGTCATATTAGCCGTCTGGAGCACGGTATTACGGGTGTTCACGTTCATCTTGCCGATGTTGGTCACTGTACCGTCAGCGTGGTGGATAATCATATTGTCGGCACCGCGCATCAGCACCTCGGCCTTGCCGTCTCCATCCCAGTCGTAGCCCACGGCATCATACTGTTCGTCGGGGCCGCTGACCATATTCGGACCCAGGTCGATGTACCACAGGCGCTCGCCGTTCAGTTTGTAGCAGTCGAGCACGTTGTAGGCCGAGTCGTTGGCCACCGATGAACCGTCGGGCGTGTAGTTGCGCTTCAGTATGAACTCACTGACACCGTCACCGTCGAGGTCGGCCAGGGCGATGTCATTAATATCATAACTGTTGGTGATGTCGGTGCCACGGCGCGAGTAGAGTTTGCCAACAGCAAACTGGATGTACTGGTTGCCCAGCCGCGCCACCTCGGCACATTTCGCCTGCTCCACGCCGCGCACCACGGCTGCCACCTGGTATTTGGCGCCAGAACGGCCGGCCGAGTCGTAGTAGTTCGACACCTTCAGCGGCTCCTGGTTCACCTTGGTACCGTTGCGGTAAAGGTTATACTCCGTGTCGTAGTATTCCTCACCAAAGATGCGCCAACTGACGAAGGTGCCTGAGCCGGAAGGCACGGCCACCAGTCCGCGGTCCAAAATGTCGGTTGTACGCTGGGCAAAGCCGATGGCTACGCATGCCGTAAGAAACAGTGCGAGTAATGATAGTCGTTTCATTGTGTCTTAGTTTTGTTTTTTAGTTAGAATATGGTTTTCAAAATCGACGGCAAAGTTACGGATTTTATTTCAAACCAGCAAAAAAAAAACACTTTTTTCTTACACGTCTGAGTTTGGTTCGTCCAAAGTGGGAGTTTGGTTCGTCCAAACTTTTGGTTTGGTTCGTCCTGATTTATGGGTGCAGGGGGGATTCTCCGCGAAGTATGGCATCATCTTGGATAGGGCATGTGTAGTGCTGGGTAAAACGAGCGATAGGATTCCTTCTAATAATAACATAACACAACATTTTTGCCGTCAAATTGACCATTTCTCTGCTATTTTGACCCCAAAATAAAGAATTTTCGTCTCTTTTAGCAACTTTTTTGATTTTAAGTGATTCCGTTTCATAAATTTTTTGTAACTTTACGGCCGATTCTCGAAGTTATGAGATAATGGGCATTGACGGACGTGTCCGTTCGCGCCCACAATTCGATTGACAGCCTACGCCGGGCTGAGGAGGGCGTCTTCAGCAATGGAGGACCTGACGAAGCGGGCTTTGGGTGGGAAAGAGAATCTTTACATAGAAAGGCGTTTACAAAGCGCTCTGTTCTTGGACCTATCGGAAATCTAGCAAATCTACGATACATGTTGTCCAGAACAATGCAGCGGTAGATGTCCCTGGGATGTGTTTATACGCATCCCCTTTGGAGATATAGATGCAATGGTGTGTCTATACGTTCTCAATAAAGGGGTACTATATTCATATCGGCGTGGGCTCTGACGTTGTCTGTTCAACAACATAGGTGATGCTAGAGCCTCGATAGGTGGAACGGACAGCAGTGCGATTCCACGCTTTTTTGTGTACCGTGTCGAACCGACCAGATATACAAAAAAGGTCCGATATGAGCACATTGTCTAATGTGAAAACTCGTCGAGGCGAGGCAAATCCTCCGAGCGTCAGGTTTACCCCTGATGCCTTCCCCGAAGCAAAAAGCTCAAAAACAGGGGTGTCGGTAAGATATGCAGTAACACCTGAAAAGAAATGGTTCGTATTCCGGGCATCATACGGAAGGGAAGATAAAGCATCCGATTATTTGGTTGAAGACGGGACTTACACCTACATTGCCAAAAAGTATGTTGAGAGGTATATTCGTGGAAAGCGAAAGAGATACCTCCAGACACTCATCCCGAATTTGTTGTTTGCATACACAACCGAGGACAAGGCAGAAAAATATGTTAATAGCACGCCGGCTTTATCCTATCTTTCCTATTATTATAACCATTTTGAGCTTGATGATGAGCAGAAGAATCCCCCATTGATAGTTTCTTGTGACGAAATGGGGAGATTTGTAAAAGCAACATGCAATAAGAACAAGCATCTGTTATTTGTTGACCTATCTCAATGCCATTATAAAAGTGGTGAGATGGTAAGAGTAATGGAAGGCCCATTCAAAGGAACAGAAGGAAAGGTCGCGAGAATATCTGGCCAGCAAAGAGTTGTTATCTCATTGTCAAACATCGGCTTGATTTCTACTGCATATATCCCGACCGCATTCCTTCAGAAGTTGGATTCTGAATAAGAAAGTAAAACAACTCATTATTAAAAATATGGACAAGTACATCCAATTGCTACAAGGGTTCTCATTTGACTTGTTGCATATAGCGCAATCTTTCGCTACTGACAACAAGTCGCCAAAGATAGAGCCTGCCCATCTGCTTCGTGCACTTCTTCACAAGAGTGCGGGTTTGGTAAACTTCATAGAGGACACTCTTGATGAAGACTACTATTATCTTGTTGACTGGGCTGATATGCGGATAAAGCAATGCGACAAGTCACCATACGGGATGAAAGGGCCAGAGTTGTCGCATGACGCTCAAATGGTTGTGAAGGAGGCTTTGGAAATAAGTGAGAAATGCGGACTTCAGGAAATCACTCCCGTCACTCTTCTTGCCTCTTTAGTCACCCCTGGAATTGGTTTCTCGTATGAACAACTGAAAACATTGCCTGTTCAAGCTGACAAGATAATAAAGACTATTCCGTCAGGAGCGACTACTAAGACCCGAGCGGGTTCGTCCATCACTAATCATCAGGCTTCGCAAGGTGAAATATCCCAAGATTACTGCATTCTCATGTTGTCGAGCGTTCCAGAGTCACCAGTTATTGGCTTCAGTGATAAAATCCTGTCAATGGGTGAAGTGCTGGCTCGTAAAGATAGGGCTAATATTTTGATTGTAGGAGAAACCGGAGTTGGAAAAACTAGCCTGATTAATGGAATCATACAGAAAGTCCGTGACAAGAAAGTCCCTGCATCCTTAGAAAATTTGCAGCCATACGAGTTAGACCTAATAGCTTTGAGCCAAGGAGTAACATATAAAGGCGAGATTGAAGATAGATTCAAGACAGTGGTAGACAGTCTGTTAAATCAATCACAGCCCCTTTTAGTCATTGAAAACTTCCATCGAGTTGAGGACAAGCAATCAACTCTTAATAGTATCTTGCCAGGGCTTAAAAAGCTTTTGTCAAAGAATCAGTTGCAAATTATTTGTACCGCTACGATTGACGGATATACTAAAGATATAGAGAAAGATAAGGAATTCATAAGTTTCTTTGAAAAGGTTACTGTTGATGAACCGACTGAAGAACAAGCTGTTGAGATTTTGAAGAGCAAGCGGGAAAGTTATGAGCAATTCCATCACTTACCAATTGAGGATGAAGTGCCAGCAGAGATTGTTCGTCTTGCAAAACGTTATCTGCCAGACCGCCATCTGCCTTCTTCAGCCATTGACTTACTTGACCGTGCCTTGGCATCTGTAAAGATTGCCAACGAAATGGCAGATTTATCAGAAGAGAAGGCTAAGAAGCAAGAAAAACTACAAAAAGATGCTGTCCGTGATGTTGTTTCAAAGATGACAGGAATACCGATGGGTAGCATTCAGTCAGAAGAACGTGAGAAACTGTCAAATGCAGAGGAAATACTTCATAAGCGAGTGGTAGGCCAAAACCATGCGATAAAGAGTATTCTAGAGGCCATCTATGAATCGCGTTCCGGTCTGAACAAGAAAGGCCAGCCGATGGGTTCGTTCTTCTTCCTTGGCCCGACAGGTACGGGTAAGACAGAATTAGCCAAGTCGTTGGCCGAATTTCTGTTCAATGATGAGACAAGTATTTTACGCTTCGACATGTCAGAATATAAGGAAGAACATTCTGTGGCATTGTTGTATGGTGCGCCTCCGGGATATGTGGGATATGAAGAGGGCGGCCTGTTGGTAAATCAGATTCGTCAGCACCCTTATTCTGTAGTTTTGTTCGACGAGATTGAAAAAGCTCACAAATCTGTATTTGACTTGTTCCTCCAAATTTTGGATGAAGGTAAATTGCATGACCGCTTAGGGCGCGTGGGCGATTTCTCAAATTCGCTGATAATCTTTACTTCAAATATCGGAAGTGATTTTATTTTCAAATCTTTTGGCGAGAACAAAGTTCCAACTCACGACCAGATGTTAGAAGTGATGCAGGGCCTGTTCAGGCCAGAGTTCCTGGCTCGACTTACGGAGATAGTACCTTTCTCGCCGATTACAGCAGAGATGATTGACCGTATCTTCGACATTCATATCAAGAACCTCTTGAAGACGCTTAACGAGCAGAACATCGAGTTGGAAATTGACGAGAGTGCAAGGAACTATGTCACTAAGGTTGGGTTCAACGCACATTATGGAGCAAGACCAATTCTTGGAATTATCCGCAAAGAAATACGTCGTCCTCTATCGAAGTTTATTATTTCTGGTGACATAAACTCTGGGGATAAGGTAACAATGAAGTATGATGAAGAGAAAAAACAAATAAGTTGGGACATAGACACTCCTGATGAATAATTTTTAATAACTAAAAATATATTAATTATGGCAAGAAAAACTGTTATCTCGAAGGTTCTGGATGCTGACGCACAAGATGGCATCATCGAGTTCCCGCAAAACAGGACTCTGTATGCTGACCAGTTTACTGATGAAGCGCCAAACACCGACGAAGACCGAGAAGGCTTTAAGCCAAAAAACATGAAGGAAGTGTTTGAACACTACCAGCCAAGCAAAAACGATGTCGCTTTAGAGACAGAAGAAGGCGGTGCAGTTTATGAGAGCTTCGGTTTCAAGTCAATTAAAGATTTTGAAGATGAAGCCCTAATTGAGCAGAGTGAACTTCTTGGAGCCGAGAAGGGTAAAATTGATGCCTACAATTCGGTTATCCGCCAGTTGGAGAAGAACAAGACTCTGCGAAACACTCTCAAGGATGAAGCAGCAAAAAGCAATCTGAAGAATGCCCTCAAAGCATTGCTGGCGGAAATTGAAGATGCAGAATAATCCTTTTGTTATATTTTAAGGTATAAACACTATTATATATGGCAGCAGAAGAATTGAATAAAGAAGTTCAGGCTGAAGGCTTGGAACTGAAAGAGAGAGAAAAAATAGAGAATCCTGCAGGACTACTGCAAGATAGTCTTGGAGGCTTGGATAAGTTTGGTGGTTTCCAGTTGCTCAAAGGCCTTATTAAAGGTGTCGAGAATATGGACCCTCGTCGTAAAGCAGTAAAGAACATCTTCTTGTCCGACTCTGCTTACACAGATGCCCGTAAGAAATTGAAGAACGAGCTTGCCCTGTGGGTTTCTATTCTTGAAGGTGAAGGAGCAGACCCTATGGAAATCATCGAGGGTTGCAAGGCAAAATGTGAGAAAGCCGAACAGAACTTGAAGAATAATCTGTTTAACATCCATGAGGAAATCAAGAAATTGGAGGTTACGTATCGCTCTCTTGATTCCTTCTTCGCCAATGCAGGACAGGGAAAGATTGACTGCATCACCTTGATGAATGTGAACAAGGATGAGTTGGAGTCTCACGATTCTGAAGATACCGTCGCCATTCGTGAGGAACTGGAGAAGTATTATGACCGTCTTAGCTTGAAGAACAATTACAGTCTGCTCGTTGTTCCCGGCTATCTCGGCGATGCAAATACAATTAGAATGTGGGCCGACACAGCATATCGCAACAAGGTTATTATGTTGACGGACTTCAAGGACAGCCTTAATTTCGAAATGCTTAAGGAGGAACTTGACGATGCCAGCCTGCAGGGGCAGGATGCTCATTTGGCAAACGTCGTCATGACTTGTAACTATATTCTTGGCAGAAAGAAGTCGGAATTGGCAAATGAGGACGATGACGTTTATTTGCCAGGCTCTGCAGCTCTCGCTGGCCGCATGACCAATACTGACGAGATTGTCATTGCGCAGGGAGCTGCTGGCAAGAAGTATGGCACCCTCAGCAATGTAAAAGGTGCCCGTCTTGACCTGCGTAAGTCAGAAATAGCCGCTTTAATAGATCAGGGTGTCATCCCAATGGTTGAAGAAGACGGGCGCACAATGGCGTTCTCCAACCGTTCTCTTTATAACGGAGCGACGATTGGCTTACAGGAATATCCCATTGTCCGCACATTCGACTGGATTGGTAAGGTGTTCCAGAATTTCTTCAATGATGAAGCATTCATAAACTGGAACTCCCAGGTCAAGGCTGAATTGCAGCAAGCCGTTCATGATTTCCTGAGTGACTATAAAGGGCCTGGGAAACTTATTGAGAACTACAATCTCAAAGGTATCAACCAAGACCCCAAGACAAAGGATATCTCTATACAGGTAGAGCTGAAGCCTTTCTTCGCTGCTAAGAATTTCTTCATTGAACTGACAGGACACAATGGTCAAGCAGGCGTTGAATGGGATCAGAGCGTTAAGTAAAAGGTGTTTATCACTAATTTATATTTTTATTTCTTTAATAACTAAAAAGCAAAAAATTATGGCAGCACAAAGAGTTGTTACACTCAATGCCGATGGCATTGCTGAGCGTGAGATTATGTACGTTCGTTATGAACTGAATCAGCAGACCGACGTTGAAGGTCAGCCGACTGGTACCACCCGTGGTGGTAAAATCTATTTCAAGGTGAAGTCGAATGATGACGGCAACACCGACCTCTTGGAGTGGATGTGCGACACTTATATGAGTAAGAGTGGCACAATTTCTTGGCCCAACCGTCAGGGTGGTGAGATGAAACATCTGGATTTCAAGGAAGGCTACATGGTTGAATATGCTGAGACATACGACAACAAGAATGAGGTTCAGCAGTATGAGGAGTTCACCATTTCTGCCAAGGAGATTCAGATTGGTAATGCTCATCACAACAACCGTTGGACGATCGACAACTAATCCTGACCGCAATCTGGTGCTTGGCGGTTTGCCAAGCACCAGATTCCAATAAGAAAGATTATGGCTCTACAAGGTGAATTAAAAATTGGCGGACGTACCTATGGCGTTGTAGAATGCGCATACGAGTTCAATCAGTCCATTGATGACACGGGAAAACCCACCACTCGTCCTAAAGGAGGACAAATCACATTTGTGATGCCATCCACCAGTGACGATGATATGTTTTTCTACAAGTGGATGTTCAATAAGACTGAGGTAAAAGCAGGTATTTTCCGTTTCGTAGTTTTTTCAAAGAGTAATAAGCGGAGTTTTAAAACCGTTGAGTTTGCCAATGCTTATTGTATCAGCCTGAAAGACTATTTTAATGATAACGACAGCAAACTGATGTACACAACAGTAACAATAAGTGCTGAAGTTATTCGTATAGGTACTTTCGATAGTGCCATGTTTACTAACGAGTGGACTTAAAATAGTATGTCTATATCAGTCAAAAACATATCAATTGCCATTGGTGGAACAACTTCATCAGGTTTTGACATTGACCTTGATGGGGCAAAGTACCGTCTTGACAACTTTACATTGTACCAAAGTCTGTTAACCCATAACACTTTGTCTTTCTCTATGCATAAAGGACCTGACGAAGAAATCAATGAGGCGATGTTCTCGGTATGTGGGCAAATAATTGGTAAAGACATAACTGTTACGTTACAGACTGATAATATTGAAAATATTTCTTTGAATACGGAAAATGATAGTATCGCAGATATAGAATTCAAAGGGTTTATCATAGCTGCATCCGGTAGCAGAAGCGGCAGTGAATATAATATTAATGTAGAAGCACGTAGTTGGGACGCACTGCTTGAAGATAATCCAAGTTGCAAATCATTTGAGGAAAAATCGCTTAACGACATCGTCAATGATGTTGTTGATGACTATAGTGACCATCTTGATACAGAGGTCGATTCTCGATTCACAGATACTATTCCTTATTGTGTTCAATATAATGAAACCAACTTCCAATTCCTACAGCGTCTTGCACGCAGATATGGAGAATGGCTATACAACGACGGAACTCAGCTTGTTTTCGGAAATCTCAAGAAGCTGGATTCTGTTCGTCTCTCCTATCCCAGCAAGGATATCCCTTCTTATAATGTAGACTTAAAAATGCAACATGTAGCATTCAGTCATGTTGCTTCCTCATATAATGCATACGATGCCAATCAGAAAGAAGGTATCGGTGAAATGCAGAAAGAATATAACTCTCTTAGCGAACAGGTGTTCCAGGCTTCGCAAGAGTGTTATACAAAACCGACTTTACAGAATCTCCATTCTGGTGGTTTTGCCAATAATGACGGTCGTGAGACCATACTAAATGTATCTACCAAAACACAAGCACGTGGCGAGAAAGCGGGTATGCTAACCTACTCTGGCAATACCTATTGCTCAAAATTAAAGATTGGTGCCACGCTTGTCATCATCGACAACTATATTACCAATAGTGCTTCCAATACGAAGAGCGATGTTGACCAAGACGAAATTCTCATTACGGAGCTGATACATTATTTCTCTTCAGACGAAACTTATAGTAACCACTTTATGGGTATTCCATCTGAATGCGACTATCCTCCTTATTCAAATAGTGATGTCTATCCTGTCGCCACTTCCTGTCGCGCCAAGGTCACAGAAAATGAAGACCCCAACAATCTGGGACGTGTTCGTGTGCAGTTTGACTGGCAGGCGCAATTGGATAGTGAAATGATGACCCCGTGGCTACGTATGGCCCAGCCGTATGCAGGTGGTGGCAAGGGCTTCAGCTTCATCCCGGAAATTGGCGAAGAAGTTATGATTGACTTTGAAGGCGGCAATGCTGAGCGTCCATATGTAAAAGGTACATTATATAATGGTGTAGATGATGTGGATGGTGCCTGGGTAGCCAGCAACAATAGCCATAATCAGGTAAAGGCCATCCGTACACGTAACGGTCACACCATTGAGATACATGATGAAGGCAACGACGGCTATATCCGCATTTATGACAATGAGAAAGAGAACTATATCCTTACATTCTCTACCGACCAGAAACTCATTAAGTTGGAATCTACTGGCAACATAGAACTGTATGCCAAGAATGACATTATCATGCATGCTGGTCACGATATTAACGCCAGTGCCGATAATGACATCTTCATTGCCGCTTCTCACGACATGCAACGGACAGCCGATAACGACATCCGCGAACATGCGGGCAATGATCGCAGCACCAACATCGACCGCAACGACTCTCTTTCTGTCAGCGAAAACCAGTTTGTTAAGATTGGCGACAACAAAGACGAACAGATTGAACACAAACTGCAAGTTACAGCAGAGAACATCCGTGAAGAGGCGAAAGATCAGTTGCTTGAATATTCAACGACGCATCACATGAAAGCCGAAAATTCTGCGGCTATCAATGCTGGGAGCAAGATTGATATAAAGGCAGGTATCGTTAAAGTTCAATGATTTCATGACTGTAAACAGCTTAATTATTTATGGATTACTTAATTCAACAATTATCAAGTGATGTTCATGCATTTAAAACAGGGGGTAATGCAAAGTTCCTATCTGACCGTATAAAGGACACTGTTTATAAAATCTCAGAAGGATGTCGCATGACACATAATCAGGCGAGGAAGCTGGAATTTATTCTTCATGAAATATCTTCAGATCAAGCATTGAAATGGGTAGTCTATGATGACTTGAAAAGAAAACTTAGGGACTCTATTTATAGAGCTCGAGAGGAAGTTGCATCATCATTCTATGCGTATTGGGGGAAAGATCCTTCGCAAATGAATGGTATTAATTTTAAACACGATGTTTATATAGGGATGATCACCAAAGGGACAACACTTTATCAATGGTGTAAGGCTATAATTGTTAATGGAAAAGCGTCTCTATATGATGAGAAAACAAACATTTCAACTGTAGGTGAGTATTTTTGTTTTAGTAAAGTCCCTCAGGAACAGTTAGGCCTTAGTCCATATTATGATTTAACGGATGTTTCCGGCAAATTTTTGGGAACGGCAAAACGAGAGTGTTACAAATTCTGTTTCCCCTTTGATGCAGAATGCATGTTAAGTGCAGCAAGAGGTACATACGACAACTGGAACAATATGCAAAGATATGCATCAGGGAAACTTAAAAGGAATTCTTTAGGTCGACCCCAAGGAATGCCTTTGTGGACTGTTGGAGGTCAACAACAAGTTTATATACCACTTGGATTTGGTGATGATATAAAAAATAAAAAAAGATTAGCTATAGAACTGGCTAAAATTGCTCAACCTGCTTAAATAACATTCTTAATACAAATGGCAGATTCCTACGTTTGCTCTGGAGCGACAATGAAATGCTCAATGGGAACGAGTCAAGCAAAATTGACAGTTCTTCCATCGCGTACCGTTTTTTTGACGGGGCAACCAATGGCAAATATAAGCGACCACCTCACAATGGTTAATTTAGCTCCTTTTGGTCGTTGTCGCTCATTAGGTTTTCCTGCCACTGCTTCTGCAACTGCCGCAGCTCATGGAAAATTGACACCAATGCCTTGTATGCATAATACGCCCTTCCCTTGGATGGGAGGTAAGAATGACTATCTTGTAAAAGGGCAACCCGCATTACTCAAATCAAGTACCTGCTCATGTATGTGGGGGGGGACAATAAGTATAACGGACAATGGGCAACATGGAGAAGGAACGCAATGGGTACAAAAGCAACCCGAAGAGAAATACAATGTAGTTGATTCTACAAAAGATCTGACTATTGATAATTCTGAGGCATTAGTCGATTTGAGACCCAAAAGTGAAAGGAAAAGCTTGGGCCAAATCATAAATGAATCAAAAACTACAGTTAATAGGCAATCGAAGGAATCTATTGAAGCTTTTTTAACCACAACCGCTAATGGAGGTATTATTTGGAACAATTCCAGATTTTCCAAGTTAGAGGAAGAGAATGCGGCATTCTTAAATTCAAAAGGCGGTAAGGCTTATTATAAAAAGGCGAAAGATGCATTTGAGAGTGTCAGACCGAATCTCTATTCTATTTCTAAGAATCAACTTTATCAAATTGTTGGTCAAACGATGGGATTAAAAAACAACGAAATCTTATACGGGAAGGAGGAAAAAGCACAAACTGGCATTTTAGGTTGGCACCCGCGAAAGAGTAACAAGGCCATATTAAACAAAAATGAGGAAACCAACATGTCAATGTGCCAGAAAATTGCAGTATATGCTCATGAAAGTCGTCATGTCTTTCAAGACGTTGTTATTGCAGGCTCGATAAATCTTGATTCAGGGAATCGGTATGAATATGCAAATAAATTAATTGAGGCAGATAAAAAATATGAGTCAGACCAGAAAGAAAGTTATCAAGATTATTACAATAATTACAAGGAGGAGGATGCGCGGAAATTTGAGATAATATTTGGAAAAGCTTGTGTTGATTATTTTAATGAAACAAATAATGTTAAATGATAATTCAACTACAAATATAATATTTTAGTTGTGACATGATTAAGCTTTTTACCAATCTTTCGTTTTCCTTTTGGTATAAAACTAATGAACAGGCAATCTATACCTTTAAGTTTAGAGAATGACTCGTTAACAATGGTGACTATACTATGAATGAAGTTGGTGCAAGAGAAAAGGACAAGGAAAATAAAAATGAAACTTCTGTGGTACATATAGAAGTTCATGTTGGTGTTTTTTTCGATGGAACAAATAATAATGCCAATAATAACAAATGGTACGATTGGTTTAGGTTTACGAATTCTGTAGAAAAAGATCATGCTTTAAACAATACTATTATTCCCGATAAAAACAAGAAAATATCAAATCCTGCTATTCTTTCTGCTCTCTTTGTTTCAAAAGATAACAATCACACAAAGGAAGATATTCATGAAAAATATCTTCATGTTTATATTGAGGGATCGGGTGCAAATGGTTTTCAAGCTCAAAATCAACTTTTAGATATTGTTGTGAATGGTAAACCTGTAAATGGTTTAGGGTTTGGATTAGGACCTACGGGCGTTGTGGCTAAAGTAAGTAAAGCAATAAAATATATTGGAGAGAGAATTGAAGCAGAGGAATATAATCCCAATACAATTATTGACTATATACATTTTTATGTGTTTGGATTTAGTCGTGGCAGTGCTTGTTCTCGTCTTTTCTCATTCCTGATTGCGAGAAGTGCTGGTGATTCCGAAGGGACATTAGATAAAGAAAAGGAATTTGATAAGTATCTGACAAAACGATATTTCAAGAACGGGAAAGTAAGCTTTTTAGAAGCATACAATGGAAAAATGAGTGTGGACTTTTTAGGTATATATGACACTGTATCTGCTATAGGTTTCCTTAAAGAAGAGGATGATAGTGTTAACAAGTTACGCACGGCTTTTCTGTATAATCCAGATTTTTGGGGGAACTTCCATCGTGAAAATGCTAAAGCTTATGGTCTATATTCTCCAAAAATGTCAAAGGTGTTAAGTACGTGTCATATTTGTGCTATGGATGAGTTTAGAGCAAATTTTGCTTTAACAGATATAGGGTCTGCCGCGTCTGGTAATAATATTGAGCTATTTATTCCTGGTTGTCATTCTGACGTTGGGGGAGGATATACCGAAGACTCTAAAGCAGAAAAGAAGACTTTGTTGAAATCTGTAGATAATAGACTTACACGAATGTGCGTAAATAATCCTACAAAATCAGGAGCAGAATGGAAACCTTTATCAACAGAATTATTGAAGGAATTAGGTTGGACTGATGATGGTGGAATAGAAGTAACGAAGGTAACAGATGATGGCATTGATATTGTACATAACCCTACACCTCAGTACCAATATAGTAATATCCCGCTTAAATTTATGTTTGAAAGAGCTATCTTAAAAGCACCTAAACTGAAAGAACTATTCTCAGATTATCCTAAAGATATTTATCCAATTCCTGGGCCTAGTTTTGGGATATTAAACGGGATGTGGAACAAGATTAATGGCGTCATTAGTTCAAGTGGCAGGTATTGTTATTTGTTTGGTGGAAAGTATTCTTCTCTTTATTACAAATATATAAGGCAGTCTTATTTACATTTTACATCAACCGACACCTTACATGGCTTTGGTGATCCTGGCAATCCTCCTGGTCGAAAGGCGGCAGGGCAATACAGTAACATTTGTAGATTAGTATATCGTGGAGAAGAGAACGACACAAATGTTCACTATATGCAAGATTATAATGAGAATATGGTAATGATATGACAATGAAAGAGTATGAATATTGTGTTGTAGGTTGTGCATTTGACATTGCACCAATACTTACTCATGTTGCCTTGGTTTCATGTTCGGATACAGAGGTTTTGTCCATTCCAGAATGTTTGCCATTCCAAGGAGAATGGGGGAAAAATGAAACCATTTCATTGTTGGAAGAGTCTACTCATCTATTACCTAAAGGCGTTCATATCATCTATTTATCGACAATTGAACACAAATTCTATATGGTCAATGATTCCCTTCCGATAGAAGAGTTAGATAGTTTATGGAATAATGGGGATTATAATAAAGTTGTAGTAGGAATGGCTCCCTATGGAGGCATAGCCGTTTGGCTTAATGGAACTAAGAATAGTACTTTGGTTAAATGGTTGCATGGAAGTGAAATAAATGTGGACATGAAATCATTCATTCCAGACAACCCTGATGTAAGTCTTGAACAATTAAGTTTGTTCTATATAAATTCTGTAAAAGAAGCCAAATCATATTTTGAAGAGTTTGGTATTCCTCCACGCAGCCTATTTGAGAAATATATGCAACAATTCTGTTACCGGTACCACATACTTTTTAGACATTGGGATGCAGACAAACAGAACTGGCAGGATTATGATGAAGATGGAAGTGATCCCCAATTAAACTATATAGAAGAAGCGTTATATGATGGTACGTATGATAAGTTACACGATGACAGATTGACAAACTATCATAATGCAGGGAAGCCGAAGAAATTGGCACTTAAGTGGAACGTTAAGAAATCAGAATATGAAGCATACATTTGGTTTAAGAATGAGGGCATCCAAGCAATATTTGATCGTTTCTTTGGTGCACACTCTGAAACTAAGACTGACTTTATGATTAGGATAGACTCAGAGAAGAACAAGTATGAACTGGCACTTTATCGCTATGGACTGAAAGAGCCACAAGTGATAAGTGAATATGCCTATCAGCTTCTTGTATTTAAAAACAAATTTGAGTATTATCGGAGTGAAAACTATAACCAGCCCAAAGGTGCATGGATATGGTAAATAATAACAATAATAACAATAATAACAACAAAACAAAATCTTAAATATTATGGCAAACGAAGAATTTTACGATGATGAGTTTATCATCAATTTGACAATCGACGGAACTACCTACGAAGAAGTCGAGGTAAAAGTGACTGACCCGAACAAGACTATTCGCGATCAGATTAACAGCATTGTCCAAGTCTTTGAACTTCCCAAGATGGATAATGGAGGTAATCCCATCCAATATCTTCTTGGACAAATACTCGATGACGGCGAGGAACCTGAAATCCTCGACTTTGAAGATGAGGATGGCCGCGAGCAGTGCCTGATGGACTATAACATACAGCCTGGCGACAATCTGCATCTTATCTCTGTTCCTATTGCGGGTTAAACTGATAAAGACATTGGCTGAGTATGAATGACTTAATCAATAATTTCAACCAAAAAGAACTGTCTGGACGTGACGCCCGTCTTTTACAGGAATGGAGGGAGTTGGATAACTTATGTAGTAAGCGTAAGGCTGCAAGTCCTAATCCTCGCAAGCCATCGCTTTCATACGTTATCCGCAAGAAGAACATTATGGGTCTTCCAACTGAATATGAAATATGGTATCGATGCAAGT
Organism: Prevotella sp.; assembly: GCA_017960525.1. Taxonomy (GTDB): domain Bacteria; phylum Bacteroidota; class Bacteroidia; order Bacteroidales; family Bacteroidaceae; genus Prevotella. The sequence goes on from JAGCZA010000107.1 coordinate 41,995, forward strand.
CCATTATTGGCGTTAAGGATACTGGCATCCCTCGCGAACCGATATTTGGCTATCTCCACAAGATGAGCATTGTCCTACCAAACAACTACCCTTCTGCCGACGGCAATCCAATCTTTACATTCAGGACGAATGTCTGGCACCCAAACATCCGACATTCGGGTAGTTTCAAAGGACATGTCTGTCTAACGATTAAAGAAATGGGAGTGTTGGCGGCATTGAAAGACCTGGTGCTCCGAGTTGAACGCTATTTGAAATATCAGCTCTATCACGCCCAGAACACCTATCCCTATCCTGAAGACCAGAATGTAGCCGAATGGGTGCGCGAAGAAGGTGAGCCAAACGGATGGACACGTTTCGGACAGGATGGTCCAGATAAGAACCTGCCTCCTGTTCGGCCTAAAGAAGATAGGGCAGGGACAGAAGCAAAAGATGATAAAACAATAAAAAAATCGCTGACAATATGAAAAAGGTATTATTGTTTGTCATATTTCTCTCCTTGACAGCCTTCTCGGTTTTAGCAGACGAACAGAAAAGAGTCAAGTTGGACGATAATCATACTAAAGAGCAAGTGCGTCTTGCATTTTGCAATATCTTTGTTACAAGAACAGAAGTTGATGATGACGAGAATGTGAAGGTCATTGTCGAGATAGAGAATCTTGACGAGTCAAACGTCATTATACTCTTCGGGCACGCTTATCCGGAAAAGGAGCTGAAGAAACTCTCGCCTTCTATCAGATTTGACAAAGGATACCCCGGCACTAAAGGACAACGTAATATTGATACATACAGCAAGGCCGGCAATGCCATTTTTGTTGAGCCGTCAGAGAAGTCCGTGTTACCCCAGATACAAGTCAAGGGTAATGTTGCCCAGTTGTGTCGTTTCCCTCTGTATATTGCTAAGTACAATAACAGAACTAGAAGCAAAATGTTACTTCTCGAAAAACAAGTCATCGAAGTGGAAATAGAGGTTCAAGTCAAACCAGACGAAGACTTCATTAGATTGGAGCAGATGTGTAATGACTTGATTGAGGATATTTCGAAACAGACATTCTGCACAAATAGCAGACATCTCCCATCCTTAGAAAGACAAGAGGAACCTTATAAGGTAAGAGTGGGTCAAATAAAAAAAGAAATAGACGAAATCATAGGTCATCATAATTGGTACACCAGAGACAAATCCTATCAGAGGTACGATCATCTCAAACAAAAACTCGACTCCATACAGTTTGCCGATTATGAGCGAGATTGTGGCATAGCCAATAAACACCGCAGCGCACGCCGGCATAGCTGCAAATATTGCAATCTCTCCCTACAGCAGATTTTTCACAAGTTGGATGATTATTACAAGAAAATATACAATAGCACAAACCGGAAAGCCACAAAAGAGACTGTCATCCAAGATGTCAATATCCTCTATCGTTGCTGCACCGATGCGAATTGTCCAAAGCATTCCTCTTTATGGAATAAGAGCCAGTATAAGTCAAAAATAACAGACCGCTACACAAGGATCAGCAATTTCTGACTATGGGAAATAGAAAATTCCTCTTCTCATTGTTTCTTTTTCTATCCTCTGCTATGTCGGCAAAGGTGGTAACAGACACCTTGGAATCCACAAGGGGGGACCGTGTAATAATTATATACGATATATCTCAGAACAATGGGCAAGTCATCATAAAATTCATAGACACAAAGAAAAGGCTGGGACGGATCTTCAAGGACAAGTACAAGAAACTTGACGAAGTGGCCGTTCTCTTTTTTGACAGGATGGGTAATTATGGAGACGAAACAGAGTTTTCTGGTATATCACCAGAGCCTTTCATGATTCCCTCAAATGTAAATTATAAAATATCAAAAGACGGTTTCTTTTTGCTGAATGAAAATCAGAAACTGTCATTGGAGCTGAAATCGGCAGAATCTGAAGAATTGAAGATGCCGATATTTATAGCTCATTATGAGGGGAAGCATAGGTACAAGGTTTTTAGCCGTTGTGAGGATTTGGTTGTCAAACTCTCTAAAAGCAAGCAGGATGTAAAGCCTGATAATCAGGGTACACAATTAACGACGCAAACAATAATTTCGCAGGAAGAAACAGACGGCACAGAAGCAGACGTCGTTGTTGCTAATTCTTTAATTAACAGGATTACTGGACTTATAGAAGAGCAAGAGGATTATCCTTTTCCGACGAATTAAAACAGGCCATTTCCAGTTTGCGAGAAATAAGCTATCGTACCATTGACAGCAATCTTTCATCAAGAATCGGTGAGGTTCTCGCAGTCTGTAATTTAAAAGAAAGAGAACTGAAAGCGAGTGCCGCTGCTGCGGCTGACGCTGCTGCTAAAGAAGCAGAACTCCTGGCAAAAAGGGCTGAAGAACAAGCACTGGCGAGGCAGGATTCTATTGCGGCTGCAACCCAACAAAAAGCAGAAGAGGACAGAAAACAAAATCTGTGGCTGATAATAGGTGGAGTTGTCCTTGCTTTTTTGGGGTTTGTAGGCAACCAAGTGTTCCAGCATTTCCGTAATGTAAAGAATCAGAAAAATATTATGGATATGCAGCAAAATGTTGTTAAACGAGCGGAGGACGAGGCAAAGCGTCGAGCAAGGAATGTGGCACAGAGCCAAATCAACCGTGTTCAAGGTGAAGCAAGACGTAAAACCCGGAGCGCAATTAATGACGGGATAGTTAAAATAGGCAAGAAGGGAAAAGGAAACAGAGACATTACAATATAAATTACGATTATGGCATCATCAAATAAGTTTTTACTTACATTTTTACTCGCATTACTGTGTCTTTCTCTGAATGCACAGGGATTGTCGAAAGGCGACATTGAAATCAAGTTAAGTAACAGCCCACACCAAGGACGAGTTGTAGTTAGTTATATTAAGAACAATTTTAACGATGGCATCATCGTTCGTTTCACAAATGAATATGATACAGGTGGGCCAATATCAATAAGTTTAAAGATGGGAGAACAGAGAACTATTGATATTACATGCAATATTGTAGAAGCTAAGCCACAAGGTGGCGGGAAGTTTATTGATATAATAAAAAAGCCCAAGCCAAAAGAAGAGAAAGAAAAAGCCGGGACAAAAGAAGAAACTAAAGAAGAAACTAAAGAAGAAACTAAAGAAGAAACTAAAAAACAAACGCCCGTTCAACCAGTAGCAAATAAGTCCGAGCAGACAAAAAACAAGGATGCAACGGGGGTTAAGCCAAAATCGAAGATAAAGAAAGACCTTCTTACTATTGAAGATATTGCTCCTGATTTCATTAACCACCTTGAGTCAATTCCTTTTTTATCTTCTTCAGCAATAGATGAAGAGACGACAATAATAGAGGAACATATCAATAGCCTGAAGAACTGGAAGGACAAGGATGCTTATATAAGAGAGCGCCATCTGAATTCTTATATAAATACAACACGTGACTCTCTTACTCAGTATTCCAAGAATGCAAACTCTTTGATTACAGGTTATTTAGAGAAATATGGGAAAAGAGAAATTGCCAATAAGGCAGAATGTATTGACAGCATTCAGACAATCTTAATGAGCAGACTTGGACATCGGGAAGAAAACATCAGCCGATTGTCAGATGAAATAAGCAACCCATCGGTTACAGAGGCTTTCGATTGGAAAAAGCTGGATTGGAGAAACATAGGAATTGGTGCTGGCCTGTTTCTTTTGCTGATAATTCTGTTTGTGTGGTTCAGAAAAGCAAGTAAGAAGAATCGTAGTGCCACCACGTCAAGCAACAAGTCCAATGGAACGACGGACGCTTCATCCGCAATAGTCGTCAGGAGAAAGACAACTTCGATATTAAGAAAGCAAAGTCTTGAAGATGTTATAGACAACGGTGCATATCTTAAGATTGACTGCGATGATTTCTGTTACGATTCTGCTGTCAGAAGAATGTACATTAAGAACACCTGCATCAAGGACATCTACAACATGTATGCAGAAGATTTGCGTAATCCCAACACCCCGAAAGAGGACGGATGTATGGTGTTGGGGCGATGGGTTCAGGATGCGGAGAGCAACGAATATTATGTTTCGTTAGAGCATATAGTCCTTCCTGGCGATGATGCCGTCTTTGCAGAATACGAGTTGAACTTTGGCGGTAAAATCAAGCTGAAAGTAACAGAGATGTTAAGAAAACTAAGAAGGGAGACGGATTTGCAATATGACCTGACATGTTGGGTTCACTCACATCCTGGACTTGGGGTGTTCTTCAGCAATTCCGACAGTAATGTTCATATGCAGTTAAAGCACCCTACCCGCCCCAACTTCCTGACAGCTATTGTGGTTGACATTCTTACTCCTCAACAAGAAATGGGTATCTTCACGTTCAAGCGTGATTCTTCCATCAACTCAAAAGCTGACTTAAAGAAGATGTACTCGCTCGAAGAACTCTACAAATGGGCTTTGGAGAGTGACAGAAATTCCTTTAAGCCAGAGGATTATTATAATACTCTTGCGAATGCAAGAAAGCATAACTATAGCTGCTATGGCATAGAATTGAGTAATGGGGCAATTATTGACATGGGAAAACTTGCAGCAGAGGAATCTAGTGGATTTGTAGGGATGGTTCATGGTTTTGCCAATCAGCAAGGAATGAAAACTGAGCATGTTGCTGTAACCGTTACTAAGAACGAGGCTGTTCCCGACAACGAATTAGTGGGTTGCTTTATTATGGCTACGCATTGTAGTATCCCGTCCATAAGGAAAGCAATAGCAAGTTATATCAATAGAATTAAGTTTGTACTGGTTTACACTTCTGCTGATGGCCTGTTGACATCCATTCCCATTATCAACCAGGACATTTGCACTGATGAAAACTGTTATGGAGAACAGATATTAGAGGAACTCAAAATATGGACAAGAAGGAAAAGATAATCATGAAAAGATTTGTTACTGTTTTGGCACTTATTGCTGTGGCATTTAACATAAATGCCCAGGACGTAAAACAGATTCAGTTCTGTGACAAAAAATATGAGTATGGAATAGGGAAAGACAGTATCACTCTTTTCCTTAGGGTGTTGGATAGCGATAACAATCGCTCTACCGAAGTGACGACTGCCGATTTGGAGAAATATTTGGTTGTTTATGAAAATGACAATAATATCATCTCCAACGACAGAAGGACTTTTTTGTCTTTGAGTTCAGGGCAGAGAATACCTGCAGATTATACTTTTTCGGTGTTGGTTGATTTAAGTATACCAAAAGAAGGAAAAGCTCAGATTTTTGATATAATAGGAACCCTCGTGAATAGTGCTTCTGATAGTTGTGTATATTTATCATTCTTTGGTGATAATATAACGTCAAGTAAGCTCGTAACGAAGCAGAATTACAAAAAATTGGAGCCTCAATTTCATAAAGGAGCAACTAACAAATTCTTTTATGGTGCCCTCTATTCAAAACTTGTTGAATTCGGAGGCGGAAATTCGGAATTAGAATCTTCTGTCAGGGTCTTGGAAGATGGCTATTCAAAGAATGGTTCTATTAGAAAACGCGCAGGAGAAAATAAGGACAAGAATCTTCTATTTGTATTTACAGAGGGAAGCAAAAGACCTGAGGACGAGGCTATAACTTTTGTTGAGGTGACCGATTATCAAAAAGACAGGTCGCACATTGTTCCCAAGGTGTATGCTTTTTATTATACAGGAAATGGATTTGATGATAATGTAAAGCTAACATTTGAAGGTGTAACTAACCCACGTGATGATGCGGGACAAATTCTTTCTGACCGGCGTGGAGCATATAAACTGTCAGATGACCTGAATAGTGTTTTGGAAGACTTCCTGCAAGTTGTTCAAGATGCGATGTATGATTTCGCCTTCATTTATAAGGCAACTGACGGCAAAATATATTCTGGTAAGACAACATACATTGCGGAATGGAAAGGGTCTCAGATGGGGAGTGGAGTCTATTCCATTGGAACAGCAGAAAATCCTTGGCCCACTCATGAAGAAAGTACGGTAGACACTCTCGTCAAGTATTTGATAGCAATTCTTGCAACTTTGCTTTCGATAGTGTTCTTCTTCTGCGTAATGAAGATTCTGATTCCCTATATCAAGTCTAAATCCTTTGCTTTAAAGTATTATAAGAAGTATGAACCAGAAGCAAATATTCAAAGGCGTATTTGTCACTATTGTAAGCAAGATATACAGCCAGGTCAAATGGTTGTCGTGAAGTGTAAACACATTATGCATGTTCATTGTTGGCATCAGAATGGTTATAAATGTGCGGAATATGGCCAGAATTGCAAAATAGGTATTCAAGATCACATAGAATGGAAAGAATTGCTTACTATGAGTTCTTTGAGAGACTGCTATCAAACTATTGCGGGTATATGTGCAGGACTTGTAAGTTGGGTTCTTTATGAACTTATGGGAAGAGGTGGTTTCACCTCATTAGCTACCGGTATCGTAAATGTTTTCTTTACTAACGAAGAACAGCAATTAAACTTGTATGACACCTGTGTCACAAAGGTTTCTGCTTTCTTGACGATTGGTTTTCTCTTAGGATTCTTCCTGTCACTCATTTTCAGATATAACGACGAGTATCGGAAAAAGGATTGGAGAATTTATCTCAAAATTGTTGCTCTTTCACTACTCTCTGGCATTATTGGTATGCTTTCGTTTGCTATTGGGGCCATCTTGTTCTGTGTGCTGTTGTCGGCAATCAATACGACCTACATTCCTTGGTACTGTTCGTTTCCGGCCTATCTCTTGTTCTCTGTTTGTACATCGCTAAGTCTAACTATTAAGTCTTCGATTCCTGCCAAGAGTGCAATGATTGGCGGAGTATGTTCTGCAATCATAGGATTCTTTGTGTTATATTTCTCCAGCATAACGAGTTCTCGATATGGATGGATGAATATGTTACTTGACTTTGTTATTTATGGTGGTGGTCTTGGGGCTTCTCTTGTAACAGTTCGTATGCTTGCAGAAAAATACTTCCTTGTCATACAAAATGGTGTGAAGGCTGGGCAAAGGATTCCTATTCACAAATGGATGAACGCTACTGGCGGAGGGAACAAAGTTTCTTTAGGTATGACCGGTGAATGTGAAATTCAAATGAACTGGGAAAAGAGCAATAAAGTGGCGAAGGAACATGCCCAACTCTTTATAGATCAAGCGAAATCACTTCCGATGATTAAACCTTTGGCTACAGGAGTTATATTCAATACACGTGCAGAACTTCCTGTCGGGAAACCTTCTGTATTGTCTAATGGCGACACCTTTAAGATAGGCGACACTATATTCCAATATGTAGAAAACGATTAATAAATAAAAATTAATAATATTATGAAGAAATTTTTTTCTTTAGTTGCATTCCTTACTATTTCCGTAACAGGATTTGCACAGGACGTGGACAACTTTGAAGTTGGCCCATATGAAGTAGATTACAAAGGTTCTGGTGATTACAAGTTTCGGCTGCGCAAGGGCGTTGACTTGTATGAATACTTTGGCTTAAAAAAGGATACGACCATTCAGGTTGTTGATGCACCCACATCACCGATAAAAGGAGCATTTCAATTGAATGTTTTTATGAGCATTCCCCGTTTTGTGGTTAATGGTGTGTCTAACGTTTGGGGAATTGATGGTGCCTGGAAACAAAAGATAGGACAACAATTATACTTTAATGCAGGGCTTTCCGTTGCTCTTTCAATAGGAAAATATGGAGAAGCATATCAAAACTATAATGATTGGGAAGACGGAGACTTTTCAGAAACTATGCTTGAAATAGGTGTTCCTCTTTCTGTTGAGCTTTGCAATTTAGACCACAAAAAGGCCACCATATATGGTGGAGTCGGAGTCGTTCCAACAGTCTATACTGGTGGAAAAGACGAAGCTGGTGATAGCAAATCTGGCTTGTTTATTGCACCAAGAATAGATATAGGAGGTTATTTGCCTATTGGCAAGCAGTTAGTTCGTTTAGGTGGATTCGCTCAATACGACATCAATTGCTCAGGGGGTGATTACGATATATTTAAGGAACGAATTGGTCGGTTCTTTATTGGCGCAAACATCGGTTTGGTTTTTTAGTAATTGAAAAACGACATCATGCAGCAAGAAAAGAAATATGAATGGGGAGAGGGGGTTTTCACTCTCCTTTCTTGGTTCAAAAAAGACAAAGTCAAGAATGCTCGTGTCCTGGTTGCAGGAGCAGGCGCTTTGGGGAATGAGGTTGTAAAAGATTTGGCTCTATTTGGAGTCGGACACATATACGTAGTCGATTTTGACCAAATAGAGATTTCCAATCTTACTCGTTCAGTATTATTCAGAGAAGAAGATGCTTACAATCATTCCTACAAAGCAGAAATTGTAGCAAAACGGGCGATGGAAATAAATCCTCAAATCAAAGTAACTCCAATTGTTGGTAACCTTTTCTCTGAAGTTGGCTTTGGATTATATCGCGCTGTTGATGTAATTATAGGATGTCTTGATAGCCGAATGGCTCGCTATCTTCTAAATAGATTATGTATGCGAGCTGGAAAGACGTGGATTGATGGTAGCATTGAAAATCTAACTGGAGCTGTAAAGGTCTATACACCAGGAATAAATTGTTATGAGTGCGGACTATCAAGAGAAGAGTTTAATATCATCATGCTGAGAACAGGCTGTGCAGATGTCGTTCGTGCACAGACTTCTGCTGGCAGAGTAGCAACTACACCTATTAGTGCGTCAATAATTGGAGCCATGCAAGTCCAAGAGGCTATGAAAATTATACACCTTGACTCAGAAAACAGTGCACAATTCAAAACGCTTCAAGGGAAGATGCTGCGTTATGAGGGAATGACAAACAGCATGAATATATACAAATTTTCATCTTGGAAAAAGAAATGTCCAGCTCACGAGCAATGGCAAGACATAATGGACGGGAAAGAATTGTCCGCAATAATGACTATTAAGGATGTTTTAAAATACTTGAAGTCATTACTTGATGTCAAAACGCTGGAAATCAATATGTTGAACAATAAGTTTATAGACAAAATTGTCTCTGATAAGCCTGAGAAAGAGTTTAATGTGATGATTCCAGAATCGAAACTTGATGAATATATTAACAGCAATGCGGAGTTGCGGAAGTTGAGTTACCGCACTATATTCCACAAATCTTTCTTTGAAAATATTGATTCCAATTTCCCTTATAAAGATCTTACCTTACAACAAATCGGCATACCTCTATTTGACGTGATTCAGGTTTCTACCGAAAAAGGACTGTATTACGTTGAACTAACAGGTGATGCCAAACTTTTCCTCTGATACGGATGCTACCTAAGAATATTCCTGGAGATATTAATATAGAGCTGTTGCTTTCGTACTTTACTGAGGGGACTTGTAAAGTTGCATTTAAGGGATTGCATAAACGCAATTCCTATAATGACATTATAGAAGTCGAAGAGAGAAGAGACGGTTCACTGCTGTTTGGCATTGGTAGGAATAGCTTGTATAATTCTCTGCCAGAATTTATGTTCCATTCAGTTGATCGATTTGACAATATACCAAAGACGGAGGAGAAAGAACGTTTCGCTGAGGAATATCAAAAGCAGGAACAAGAAAAAGAAAACGCATATAGATTTTTTGAGCCGTTAGATTTGCTGTTGTTGAAGTTACGCGTGTCGATAAGAGAGAAACTACATGAATATGTTGAGCATAACAAGGTCTTGACAGTTATTATCGGCGACACTCTTACAGAAGAACAAAAGTCTAACCGTTTTATAAAGCATTCCCTTATATTTATCCCCGCATGTAAAAATATCAGAGGTGATAAAACACTGTTAACGTTAATGCTTCGCAAGATTTTCATGGAAGAAGGATTGAAAACCGAGAAACGACGTGAAACTATTCTATATACGGATTCTGAACCAAGATATGCAGATGGAGTGGGAGCTTTACTTGGCGACAGCTATGTAGGGAACACTTTCGATGAGGATACGACAATATACGATATACATTATTGGTCTGAAGATGATTGTGATGAATATTTTCTTAAGTTTATAGATGATATTGAGTTGTTCAGGCGTTTCATTCAAGACTACTTTATAGCCATTGAAGAAACCTTGCACTTTAACATTTGTAAGGATGATGTACCTCTTCGGCTTTCAGACGATGCCGTATTCAATTATCTAAACTTTAATACAAACATATAGTTATGACTAAAAGAATATGCTGGAAAAAGGGTATGAGGCTGACAGATGAGATTTTAAGAGCCTCTGGTGACTGCACGTTAGAGCTTGTGGGCAACTCGTTAGCATTGGCTGCAGCAGGAAGATTCGGTCTTTTGCCGTCAACGCCATTTGATTTGTCTGTCAATATTTCAAAAGGACTTGTCGATGTTGAGTCGCTAAATTGTACGGCTGTTACTAAAGGTGGCAATGTTATCGATGCTCACTATGACACAAAATTCTCGAATTCGTTTGATACCCGAATCCAAATACCAGAAGGGAGTGGCGAAAAAGAATTCGTATTGACAATTAACCATACTGGTCAATGGAAAGATTCAAATGATGGCTATGAAGAGCCTGTTTATTCTTTCTCTTTGATGGCTTTAAGCAGTGCTATACCATCCAACTCTCTTCCCATTGCAAGAATCGTTGATGAATACGGTTGGCGCTTAGATGATTTAGATTTTGTACCTCCATGCCTCTTTGTTTCTTCCCATCAAAAGTATAACGATTTGTTGAAAAGATTCTCCGAAGTACTTTCTGAAATTGACAACAAAGCAAAGAAACTCCTTCATTCCAACGGTAAGGATGTTATTCGTACATTCTGGCCCATCGTTCAACAGTTGATGATTACCGTCAACAAAGAACAAGATATGATGACGCCGATGGGATTGTTAGCAAATGTTCAGAAGTGTGTCAGTGCTTTTACTTGTGCCTGTGAATTAGACGATTATATTGACTTGGCTGATGCCGATAATTATTGGAGCTACATATATGCACCATATAACTACAAAGATTCTTACCAAAGAATAAGGGAAGGCATAGATTTGTGCTTTTCTATAAACGATAAGGTTAGTAAGTTCAACGAAGGCCCTCAAGTCCCGTCAACTATAGAGGCTCCGACTATTGAAAACTCGCAATTAATCAAAAGATGTACAAATAGTACGGCAAGGGTTCAAGTCACAAACAGCGTCTCTGGCGCAACCATCTATTATTCTATTGATGGAAGCGAGCCGTCTCAAATCCTAAAGGGTCAAACTATACAACTTGAAAGCGGTTTCAATAATTCCAGAAAGAGAGAGCCAGATAAGGTTGTTATGGTAAAGGTAAAAGCCGTTCTGAATGGGATAAGTAGTCATACAAACTCTTATGCAATTACCATGCAGAAAGACATTGATCGTTGGTCGGGCTGGATAGTATAAAGACGCTATGGTTTTCTCCAGTACACCTCTTGCATTCAATAATACAGAAACGGGCATTCGCATAGTTCGTGATATTGATGAACGTATATCAATGCTTGACAATCTCGTGGAGTTAATTGTTTTCACACCACGGGGAGGTTTCGTTGGCGACCCTGATTTTGGATTTGAATATTGGAATCACGAGTATTCAAATGTACATCACCGTGAGTTTAATAACGAACAGACAGGAATGTCGTCCGCAGGACTTTATAACGAAATAACAAAGAAAGAATGTCAGGAAAGTATTCGACAGAGTTTATCCACATACGCCCCTCTGCTGAAAAATGTCACCGTTTCAATGGAATTAAATTCGGCCGAAGCAGAAAAACAGCGCAAAAAGAAAGTGCCGTCAAAATATGTTGTAACGTTAAAAGTGGATGGTACAATTGATGACGGATTGGGAACAACATGTCAATACGAGAAAAAAGTAATGTTCTTAATGGAACCTACAGCCAAAAAGTACAGAATATAAGATTGCCTCATGGATATTGACGTAGAAAAAAGAGTTAACGAAGCAATAAGTCAATTGCGAACATTATCAATACAGGACATTGACTTCAACCAAATGGATCCTGTGGCAAAAATGATGCTTATTGCTCTCGTCAATGAATGTCAAAAGATTCAAGACTATATTGACGGGACAACGCAAAGAATTATAGATCGCTTTTGTACTGATTTTATTCCTTTTGAGAAGATTGAAGCGATTCCGGCGATCGCATTAGTGAATCCGACTTTTAAGCCTAAAAAGGATACAGGAATTGTCTCAGTAGGTACAGGGGCTTCATTTGCATATAAGACAGGCAATAGCAAACAGCCTTTAAATTATATTCCTCTTTTTAACACGTCGTTAATTCCACATACCGATTTATATGTTCTTACCCCCAATAGAATGACGTACAGTCAAGGGGAACGTCCAATCAGCATGGAGAGAAACAATTGTGTGTGGGTAGGGATAACTACAAAAGCCGAAATAGAATGTATTAAAGGGTTATCGTTTCTTGTTACTGGTACAAATGGTATGCTGCCAGAACATATTTATGCAGGAATTGACAATCAAGAGATTGATTTCTCGACTATGTGTGAAATGGAGAACATTGAGATGGCAGAGCCATTTGATGCACAGCAGTCATCAAGCCAGTTCTTTTCATTCCTAAATGTTTGGAAAGAACATTTGTTGAACATGGAAGATGCGGCTCTTTTCTACTTAACTGATGAAACACATGACCGGGATTTATTTAAGCAACGCGCCTATCCGCGAGTGTTCCAGCAATGGCTTGAAGTTGAAGCATTAGATCGTTTTCAAGCTAACACATTGTGGTTGCAGTTAGTGTTCCCTGAGGGTTATGAAGTTCCAAATTCGTGCGGCATTACTGTGAATGTTTTACCTGTTGTAAATGTTGATGTCAATTGCCTGACCTTGACCCAGGCTTCACCTATAGCGAAGTTGCAGAAGCAAGAAGATTCATATTTCTTGAAGATAATAGAGACTAGCTCTTCTTCTCACAAACAGGGTTTTAATATGTCCTCAGAAGATATTATCATTCGTGATTTTGACGCATCTTGCTACCATAATGGAGACCTTTATAGGGATGTAAGGAACTTGTATAACAAGTTTATAGATGATTATTATGCCTTTATAGATTATAATGGCATCAAGGATGGCGAAGTCTTAAAACAACTTCGAGAAACGATTAATCGACTTGGAAAAAGTGTTGGCGATAAAAATTCAAAATTCAGATTCGACAGTGGCACATACGTCATGAAGAATATGAATCAATATCCACCAACGACCTCTACGAAGGTTAGTTATATGACAACACAAGGGAAAGTAGGTAATTCTCCGCAAATTGGAGAGACAATGGAAAATAAGAAACTGCCAGCAATAGAACAGAAAACAGCCGTTGTTGTATCTGCAATAGGAGGTGCCGATAAAGCTTCTGCTGATGAGAGATATGAACAATTACGCTATTATTCCTTGACACGTGATCGTCTTTATACCAAGATGGACATTGAAGCATTCTTAAGAAAGGAAATTATGGCCGAGTTTGGAAAAGAGGAGTTTAAGCGTATCTTCATCAAAATAAATATAGAAGGAACTAGTGGCGCATCATCACTACGGCGAGGACTATACATTGACATTGAGTTCAAAGACAAAAAGAACTATGAAAAGGCTGTTACTGGGTGTTTTGACAAACTAATGAAACAAAAAATAGACGGAAAGGCATGTATTTCGATGCCGATAAATGTCGGGTTAAAGAGTATGGAAATTTAGCGTATGTATTTACAACGTAGCAATGTATATAACAAAGATGTAGAAGCTGTTCAAACCATGCTTAATGCGGCTTTATCACTAGAACGGTATAGAGGGAAATGGCAAAGAATCAAAGCAGATGGTTATTATGGCCCTGAAACAGAAAAAGCAGTACGCGCATTCCAAGGTAGTCATAATCCCCGAATAGACCAAACAGGCATTGTAGGAGATACTACCTATAATGCACTGAAACAGACTGGTCCTTTTTTAAGTGCGGCATCTCCTCGATGCTACATATCTGCCGCACCTTCATCGATTATAAAAGCGGCTCCCACAAGCCCTTATAAACCATTGCCAGTGAAAGATACTTTAAAGTCGGCCTACGGAGTAGGTTCTAAAGCAATAAATGGAGCATATACGGTCGAGAAAATGGTAACATCCTCGAAAGGAGAAGCAAGACTTGCCTATATTCTTAGCAAATGGGAAGAGGTGCTTACCGAACAGCACCAAGGACTGTTGCGAAGATTGAACAAGTTCCCTGCCAAGAAAGCAATGAGAACACGTAATATTATGCGACAGATGGCTAGTTGTCAGAAATTTCTGCAAAAAGCAAATCGGTTTGGGATAGTAAGTGCTACAAAAGAGTTCGGAGACAAACTGACGAAAAAAGAGGCAATCGAATGTATCAAGGAATTTAGTGAGATGATAAAGAACAGTCCGGTTACTAAAGGACTTTCAGCCATGAATAAGATACTATCGAAAGTAAAAGCCATAATTAAGCCCGTGATAGACATTCTTAATAAGATTCCAGGGCTGAAGTATCTTTCAGTTATAGAAAAAATCATCAAAGCAACAAAAACAATGATACAAGGAGATTTCGAATACGCATTTGCTCTATACATGGATGGTATTCGTGAACTTGTGGAACAAATTGTAATTGATGCAATTGTTGCAGCTCTCGTGGCTCTTGGTGGATGGGTGGCATTGGTAGTAGCTATTATTGTTATTATTATCGCTCTTATTGTGGATTACTTCTGGTTTTCAGATAATCCAGGAGAAGCACTGACGGATAAGTATCTTGGATTATCTACACATAACTATATGGTTGAAAATGCTCGCGCAACCCATAGAATAATAAACGGAACTCATTGATATATGCTAAAGAATCCCTCTATAGTCGTTTCAGGGGGCATCATAGCCTGCATATTATGCTTGCTGCCATTGAACTTTTCTGCACAAACATCTTCCGACATACAATCTTATGTTGCCCAATTTAAACAAATTGCATTAGAACAAGAAAAAACATATGGTGTTCCTGCACCAATAACGTTAGCACAAGGAATATTGGAGTCTGGAGCGGGAAGAAGTGGACTAACACGAAATGCTAACAACCATTTTGGCATTAAAGCATATGGAGGGTGGACTGGTAGAATTTACCTTGCTTGGGATGATGAAGCAACAAAAAGTAAATTCAGGTGGTACAATTCTGCATCTGAGTCATTTAGAGATCATTCCTTGTTTTTGAAAAACAATAGCAGATATAGGTCTCTATTTTCAAAAAGTATATATGACTATCGAGGATGGGCAAATGGACTTCAAAGAGCTGGATATGCAACATCTCCTACTTACGCAAAGGCGTTGATTGGTTATATTGACACTTACAAGTTATATGCAATTAATGGAGGCGTAAAACTACGGCCAGGAAAGACAATAACCATAACAAAGACTATTACAAAAGAAGAACTTGTTGGACGTAAGGATTTGCAATTAGAAGAAACTGAAGAATCGGAAGAACAAGAGTCTTTTGAGAAAACTATTCTGAAGTTTGTTGTTGAAATAAATGGTGTCAGATGTACAATACTTTATCCAGGTGAAACTCTATCGTCAATTGCCATGAAGTATGACATTTCAAAAAGAGATTTGTTGCTTTTCAATGAAACTACAAGTGAGAACGATTTCCAAGAAGGTGATATAGTTTTCTTGGGTAAGAAAAAGAAAAAGTACGAGGGTGCACAAGATTTTTATCGTGCAAAAGAAGGGGAGTCATTGTACACCATATCCCAACGATTTGGAATAAAACTAGCCAATCTGAGCAAAATGAATCTTAAAGATTCATTCTCACTTCTGTCTGAGGGTGAAAAATTGAGATTGAAATAGCACTATTATGCAAACGATAGTTGCTCCAACCGCTGGCGCAGCCTTGAAGCCTCGCTCTGGCGTATAGACAGGCAGATGTGGCAGGTATTGTCGAAGGTTTGGCTGACGATGCGCGGCTGCATTTCCTTGACCACGCGCATCACGTCGTTCATCATCGTGTAGGGGAAACTGTAGTCCACCCGCTCCTCCACCTGGCGCTGCTCTGTCTTGGCGTGGGCGAGCGCGTCGGCAGCCGCCTGGCGGTAGGCCACAATCAGGCCGCCAGTACCCAGGTTCACACCGCCGTAGTAGCGCACCACCACGATGAGTATGTCGGTGAGTCCCTGACTGTTAATCTGGCCCAGGATGGGCTTGCCCGCCGTCGACGAGGGTTCCCCGTCGTCGTTGGCGCGGAAGATGTTGCGCTCCGCCCCAAGCATATAGGCGTAGCACACGTGGCGTGCGTCGTAGTAGCGCTTGCGGTAGCCGTCAACGATGGCTTTCACCTCGTCGGCGGTCTCCACGTGGTGGGCGAAGGCCAGGAAGCGGCTCCGCTTCTCAGAGTAGAATCCCTCGGCCACAGTGCTGATAGTCGTATATTCGTCTGGCATAATGTTTTTCGGATGTGCGCTGCAAAGTTACACTTTTTTCCCAAAATGACAAAAGGAAAAGCCACTTTCTTATGGACTGATTTGGCCAATTCACATAAAAGTCGTAACTTTGCGGCCAAATTGCTTAAAGTATGAACCAAGAGATAGAACGCAGGCGGACATTCGCCATCATTTCGCACCCCGATGCCGGCAAGACCACGCTGACGGAGAAATTCCTGCTCTTCGGCGGACAGATTCAGGTGGCCGGCGCAGTAAAGAGCAACAAAATCAAGAAGACGGCCACCTCCGACTGGATGGACATCGAGAAGCAGCGCGGCATCTCCGTGTCTACGTCGGTGATGGAGTTTGACTATTTGGACTATAAGGTGAACATCCTCGATACGCCTGGCCACCAGGACTTTGCGGAGGACACCTTCCGCACACTGACCGCCGTCGACTCGGCCATCATCGTGGTGGACGGGGCAAAGGGTGTGGAGACGCAGACGCGCAAACTGATAACTGTCTGCCGGATGAGGAAGACGCCCGTCATCATCTTCATCAACAAGATGGACCGCGAGGGCCGCGACCCCTTCGACCTGCTCGACGAACTGGAACAGGAACTGGAAATCAAGGTGCGCCCACTCAGCTGGCCCATCAACCAAGGGGCGAAATTCAAAGGTGTCTATAACATCTACGAAGAGAAACTCGACCTCTTCACCCCCGACAAACAGCGCGTCACGGAGAAAGTTTCCGTGGACATCAGTTCCCCCGACCTCGATGCCCGCGTCGGCGAAAGCGATGCCGAGAAGCTGCGCGAGGACTTGGAACTGGTGGAGGGCGTCTACCCGGAGTTCGACGTCGAGACCTATCGTTCTGCCGAAGTGGCTCCCGTTTTCTTCGGATCGGCCCTAAACAACTTCGGCGTGCAGGAACTGCTCAACTGCTTCGTCGAGATTGCCCCGTCGCCCCGCCCCACAAAGGCCGAGGAGCGCGACGTGCAGCCTGAGGAACCGAAGTTCACAGGCTTTATCTTCAAGATAACGGCCAATATCGACCCCAACCACCGCTCGTGCATCGCCTTCTGCAAGGTGTGCAGCGGCAAGTTCCAGCGCAACCAGCCCTATCTGCACGTGCGCCAAGGGAAGACGCTGCGCTTCACTTCACCAACGCAGTTTATGGCCCAGCGCAAAAGCACCATCGACGAGGCGTGGCCAGGCGACATCGTGGGTCTGCCCGACACCGGCGGCATGTTCAAGATTGGCGACACGCTGACCGAGGGTGAACAGCTGCACTTCCGGGGCTTGCCCAGCTTCTCACCGGAAATGTTCAAGTACATCGAGAACGATGACCCGATGAAGACCAAGCAGTTGCAGAAGGGCATCGACCAGCTGATGGACGAGGGCGTGGCCCAGCTGTTCGTCAACCAGTTCAACAACCGCAAGATCATCGGCACCGTCGGCCAGCTCCAGTTCGAGGTCATCCAGTACCGATTGGAGAACGAGTACAATGCCAAGTGCCGCTGGGAGCCGGTCCACCTCTACAAGGCCTGCTGGATCTCCTCCGACGACGAGGACGAACTGGAGGCCTTCAAGAAGCGCAAGTACCAGTATATGGCCAAGGACAAGGAGGGCCGCGACGTCTTCCTCGCCGACTCCGGCTACATGCTCCAGATGGCCCAGCAGGACTTCAAGCACATCCAGTTCCACTTCACCTCAGAATTTTGACTGCACAGCCCCAAGAGTGACGAACTGTTTTGCCGTAGAAATCATGAAAAGTAAACCATTCTTTAGGCTTTCCGCATTCCTCCTTTGCCTCTTCTTGGTAGCAATGCCAAACGGCGTTGGTGCATATCACTATTCTATGTACCCGCCGTTTATAAGAGAAATCGCCCACGACCAAAACAATCTTTATTTGGCTACGACAAAAGGGCTGGTGGTGATGGACAAAAATGACTTTAGCCAGACCCTCCACACTCCTGGATATGTTTATAGCGTGGCTCTGCACGATGGGGTTCTTTGGTTTGGGCAGGAGAATGGATGGATGACTGCAATTAGTGAAGGCAACACGTATAGTTTCCAGATAGATGTTTGGCCTAAAGGTTATATGCCCGACAACCTTCAAAAGATTGCTTTTAGCAATACTGGCAAAATGTTCTTGGCAAAAATGGACTTCCTTTTTGTTGTTGAAGACGAGAAAGTTGTGGATTATTACCAGATTCCTTTTGCAGTAGCAGAGGAAATGATTTCCGATATGGAATTTGACTCTACCGGGGCCCTTTGGATTTCCAGCCAAGGCGGCGTGCATGACTCGGCGCTTTGCTGCTATACCGACGACTACGGCCTATGGTTCGTGCTGAAAAGTTTCCCTTGCTCAGAATTTAGTGGAGGTACAAATTCATTGGCTGTGGACAAAGACGACAATGTGTGGTTCGAGGCACAGGGAAGGTTGATGAAGTTTGATGGCAGGACTTTTACTACAGTTTGTGGGGGCAATGCTGCCGTTTTGGACTTCGACGACAACGGTGTGTTGTGGGGGCTGGCGTCTAAAGGCTATTTGCGAGCATACGAGGGAGACTCGTGGACAGACTATTACTTCACTCTGGGCGAGAAAGAAGAAGCCCATTGCATGGACATTGACGGCGACACCATATACGTTGGCACCAACAAACGCCTGCTGGTGTTCCACGATGGCCAGTTCGCCAGCGTGGAGATTGCCCCTGAAGCAACAGGCATCCAAGACGTGGACACGGACAAGAAAAGCGAAAACGGCAAACAGACATTCAACCTTGCGGGGCAGCAGACGAGCCGTTCTCACAAGGGACTGAAAATCACAAAAGGAACAAGACATATTGAAAAATAAAAACAACAAAGAGACTTATGAAACAGATTACAGAGAACATTTACTATGTCGGCGTGAACGACCGCAACAAGACGCTCTTCGAGGGACTGTGGCCCCTGCCGCAGGGCGTGAGCTACAATGCCTACTTGGTGGTGGGCGAGAAGGTGGCACTCATCGACACCGTCGAGGTCGATTTCTTTATGCCCTTCCTGGAGAACATCCGCGAGGTGCTGGGCGACCGCCCCATCGACTACGTGGTGGTGAACCACATGGAGCCTGACCACAGCGGCTCGCTGGCCTTGCTCCGACAGTTCTACCCCGCCATCGAAATCATCGGCAACAAGAAAACCTTCGACATGCTCGGCGGGTTCTACCACCTGACCACAGGCCTGAAAGAGGTGAAAAACGGCGATTCCATCGAACTTGGAGGCCTCACCCTGAACTTCGTCCTCACCCCGATGGTCCACTGGCCAGAGACGATGATGACCCTCTGCGGCAATGTCCTCTTCAGCGGCGATGCTTTCGGCTGCTTTGGCGCCCTCAACGGTGCTATCATCGACGAGCGGATGAACTGCGACGTGTTCTGGGGCGAAATGGAGCGCTACTACTCCAACATCGTGGGCAAATACGGCACACCCGTGCAGATGGCCCTGAAGAAGCTGGCCGGCTTCACCCCCGACTACATCTGCTCCACCCACGGCCCCGTCTGGCACGAGCACGTGGCTCGCGTCATCGCCCTCTACGACCGCCTGTCGCGCTACGAAGCCGCTCCTGGCCTGGTCATTTGCTACGGCACCATGTACGGCAATACCGAGCGGGCCGCCGAGGTCATCGCACGCGCAGCCAGCGAGGCCGGCGTGAAGGACATCGTGATGCACAACGTGTCGAAGAGCCACCACTCCTACATCATCCGCGACGTGTTCCGCTACCGTGGCCTCATCGTGGGCGCACCGACCTACAACACCGGCCTTTACCACGAGATGAACGTGCTGCTCGACGAACTGTCGCAGAAGGACATCAAGGGCCGTCTCTTCGGCTGGTTCGGCAGCTACGGCTGGGCCTCAAAAGCCGTCAGCGAGATTGCCCGCTGGAACGACGAGCGCCTGAAGTACGAACCCGTAGGCACCCCCGTGGAAATCCGCCAGTCGCTCACCCCAGAGACCACCGCCCAGTGCGAAGCCCTCGGCCACGCTATGGCCGAGCGACTGCTGGAGGCCGCCAAATAATCGAATAAAGCTTTTTGAATAAGACGAAAAATGTGACAAGTAGTTATGAAGAAACTATTCAGTGTTTTATTATTTGCAGCACTCTGCCTGGCATCCGCTATGGCGCAGGTGAAGAGTGTGTCGGTGCTGGGCGACAGTTACTCCACCTTCGAGGGCTACATCACGCCTGCCACCAACGAAATGTGGTATTTCACCAACACAATGGGAGGACGCACCGACGTGACCGACGTGCGCCAAACCTGGTGGCACCAACTCATCACCCAGAAAGGGTGGAAACTCTGCGTGAACAACTCGTACAGCGGCTCCACCATCTGCTTTACAGGCTACAACGGCGACGACTACTCGGCCCGCTCGTTCATCACCCGCGCCGACAACTTGGGCTGCCCCGACATCATTTTCATCTTCGGGGCCACTAACGACAGTTGGGCCAACTCGCCCATCGGCGACTTCAAGTACAAGGACTTCAAAGGCATCGACCTGTGGAGTTTCCGTCCGGCTTTGGCACGCCTGCTCGACTATATGACCGCCCGCTACATAGGCACCAAAATTTACTTCATCCTCAACGACGGTCTGAAGCCCGAAATCAACGAGTCAGTGAAAACCATCTGCCAGCACTATGATGTGGATGTCATCACCCTGGAGGGCATCGACAAGAAGTCGGGCCACCCCTCCATCAGGGGTATGCAGCAGATTGCCAAACAGATAGAAAACTACGTAAAGTGAGCCGATGACACACCAAGAGCCCAAAGTGGCCATTATCGACCCCAACACGCTGGCAACACTGGGGCTGCGGCAGTTGCTACAGGGAGTGATGCCTATGCTCACCATAGACACCTTCGGCAGTATGGCGGAGTTAACAGCCAACCACCCGGAACAGTACATCCATTACTTCGTGGCGATGAACATCGTGCTCGAAAACCGCGCCTTCTTCCTGCAAAACAGGCGGAAGACCATCGTGCTTACGCTCTCGCTCGACAGTAGCAAACAACTATCAGAATTCCATTGCGTCTGCATCAACGTGCCTGAAAAGGAACTGGTACGCTCGATGCTGGCCCTGCTGCAAATGGGGCATCACGGCGGGAACGCTATGCAGCCAGTGGCTGGCAGACAGCAGCAGAAGGTACTCTCCGACCGTGAGGCCGAGGTGATGACGCTCATCGTGCAGGGTCTCATCAACAAGGAGATTGCCGACCGCCTGTGCATCAGCCTCTCCACCGTGGTCACCCACCGCAAGAATATTATGGAGAAACTGGGCATCAGGAGTGTTTCGGCACTCACCATCTACGCCGTGATGAACGGCTATGTGGACATCAACAAGATATAACCAAGGAATATGGAACAGACCATCCGCGAAGAACAGATACTGGTACGCATCACCGGGCAGGACCGCCCGGGACTGACGGCATCGATGATGGGCATTCTCGCCAAGTACGACGCACAAATACTGGACATCGGCCAGGCCGACATCCACAGCACCCTCTCGTTAGGCATCCTCATCCGTATGGACGAGACCCACTCGGGCCAGGTGATGAAGGAACTGCTGTTCAAGGCCACCGAACTGGGCGTGAACATCGGTTTCTCGCCCATTAGCGACGACGAATACGAGGAGTGGGTGGGCCATCAGGGCAAGAACCGCTACATCCTTATGGTGATGGGCCGACAGTTGGAGGCGCGACAGATAGAGGCCGCTACCCGTGTCATCGCCGATCAGGGCTTTAACATCGATGCCATCCGCCGTATGACGGGACGCAAGAGCATACGCAATCCGGCGAAGCACATCCGCGCCTGCATAGAACTCTCGTTGCGCGGAGAGCCACGCGACCGCCAGGAACTGCAGTCGAGCCTGATGAAAATCTCCGCCGAGATGGAGATGGACTTCTCTTTCCAGCGCGACGATATGTTCCGCCGTATGCGCCGTCTCATCTGCTTCGATATGGACTCGACACTCATCCAGACCGAGTGCATCGACGAACTGGCCGAGCGTGCCGGTGTGGGGGCCGAGGTGAGGGCCATCACCGAAAGCGCGATGCGTGGAGAAATCGACTTCAAGGAAAGTTTCACCCGCCGCGTCAGCCTGCTGAAGGGCCTCGACGTGAGCGTGATGCAGGACATTGCCGAACATCTGCCCATCACCGAGGGCGTGGACCGTCTGATGACTATCCTGAAGCGTTGCGGCTACAAGATTGCCATCCTCTCCGGTGGTTTCACCTATTTCGGCGAGCACTTGCAGCGGCGCTACGGCATCGACTACGTCTATGCCAACGAACTGGAAGTGGACGAAAACGGGAAACTGACGGGACGCTACGTGGGAGAGATTGTGGACGGGCACCGCAAGGCCGAACTGCTGAAACTCATCGCCCAGGTGGAGAAGGTGAACCTGGCACAGACCATCGCCGTGGGCGACGGCGCCAACGACCTGCCTATGATTTCGGAAGCCGGCCTGGGCATCGCCTTCCACGCCAAGCCACGCGTGGTGGCCAACGCCAAGCAGAGCATCAACACCATCGGACTCGACGGCGTGCTTTATTTCCTCGGCTTCAAGGACTCTTACCTTGGCGAGCAGGGAAAACTGTAGAAAGTCTTACTTGATGTGCGACAGGGCGGCAAAGAGACGCAAGTCGTCAGCGCTGAACTCATTGCTGACAATGGCATCGCCGCCAGGAACAAGACGAAGGAACAGACGGCACAGATAGGCCAGGAAACAGGCCGAAAAGTAGAGGGGGATGGCATCGTCGCCCTCGTCGGCAGTAGCCTGGTTCTGGTACTGCACCAGTCCGCTGAACACCGGGTGGCAGTGCATACTCAGATGGCTGTAGAGCAAAGCCATTTCGTCGTTGTGGAACAGATAGCGCCAAGCCAGACTGTACGACACGCGCCGCACGTCGTAACGGCCTCCACGGCGGAAGCACTCCAAGGCACCCGTACTGGCAGGTGTCTCTATGGCCGTCCACTCGTCAAGTTTCTGGGCACATTCACGCCCTATACGCGACTGCAGGATAGCCTTCCTCAACGCCCTCATTTCCTCAATTTCACCTTTCCGCTCCTCAGCATCGCCGGCAGGACTGAAGTCCAGTTGGCTTTTTTTGCTGTTCAACTGCCAGTATTTCCAAACTATCTCCCGTTCTTCGTCGTTGTGCGGATGCTCGAAAAGGAAGAAGAACATAGCCAGATGTTCGTAAACTGAGCGCGTCAGCGTCATCGTCTTGAACTCCTCGTGAAGTTCGAAAGGCTGTCCCCTGAACTCATAGACCAACCCCTCGGTGGTCAACTTGTGGTTGCACAAGTGGGTGGACGTGGCCCGCTGCAGGAACGCGTGGGCAGTAGAAAGCCGCTCGTCGGCAGCCAGCAACTCCTGGCACTCCACCAGTGTGTGGCAGATGACGTAAGTGGCTATCTTCAGCGACAGCGCCGAGCGGTCGATGGCCGTCTGCGTGCGCTGACGCGGAGACAAATTCTCGTCGAAAGGACTTTTATATTGATTACTTTTCACTTCTCTCTATTCACTTTTCACTCTTCACTAGCGAAGCGCTTTCACTTTTAACTAGCGAAGCGCCTATTTCCCCAGAACCGTAGCAACGGTGGTGCCGTTCGTCATAGACTACACAGAACTGGCCTGGCGCCACACCGTGGATGGGTTGTGAGGAGCGCACGGTAAAACTGCCGTCGCCAGTTGGAACAAGGGTGGCCGTGTGAAACTCCGGCGTATGCCGTATCTTGAACGTCACGTTGGCGGGCGGCATAACACCGTTAATGCTGTGGAAGCCGATGATGGGAAACGTCTGCGTATAGGCCGTAGAGGGGTCGTAGCCGTTGGCCACATAAAGGACGTTCTGCTCCACGTCTTTCTTCACTATGAACCACGGGCCTCCACCCAGTCCCAGTCCCTTGCGCTGGCCTATGGTGTAGAACCAGTGACCACGGTGACAGCCAATGCAGCGGCCCGTGGCCAGTTCCACCACATCGCCCTCCTGCTCGCCCACGTAGCGGCGGATGTACTCGCGGTAGTCTATCTTGCCCAGGAAGCAAATGCCCTGCGAGTCGCGGCGGCGGGCGTTCACCAGATGTTCACGCTCTGCCATCTGGCGTACCTCCTCCTTCATATAGCCCCCTATCGGAAAGAGTGCTTTGGAGAGTTGCCAACCGTAGAGTTGCGCCAAGAAGTCGGTCTGGTCTTTCACGGGGTCAGGACTGGTACACAGCCACTTGCGCCCGTCGGCATCGGTTTCCGTCTGGGCATAATGGCCGGTGGCAATGAGGTCGTAGTCGCTGCCCCGCTTCTCGTGGAAGGCCCCGAACTTGATGAGGCGGTTGCACATCACGTCGGGGTTGGGCGTCAGACCGGCCTTCACTTTCTCCATCGTATAGGCCGTCACCTGGCTCCAGTACTCCTCGTGGCAGTCGACCACCTCCAGCGGACAGCCGTAGCGGCGGGCCACGGCAGTCGCCATCTCCACATCCTCCTCCATAGAGCAGTCCCAGCCCTCCTTTTCCTCTGGGCCTATCTTAATGTAGAAGCAGTCGGGGCGGTGGCCTTGGCGCACCAGTTCGGCCAGGGCCACCGCACTGTCAACGCCGCCAGAGAGCAGCAGTGCAATATGTTTGTCTTCCATTATTGCAAGTTTATTACCGATTTTTGTTGCAAATATACGCTATTCAGATGAACTGGGCAAGAAAACGTAAGAAAAATTTGGGTAAACAGCGGAAAATGGCTAACTTTGCGGCAAAATAGTTTAAAGCAAAGACAGATGAACACACTTTTCGACAAAATTTGGGATGCGCACGTGGTTCAGAATATCCCCGACGGCCCCACGCAACTTTATATAGACCGGCTTTATTGCCACGAAGTGACGTCGCCGCAGGCCTTCGACGGGATGCGGGCGCGTGGGCTGCAGTGCTTCCGTCCTGAAAGGATTGTCTGTATGCCCGACCACAACACGCCGACGCACGACCAGGACAAGCCGATTGAAGACCCCGTGTCGCGCCATCAGGTGGAGACTCTGGCGAAGAACGCTACAGAGTTCGGGCTGAAGCACTTCGGGATGTTCTCGAAAGACAACGGCATCATCCACGTGGTGGGGCCTGAGAAAGGTCTTTCGCTGCCGGGTATGACCATCGTCTGCGGCGACAGCCACACATCTACACACGGTGCGATGGGCGCCGTGGCCTTCGGCATCGGCACGAGCGAGGTTGAGATGGTGATGGCCTCGCAATGCATCCTCCAGCAGAAGCCGAAGTCAATGCGCATCAGCATCAACGGCCAGTTGGGCAAGGGTGTGACGGCAAAGGACGTGGCCCTTTACCTGATGGCAAAACTGACGACGAGCGGTGCCACGGGCTATTTCGTGGAATATGCGGGCGAGGCCGTCAGGGCAATGTCGATGGAGAGCCGCCTGACACTCTGCAATTTGTCGATAGAAATGGGTGCACGCGGTGGTTTCATCGCGCCGGACGAGACGACCTTCGCCTATATCAAGGGCCGCGAGTATGCACCGAAGGGTGAGGCTTGGGAAAAGGCCGTCAACTACTGGCGCACACTGCGGAGCGGCGATGATGCCGTGTTCGACCGCGAACTGTCCTTCGATGCCGCCGACATAGAGCCACGCATCACCTACGGCACGAACCCCGGGATGGGCATCGGCATCACGGAGTGCATACCAGAAGGAGGGAGCCGCGCTCTACAGTATATGGGATTTGAGTCTGGACAGAAGTTGTTGGGTACCAAGGTAGACTACGTATTCTTGGGAGCCTGCACGAATGGACGGATTGAGGATTTCCGTGCCTTTGCCAGCATCGTGAAAGGACGGAAGAAATCCGAGGGCGTGGTGGCCTGGCTGGTGCCTGGCTCCTGGGCTGTGGACAAGCAGATACGTGAGGAAGGGCTGGACTCCGTGCTGGAGGCCGCCGGATTTGAGATACGACAGCCCGGATGCTCCGCCTGTCTAGCTATGAACGACGACAAGGTCCCCGCCGGCAAACTCTGCCTCTCGACGAGCAACCGAAACTTTGAGGGCCGACAAGGACCTGGCTCGCGCACCATCCTCTGCTCGCCACTCACCGCTGCCGCTGCCGCCGTAACAGGAGTCATCACCGACCCCCGCCTTTTACAGACAAACGAACTTGTTTAGACAGAATAGCAAACGAACAAAAAAATGTTAGTATGTTAGTATGTCTTTAAAAATAGATAGTATGTCAAAACAGAAATTTAATATCATTGTGTCGCCCTGCGTGCCGCTGCCATTGGAGAACGTGGACACCGACCAGATTATCCCTGCGCGTTTCCTGAAAGCCACCGACAAGGAGGGCTTTGGCGACAACCTGTTCCGCGACTGGCGCTACGACAAGCAGGGCCAGCCAGTAAAGGACTTTGTCCTCAACGACCCGCGCTACAAGGACGCCGTGGTGCTCGTGGCGGGTCGTAATTTCGGCTCTGGCAGCAGCCGTGAGCATGCTGCCTGGGCCATCGCCGGCTATGGCTTCCGCGTGGTGGTCAGCAGTTTCTTTGCCGACATCCACAAGCAGAATGAGTTGAACAACTTCGTGCTACCCGTACAGGTGAGCGAGCCGTTCCTGCAGGAACTGTTCCAGAGCATCGCCGCCGACGCGCAGACCAAGGTCGAGGTGAATCTCCCGGAGCAGACTATCACCAACCTCGCTACCGGCCACTCGGAGCACTTCGACATCAATGCCTATAAAAAGCACTGCCTGATGGAAGGTCTCGACGACATTGACTTCCTCGTGGCAAACCAAGCCAAAACCGAAGCGTGGGAAGCGAAGAGTGGGAAGTGAAAAGTGAAGAGTGAAAAGTTAAAAGTGAAAAGTGATGAGTGAACAGTGATGAGTGAAGAGTGATGGGAAAAGACCTGCTCTCATATATTCGCAATGGGAAGACGATGACGCGGCAAGAAAAGTTGCGGCTCATCGTCGAATTGTCTATTCCCAGCATCTTAGCGCAACTGTCGGCCACGGTTATGTTCATCATCGACGCGGCTATGGTGGGCCACCTGGGCGAGAAGGCCACGGCGGCCATCGGACTTGTGGAGACCACCACGTGGCTGATGGGCGGTCTGGGGTCGGCGGTGAATATGGGCTTTTCCGTGCAAGTGGCCCACTTCATTGGGGCCAACGACTTCGAGTCGGCGCGGCGCGTACTGCGCCAGTCGCTGGTGTGCTCGACACTATGGAGCCTGATGCTGTCGCTGACGGGCATCGCCATCCACAGTTACTTGCCCTACTGGTTAGGCGGCTCTGCCGACATCGCCCACGACGCTTCACTCTACTTTGTGCTGATAGGCATCTGCGGCATCTTCTTCCAGATGGAGGGCCTGGCCGGCTCGATGCTGAAGTGCAGCGGCAATATGAAGATTCCTTCGGCCCTCAACATCCTGATGTGCGTGATGGATGTCGTCTTCAACTATCTATTCATCTACACATTCGGCCTGGGGGTGATGGGAGCCGCTTTGGGCACGGGCGCCGCCATGTTTGTCACGGCTGTGCTGATGCTCTGGTTCCTGCTATGGCGCAGCGACATATTAGGCATCTTCAAACTCAAGAAACCAGACGGCGAGCACCTGGAGTGGTACGTGCCCAAGTCCGACGTGGTGGGCACCGCCTTCAAGATAGGCGCGCCGATGGGCCTACAGCACGTACTGATGGGCAGCGCCCAAATAGTGAGCACTATCATCGTGGCGCCGTTGGGCACCGTGGCTATAGCAGCCAACTCGCTGGCCATTACCGTGGAGAGCCTGTGCTATATGCCGGGTTACGGCATCGCCGAGGCCGCCACCACGCTCGTTGGCCAGGGCATCGGCGCCGGACAACGTCTGCTGACACGCTCGCTGGCCTATATGTCGGTGGGGCTGGGCATTGCCGTGATGACCGTTATGGGCGTACTGATGGGCGTGTTCGCGCCAGAGTTGATGTCGCTGATGTCGCCGGTGGAGAACATCGTAGCCGAAGGCGCCCAGGCCCTGCGCATCGAGGCGTGGGCAGAACCTATGTTTGCGGCAGCCATCGTGTGCAACGGCGTGTTCATAGGCGCTGGCGACACGCTGAAGCCCGCCATTATGAGTCTGGCTTCGATGTGGGGCGTGCGCCTGACGCTGGCTGCCTGGCTGGCCCGTGACTACGGCCTGCGCGGCGTGTGGACGGCTATGGCCACCGAACTCACCTTCCGCGGCCTCATCTTCCTGGCCCGTCTGTGGAAAGGCAACTGGAACAAACGACTGATTCAAACTACAAAGCCATGACAAACTATATGCAACCTCTGGACTGGCTCATCCTGGCCGTCTATTTTGCCATCCTCATAGCCATCGGCCTCTGGGCCAGCAGCAAGCGGAAGAAGGAGGGTTCGCTCTTCCTGGCCGAGCGCTCGCTGCGCTGGCACCACATCGGCTTCTCCATGTGGGGCACCAACGTGGGGCCGTCGATGCTTATCGCCTCGGCCAGCGCCGGTTTCACTACTGGCATCGTGTCGGGCAACTATGCCTGGTACGCCTTTGTGTTCATCGCTATGCTGGCCTTCGTCTTCGCCCCGCGCTACTTGGGGGCAAAAGTGCACACACTGCCCGAGTTTATGGGTCTGCGCTTCGGCCAGTCGACACGCAACATCCTGGCGTGGTACACCATTGTGACCATCATCATCTCGTGGCTGTCGCTGACGCTCTTCGCCGGCGGCATCCTCATCCGTCAGGTCTTCGACATACCGATGTGGGCATCGGCGCTGGTGCTGCTGGCCATCTCGGCCTTCTTCACCATGTTGGGCGGACTGAAGGCCGTGGCCTACACCAACGTCTACCAGATGGTGCTGCTCATCGCCGTATCGGTGGTGCTGACCATCGTAGGCATCAGCCACGTGGGCGGCATTGGCGCACTGGCCGACAAGGTGCCCGCCGACTACTGGGTGCTCTTCAAACCGAACAGCGACGAGGCCTTCCCCTGGCTGCCCATCGTTCTGGGCTATCCCGTGATGGGCGTGTGGTTCTGGTGCACCGACCAGTCGATGGTGCAGCCCGTGCTGGCCGCCAGGAATCTGAGGGAAGGCCAGTTGGGCACCAACTTCACCGGCTGGCTGAAGATACTGGACGTGCCCCTGTACATCCTGCCCGGCGTCATCTGCTTCGCCCTCTTCCCCACGCTGGAGAACCCCGACGAGGCTTATCTGACAATGGTCGAAAACCTCTTCCCCGTGGGTATGGTGGGACTGGTGTTCGCCGTGCTGACGGCCTGTCTGGTGTCTACCATCGGCTCGGCGCTCAATGCCCTGAGCACTGTCTTCACGATGGACATCTACGTAAAGCGTTTCCGCCCCGACGCCTCGCAGCGGCGCATTAACTACGTAGGCCGTATGGTCACCGTCTGCGGCGCACTCATCGCAATCGTGCTCACCGTGGCCATCGACTCCATCAAGGGTCTCAACCTGTTCAACGTGTTCCAGAGTGTGCTCGGCTTCATCGCCCCACCGATGACAGCCGTCTTCCTGCTCGGCGTGTTCTGGTCGAAAGCCACCACGCGGGCGGCCAACCTGGCACTGACGGTGGGCACGGCCTTCTGCCTGACAATAGGCGTGCTCTACCTGTGGCCGCCGCAATGGCTGCAACTGCCGTGGCCGCACTTTATGATGCTGTCGTTCCTGCTCTGCGCCGCCCTGACAGTGATGATGGGCGTGGTGTCGGTCGTATGGCCGGAGCAGGCGGGTAAGACGCAACTGGCACAGTTGCCCCCGCATAAGCCCACGGCCTTAGTGGTAGGACTGTGGACGGCCTTGGCAATAGTGATGGTGGGGCTGTACCTCTACTTCAACTAAGTAACTAACCTAAAAAAAAGATAAAAACCATGAAGCAGAAATTCTTTTTGATGCTCGCGGCACTGCTCACGGCCACCGCCATGAGTGCACAGACAGAGACAACTGAAGGCCGGAAGGGCGACTTGAACGGCGACAACCGACTGGACATAGCCGACGTCGTCGTGCTGCTGGAAATGATTGCCAACGACAACGGCACACAACAGTCCGATAACGGCACACAGACGTTCACGGTCAACGGTGTGGACTTCAAGATGGTCAGCGTAGAGGGCGGCACCTTCCAGATGGGTGCCACCGAAGAGCAGGGCAGCGACGCTTTCGACGAAGAGAAGCCCGTGCATGAAGTGACACTCAGCAGTTACTGCATCGGACAGACAGAGGTGACGCAAGAACTATGGCAGGCAGTGATGGGCAAATCGCCCAGCGACGACGCACAATGGACGGCCACCATCGGAATGGGCGGCCAGTACCCGGTTTACTACGTCAGTTGGGAAGACTGCCAGACATTTATTGCCAGACTCAACCTGCTGACGGGCCAAAACTTCCGCCTGCCCACCGAGGCCGAATGGGAGTATGCCGCACGCGGCGGCGCCAAGAGCAAGGGCAACAAGTTCGCCGGCAGCGACACAGCCAGCGACGTGGCCTGGTACAAGGGCAACAGCGGCAACAGCACACACAAGGTGGGCACACTCCAACCCAACGAACTGGGACTCTACGACATGAGCGGCAACGTGGCAGAGTGGTGCGCCGACTGGTTCAACACCAACTATTACGCCTCGTCGCCTACCGACAACCCCACAGGGCCGACGACAGGCAAGAACCGCATATCTCGCGGAGGCAGTTGGACAAGTACGGAAAGCGTCTGCCGTATCTCCTACCGAGGCAAAAACGACCCGATGACCAATGCCCGCAACCTGGGCCTCCGCCTCGCACTTTGAAGATTCGTCCAAACTGCCAGTTTGGTTCGTCCAAAGTGGGAGTTTGGTTCGTCCAAAGTGGGAGTTTGGTTTGTCCAAATTTTTGGGCTGGCCGTGCTGCCACATATTTCTGATTGCCTCACTTGTTTTGAAGACTGTCGCCAACCAACACCAAATCTTGCACAACCATATATCAGAAGTAAAGCATCAAAGTTTGGTTATAAGATACATTGGCACAAAGTAGATGAAAGATTAAGGCTTTTGAAGCATATCGTCGGGATTGGGGCATATCTGAAGAAGAATCTATTGAAAATTGGGATTTCTGCGCAAAATATACGTTTTTGCGCAAGAAATTTTGAGAATTTATGGTTTGAAGAATGGTTTTTCGACGGGAATAGCGTAAATTTGCAACTAAAACCAACGAAACTGCGCATTTTCATGACAGGAGCAAATTTACTTATAGCAGCCGTTATCATCGTGTTTGTGATAGCTTTCATTATCACGATGCTGGTACTGGATGCTAATGCGAAAAAGATTATCTCTACCAACACTAAGTTGGTGGAGAACCAGAACACGTTGCTCGAACAGAACAGGATGCAGAGCTATGAACTGGAGAAACGGATGAGTGAGCTGAAAGAACAGAGTTCTGAACTTGAGGTGCAGAAAAGTGAGTTGGAGGAACAGAAGGAGATGATTGAGATACTGCAGCGTCAACAAGAGGAATTAGCTGAGCAGTTGAGACATACCACAATAGATGAAGTGACGCTGTTGCGCGAACAAACTCGCCAGCATCGTGAACACATTGAATTAACGGCCGATATGACCGACGAAGAGCTGATTGGGTGGATTGATCAGAAAATGGACGAAATGCGTCTCTTTACTGATTCCAATCTGACGATGAAAAAGATGGCCAAGTCGCTTGGACTGACACAGAAACGCCTCGGAGGAGTGTTCAAGGCTCACTCCAAATATAGCAGTTTGGGTGACTATATCAACGAGAAACGCTTTCTTTATGCCTGTCGCCTGTTGCGGGAGGAACCTAATTGGACCATCGAAGCCGTAGGTGCAGAGGCCGGATTTGGCGGTCGCCGCACCTTCCAGACAGAAGTGAAACGACGACTTGGCATCACGCCTTTGCAATACCGACAATCACAAGGTTAAGAGAAGAGTTCACTTTTCATTTAACAAGCACCCTTCTTTGTACCAACGCGTAGATGACGATGACGGCGATGGTGGGAATCTCCATCGGCAGGTTTGCCAACCCTGATTCTGGGCCGACAAGGAGGTACGAGAGGACGGGGATGATGCTGGAAATAAGGATGTAGAGTGCCATCCAGATGCCCACCTGCCGCAGCCGCCCTCGATAGCAGAAGGCGATGGCACAGCCGAAAGGCAGATAGACCACCATCAGCGACACAGCAATGGGCAGTCCGACCGAGTACATAATAGCCGGTATGGCCATTGTCAGGAATCCTGCGATGTTCAGCACAATGACTATCCACCACGCCAGGGTCATGGGGCTGTATAGCGGCTTCATACCTCGCATCAATCCGAAATACATCACCAGTACGCCGAAGGTCTGGATAATGGCCGATGCCAGTGACGCATGTTCAGTTGTCCAGTGCATCAGCGGTGCCCAGTTGATAGCTGCCTGCAGTAGGTAGCAGACGAATGCCGTCTCAATCAACCAGCGTGGCAGCCCACTGTCTACATAGTCCACCCGATACTGACTCTCGATGCTTTCTGCCATCTCGATGATGGCCTTTTTCTGTTGCGTTGTTTCCATGGCTTCTATATAACTAACGGTTATTCACCGCTTTGTATCAGGGAGCGCGAGCAACCCCGATTGGACGCTGCAAAGGTACGATAATAAATTGAGAATAGAGAATGTAGAATGAGAAAAAGTGCTTTTTAGAACTCATTTTTAACTATGAATCGCGCTTTCTGCGCAGGGTGGGCTTTTCTGCGCAACAAGTCGAGCGACTTTCTGGCTGTTATACTTTATACGTAATAAAAATGTAGTACTTTTGCCGAAGAATATAATAATGTCAATAAAAAAAATGAAAAAGAAGAAGCTCATTTTTTTTGCACTAATGATGGTGGCCCTACCAGCCAGTGCGCAATGGACCAACTATGACACTCAGAACACTATTAGGGGTGTGTTTGGACTGGCCAATGCAGCCCTTGAGTCGGCTGAGCGGAAGAAGGAAATGGAAATTC
This sequence comes from Prevotella sp., assembly GCA_017960525.1. Taxonomy (GTDB): domain Bacteria; phylum Bacteroidota; class Bacteroidia; order Bacteroidales; family Bacteroidaceae; genus Prevotella. The sequence continues at coordinate 75,380 of JAGCZA010000107.1, forward strand.
TGGCCCGTCAGAAGGTGGAATTTGAGCAAAGTTTCCAGGATGCCATGACTGAAGCCAAGGACTTCGAGCCTTCCACCACCTGGCAGTTCAAGGACATCAAATGTAAGTAATATCAAAAACAACACAACGCAATATGAGAACAGTTCTGTTCAAACTGCCCGTCCTGCTGCTGGCCATCATCCTTTCGACTGGAGCCAGGGCACAGGATATGTCTATGGAAGGCACCATCAATCCCGTCAGTGCCGACGACGCGACGGTGGTGGGCGGCGTATTGCGAACCCAAGTGCTGCGTGACACCCTTGTTCGGAACCCCGAAACGGGTCAGATGGAGAAGCTGTCCGTCGTTACCGACTTTGTGGATGTGAACGTCGAAGACTTGGGCGACGACCCCGAAGAAGCCCTATCGCGAGCAAAGGCCGTCCATCGTGCCAAAGTGCGCCGCGTTAGTGCCTCCGACGAAATGACGTATGGAGACTACTATACCAGCGTGGCCTTCTACCTCTACACGTTTAACTATCCTTCCATCGACAAGCACGGCAACCGCATCATCCTGTCGTCTCTGATGGCCTTCCCCTATTTCACGCAGAGCAACTGGGACAATGGCTACCGCTTCAACAACGTCATCATAGGCTGCCACTGCACCATCACCAGCAACATGGAGTGCCCCAGCGACTACCCCAATGGCGGATTCTTCAAGTCGAATGTCAATATGATGCAGTATTACGCTTCATGGGGAAAGGGTGCTTTCAGGAAGGAACAGGACGACCCCGCTTATTACAACATTCTCATTATGCCCGATTACGAGGGCTACGGCGTCACCAAGACCCGTCCGCACCCCTACCTCTATCAGGAGCTGACTGCCCGTCAGGTCATCGATGGTGTGCGCTATGGTCTGGCACTGTTCAAGGCCGGCAAGTTCGCCAAGAAGGACAAATACTCGCAGGAATGGGCAAAGCAGTACCCCTACTGTATGCGCTATGGCAAGTTCATCCCCATCGGTGCATCGCAGGGCGGTTCGGTGGCGATGGCCGTACACCGCTACATCGAGCAGAACGGACTGGAGAGCGAGATGCCGCTAGCAGGCTCCGTCTGCTGCGACGGCCCCTACGACCCTGTGGCCACGCTGAAGTATTATATGAAGGAGGACAAAGATGCCGGGCACAATGCCGAGGAATTGACTATGCCCGTCGCCATCGCGCTGATCTTGAAAGGCATGCTCGACACCAACCCGCTAATGATTGGTCACAAGCGCGAGGAGTACTTCTCTGAGGATTTCCTCAGCACAAACATCCTGCAAATCATCGAGGACAAGCAGAATCCCAGCAAGGAGATGACCACCGAAGACATCAATGATCATCTCGTCAAGCTCTATAAGAAGGGAAAAGGTGAAGACAAAGAATACTACAGGAAACTGCTGACAAAAGACGGTCGCGCCAATATGAAAGAGGTGCTGACGGATACGGCCTACAATTATTTCTTAAAGCTGGCCAAGGATAGCATCTCTGCCGAAGCGCCAGAGGGACGCGGCTTGATGAAAGACCTGCACCGGGCCTTGGAGAGCAACAACCTGACCAAGAGGTGGCAGCCTCAGAAGCCCATTTGTCTGTACCACTCTACCAAAGACACTGTGGTGCCCTACGTCAACTTCGAGAGTGCCAAGGCTGCATTCTCTGGAATCACGACGCTCTACCTCGACGACACTGACAAGAAAGACCATATCAAAGCCTGCACGAACTTTATGTTTGCGGCTCTCAGTACCTCGCCCGACATTAAGTTCATCCGAACGCTTTTTGGTTGGGGAGAGGAAAAAGACAGGTATACTGCCAATAAATAAGATGTAACGGACATGAGAAAGATAGTATTCATACTGACCGCTCTGCTGCTGACTCTTCAGGTCGATGCCGAAAAGTACATCCTCAAGATGGATGTCACGGTCGATGATAATCCGTATAAGGTAGATGCCACTTGGGACAGCGAAACAGATTATTATACATACGGTTTTGGTTATAATGCCTGTATTCCCCACTTTCTTGAAGGAGAACTGGTCATAAAGAAGCGCTTGAGCACGAACTCCCTTGTCTCCGTGGGTCAGTTCGCCTTCCGTTTCTGCACCGGCATCACCTGCATTGTCATCGAAGAGGGCGTTGACCGCATTGAGGACTATGCCTTTGTGGGCTGTAGCGGTGTAACGAGCATCGAGCTGCCCTCGACCCTGACCGAGGTAGGGCGCGGTGCCTTTGCGGGAATGCCCAATCTTGGCAGCGTAATTGTGCGGGGCGGCACACCGCCTGAGTGGCTCTGCGCCGACGTGTTCTCCTATGAGGGAACCACCGCGAGCATTGCCGGGGATGCCCAGAAGCGCATCCTCTATGTGCCCGAGGGCAGCATCGAGGCTTTCAAGAACTATCAGTACAACGGTACCGTGGGCTGGAAGGATGCCTTTGCACGCATCTATGAGTACAACGAAGAGCCCCAGACCATCGGTTCGCTTGCCGAGTTGGAGGAGTTCAGAGATGGCGTGAACAACGGTCTTCAGTATAAGAACAGCACCAACAAATCAGTCATGCTGACTGCCGACATTGAAATGCCCGCATCCGGCTATGCCTGGACGCCCATTGGCGATGAGAACCATCCATACGACGGAATATTCAACGGTGGCGGCCATATCATCAAGAACCTGAAAATCAACAATGCTGCTGCCTCCTATCAAGGTCTGTTTGGCAAGGCTGAAAAAGCCATCATCTACAATATGCACTTGCAGAATCCACAGGTGTGTGGCCACGACTATGTGGGCAGCGTGCTGGGCTATGCTTCCAACGACACCCACGTCACCGACATCTTGGTGACGAGCGATGCCTCACGCGACGACAACTATACCGTCTATGCCACTACAGGTAGTGGCGGCGGCATTGTGGGCTGGGCCAGGAGTGCCACCGTCGAGCGGTGCCTGTTCCGCGGACAGGTGAAGTGCTACGGTTGGGCTGGCGGCATCGTAGGCAATGTCTTCGGCGATGTGACTGTTGCCGACTGCTCTGCCTCCAACTTCATCCAGAACATCGGCGGGACGAACTCCTGGGTAGGCGGCATCGTGGGCGGCGCCGGAAAGGTGAGCGTCAACCGCTGCTTTGCACGAAACGTGCTGGCCGACATCAATGCCACCGGCACCACATTCGGCATGATAGTGGGAGGAACGAACCGCTCCGAGGTCAGCTCGATAGAGAACTGCGTCTACTGGACCCGTGGCAGCAACTATCAGCACTACGGGCTGATAGGTACTCATAACGTCGCGCCAAGCCTGACGGGCAATGTGGCCTACAGCTCCGACACCGATATGAACCAGGATAATACCAAGGCGACGCTTGGCGAGGAGTGCTGGTACTACTTCACCGACAGCTATGTTGATTTCCCCGTACCCCTCACCTTGAAGGATATGTACCTGAAAGACTTTGTCCTTGAAAACGATGAAAGCGGACTGGTCTATCAGCCTGTGGGTGGCGACATCACTCACCCCACAGCCTACGAGGTGACGGCCTACACGGGCAATACCACCGCGCTCGTCATCCCAGCCACCTATAAGGACAAGCCCGTCACGGCCATTCAGGCAGAGGTGTTCAAGGACAACCAGACACTCATCGCCATCGCCTTAGGCACCAATCTGCAGACCATCGGCGCCAGTGCCTTCGAGAACTGCGACCAGCTGCGGGCCGTCGTTTTGCCCGATGCTGTCGCCACGGTTGGCTCACGTGCTTTCCGCGACTGCGACAACCTTGAATCGTTCAACATCGGAAAGGGATTTAAGGAGCACAGCGACAACTTCATAGCCAACTGTCCCAAACTGACCACGCTGACAGCCTCACACGGCAATGACAATGGCTACCTCTGCGTTGATGACGTGCTTATCCATAACGTCGGCACCTACCGCAGCTACATCATCTTCTGCGCACCAGGCAAGCAGGGCGACTACGTGATTCCAGTCGGCAGTCTGACCAACGCTACGGTCAATGTGTTCGGCTCATGCTTTGCCGGCTGTAGCAACCTGACCAGCATCACCTTCCCCGAAGGAAAGAAATACTCGCTTGGCAAGGCCGTCTTCGACGGCGCCTGCAACCTGAGCTATGTGGATATGAGCCGCATAACAGGCACCATCGACAATCAGACGTTCTATGTCGACCGCTTTGACGAGGACAACCCCTTCTATGGTCTTGACTACCACACCTTCTTCTATCTGCCCGAAGGCCAAGGTCACAAGGCGTCATCTATCGACGCCAATACTGTCTTCGCAAACGACAGACGCACGGCCGGTACTGCCGGCGATGTGGAGCTGGATGATGCCCACGGCTATCGCTCTCTGATGGCCGTCACCGCCATAGAGGGTGTCTGGTACGACCGCTATGTCAATTACTTCGACCAAGAAGAGACCTACAAACAGGGTCTTACGCTCTATTTGCCCTACGACGTGACTATTGACAACGAGCAGGTAAGGGTCTACGAGTTTGCCGACGCTCAAGACATTGATGGTGTGCCCACCGTCACCTTCCGACGCCTGAGCGACGAAGACGGCAGCTACCATCTGCAAGCCTATAAGCCATACTATGCTGTGGCCGTCGGCAACGACATCATTGACCTGAGCAACTACGACACGGATGTGCTCCTCCCTATGCCTCCCACCAAGGAGCCTGCTGCCATCGGAAACATCTGTTTCAAGGGCACAACCACGGGCTTGAGCTTGGATGAACTCATCAAGTCTCCAACCCCCGTCTATCAGCTACAATTCAGCGGTGCATGGACAAAGGTGACAGAGGACAGCTACAACGATGTCAACCCCTTCTGCGCCTATTTCCAGGCCACCTCGATGGTGACAGCCGACACTCTCGCCGTAGTTCTTGACGAACACTATCCTGAAGTGGCGCTTCAAGACCAGGTGGTCAACCCTGAATTGCTGGATATGTAAAATGACCAAATGGTCAACGTCACTTACGACCGTGTGTTCGCAGCCGAAGAAAATGGCGACGGCACTTGGACCAGCCGTGCCTACACCGTATGCCTGCCCTACAACTATACATTTCCCATCGATATGATTGAGGCGGGCGACGTAAAAGTCTATTACCTCATAGAGGTTGACACCGAGAAGCGGGAGTTTGTCTTCACCAACGAGTTTGCCTCCTTGGAGGCCGGTATGCCATACATTGTGGTCATCAACAAGGGTTCCGTGAACATCAATGCCAGCGGTGTCAGACTGACCAACCGGCCTTACGAGGGCATAAAAGTGTTCAAGAAAGATGCCGAATACGAACAGATTGGCTGGTGGCGAGGGACGCTCAGTTATATCAGCAATGACGAGTGTACCGAGCGGAATATCTATATGCAGCAGACCACGGGCAAATTCCGGCTTGCCCACAACCAGCCGGAAAAGTTCAAGGTCATGTACCTCAATCCTTTCCGCTGTTACTTCGAACCTTTGGAGCCTCTCAACGACGAGTTCTTCAGTCAGAAGCTCTCACTCACAGAAAACGGATTAGTATTCGGCGAGGTGACCGACTTCCCGGCTGACTCATTTGAGGGTGACAATCCTGACATTGATGACGTGACAGGCATCCGCCCCGTCATCCATACCATCGATGCCGATGGCACCAGCCGCTACTATGACATGCAAGGCCGCCCGCTTCATAATAAGCACAGTAAAAAGGGAATCTACATCAAGAACCATCGTAAAGCTGTCAACAAATAGTATAAGCACTGTCCACGAATACCGCAACAACGACTGGAACGAATAAGAAACAATCAATAATTAACCCTATTATTAACAATTTAAATCAAACAAAAGTAAAATGAAAAAGAATCTATTATGGATGTTTGCCGCCATCCTCTTCTGCGGCGCAATGACAACAGTATTCACCTCTTGCAGCAAGGACGATGATGACAATAACGTCACACCACCAGCACCACAGGAGGAAAATACCAATCCCACTAAGTTTGACATCGAACTGAACCTCATTGCACAGCCTAAATCGCTGCAGTATTTTGAGTATGATTTCAAGTATGTCGATGCCAATGGAAACGCTAAGACTGTTAAAATTGACCAAAACACCCAAAGTGCTTCGATCGGTTCGTTGGCACATTTCCCCATTTACACAAATGTCATCAGCGCATTGGCTTCATTAGTACCTTACGCTGATTTGAATAATCCGATTATCTATCGCGTCACGCTGAAAGACCAGCCCGTGGGTAAGACCATCAGTTACATCACAACATGTCACGTCAAGGAAAATGCAACCATCACAGAGACACTGCAATATGCTATGCCTGCTGTGCTTGCTATAAAGTCCACTGACAACAGTGCATGTGGCGCCTTTAACATATTGACTCAGAAAGTTAATCCCGAGCAGTGGGCAGAATATATTGCCAAAGTAGAGGGGAAAACCATCCTGCAAGCCACTAATGAATTTGAGGTAGAATAAACAGCCGACCATCACGCCAAGCCCCCGCTACCGTACAAATAGCGGGGGCTTGTTGTGCCAGTTGTTGTCAAACTGTGGTCAGGCTTTGTGGTCTACGGCGCACTGCTCCACGGGCAGACACTTCTTGTAGTTCTCAATGTAGCGCTCGAAGCCAGCGACATCCTCGGCTGTCGGGGCAATGCTGGTGCCCGTATTGCCGGCGAAGACAACGGTCTCCAGATAGTCGGCCAGTGAGAGTTTGTTGGGATTGTTCACCACATAGCCGGCCAGCAGGGCGATACCCCAAGCACCACCTTCGCCA
>JAGCZA010000108.1 GCA_017960525.1 Prevotella sp.
ACGTCAGTACTGTTGGACGTCCTGCAAAGTTCAGCACCACAAGTGGCTTGCCTAATGCCAGTAGGGCTTCAAGCAGTTCCCGCTGTACGTCAAAGATTTCCAGAATAGCTCGACTGCTACACTCGCCACTCATCTCCGCCGATTCGCCCATAGCGCAGATGATGATGTCAGCCTCGCGGGCGATGTTTATGGCCTCTTGCTTCATTTGCTCACTGTCCCTGAAAGGTGTGGCACGATAGAAACCGCCGTCTTTCTGTAGCGTAGAGTCGCGGGTGAAGTTACAACCTTGGGCATAGGTGAGTGTCGCCTTTCCTTGGAGTGCCTGTTCCATGGACTCCTTCAGTGTGGCATATCGCTCGTTGGTAGCTGTCGGTGCCCAGGTGCCCGCCATATTCACGCGGTTGTCGGCCATCGGACCGATCAGTGCTATCTTTCCCTGCTTCTTCAGTGGCAGCAGCTGCCCCTCGTTCTTCAGGAGCACAAAACTCTCTGCTGCCAGATTGCGTGCGGCCTCTCGGTGTTCAGAGGTGTAGATATCCGTCTCGTGACGCTTAGGGTCGAGGAAACGGTAGGGATTCTCAAACAATCCTAATTTGTATTTCGCTTCCAGGATGCGTCGGCAGGCCTGGTCGATTTCAGCCATCGTCACCTTCCCTTCTTCAAGTGACTGCGCCAGCGTCTTGATGTAGCCCTCTGCACACATGTCCATATCGGTGCCTGCCTTCAAAGCCAGCGCCGAAGCCTGTTGCAGGTCTCCTAGCCCATGCTGGGTAATCTCGCCGATGGCACCGTAGTCTGTCACTACAAATCCGTTCCAGTTCCACTGGTGGCGTAATACATCGTCGATGAGCCATTTATTGGCAGTGGCGGGGATGTAATCGACGATATTAAAAGAGGTCATGACCGAACCAGCCCCTGCTTTGACAGCTGCTTCGTAGGGTGGGAAGTACTGGTTATACATCCGGACGTGACTCATATCCACCGTATTGTAGTCGCGTCCAGCCTCTGCACCGCCATAGAGTGCATAATGCTTCACGCAAGCCATCATGTTCTCTGGGCCATAGTCTCCCTGATAGCCTCTCACCAGTGCCTCTGCGATACGTGAGCCCAGGAAGGGATCCTCGCCGTTGCCCTCGGCAATGCGCCCCCAGCGGGCGTCAAGAGCAATATCTACCATCGGACTGTAGGTCCAGCAGATACCATCGGCCGTGGCCTCCTTCGCTGCTATCCTTGCGGCCTGCTCAATCGCCTTCAAATCCCAACTGCACGACATTCCCAGCGGTATGGGGAAGATCGTCTCGTAGCCGTGGATTACATCCATGCCCACAAGTACGGGGATGCCTAAACGACTCTTCTTTGCTGCATCCTGCAGCTGTCGGATGCCCTCCACACCCTTCTGGTTCAGTACTGTTCCGAGTTTGCCTTCCTCGATGAGCTGTAGTAGCGGACTGTTCTTCAATTCGCCCGTCGTGGCCGATGTTCCAGGCATAAGGTTCATCTGCCCCAGTTTCTCCTCAACGGTCATTTTCGCCATCAGTTGGTCGATAAACGTGTTCATCTGCTGATCCTGCGCCCAGACCTGGAGGCCTGTCATCACCAGCATGACTGTGAATAGTCTTTTCAGTTTCATATCGTTAGAATTCTAGTTTTGTGGCAAAGATACGAAAAAAGTTTGGAAAGTATTGCGCTTCTAGGACTTTTTTCGTATATTTGCAGACGAAAACAGTCTTATAAATAATAATTGATATGGAAACAACATTAGTATTACTGAAGCCCAGCTGCGTACAGCGCGTCAGCTGATTGGAGAGGTCGTTAACCGTTTTGAGCGTCGCGGACTGCGCATTTCTGGTATGAAGATGATGCAGCTGAGCGACGCAATCCTGCGTGAGCACTATGCTCACCTCGTGGATAAACCCTTCTTCCCCAGTCTCTGTGCCTCGATGCAGGCTTCGCCTATTGTGGCCATGGCCATCTCGGGTGTTGAGGCCGTACAGGTTGTTCGTACGATGGCAGGCGTGACTAATGGTCGTCAGGCTGCCCCCGGCACCATCCGCGGTGACTACTCCGTGAGTAACCAGCAGAACATTGTCCACGCCTCAGATTCCGTCGAGAACGCCGCCATTGAGGTGGCCCGCTTCTTCAAACCTGAGGAGGTCTTCGACTACCAGAGCGGTGCCTTCGCCTACATCTACGGCGACGGCGAATGCAAATAAAAAAATCTCCCCGCGGGGAGATTTTTTTATTTCTTCACCTTATAGATCCGGAAGGTTTTGGCAGGGAGTTCGTCGAGTAGGAGCGTGGCGCCCTTGCCAGCGTCGCACTTCAGGGTACTGCTCTTAGGTGTGATCTTCTCGGGCTCGTCGAGCGTGTTCTCATCATCCATGCTGTTGTGGCTGAGGGTGATAGTCTCGGCTATGCGCTCGCCTTTCAGACCCTTGAGTTGGATGTTGATGGGTTGGGTGGCATCGCTGGTGTTGACCACCTTGACAATGACCTCACCCGTCGCGTTGTCATAGACGGCGGAAGCGAAGAGACTATCTTGCCCAGGCTGTCCTGCTACGGGCTGCTTGTCCATCGTGAGCGACAGTACGTTGGTGCCCTTGTTCATGGCGAAGAGCTGCTGCACGTAATAACTGACGGACTTGAACGAGCGGAGGTTGTCGAACCAGATAGCGTCGGGACGCCACTGCCAGCCCTCA
>JAGCZA010000109.1 GCA_017960525.1 Prevotella sp.
CCCGTATTCCTTTGCCATTTCTTTGTTCTTCAAATAGGTTTCCACGTCCTTGTCGCCGCGTCCGCTGACGGTGAGCACCACCACATCGTCGGGTTTGAAGGACATCTTCTTCAGGGCGGCTATGGCGTGTGCACTCTCGATGGCAGGGATGATGCCCTCCATGCGCGTCAGTTCGTAACCGCCGTAGATGGCCTCGTCGTCGTTGATGCTCAACACCTCCGTGCGCCCCTGTTTCGCCATATTGCAATGCATCGGCCCGACACCCGGATAGTCCAGTCCAGCCGAAATGGTGAACGCCTCCTGTATTTGTCCGTCACTGTCCTGCATCACCAGCATCTTCGCGCCGTGCAGGATGCCGACAGTACCACGGTGAATCGTGGCTGCCGTATAGTCCGTGTCCCAGCCGTGGCCGCCAGCCTCCGCCAGCACGATACGCACGCGATCGTCGTCCATATAGTGGTAGATGGTGCCAGCAGCGTTTGACCCGCCGCCGATGCACGCTACAAGGTAGTCGGGATAGTCGCGGCCAATCTTCTCCTGGAGTTGCCATTTTATCTCCTCCGAGATAACGCTCTGCATCCGCGCCACGAGGTCAGGGTAGGGGTGCGGCCCCATCGTCGAACCCACGATGTAGAAGGTGTCGCTGGGATGGCAGCACCAGTCACGAATGGCCTCTGAACAGGCATCGCTCAATGTCATATTGCCCGTGCGCACGGGGTGCACCTCGGCGCCCAGCATCTTCATCCTTTCCACATTCGTGTGCTGGCGTTCCACATCAGTTGCGCCCATGAACACCTCGCACCGCATACCCATCAGCGCACACACCGTAGCCGTGGCCACACCGTGCTGCCCGGCTCCCGTCTCGGCGATGATGCGCGTCTTGCCCATCTTCTTCGCCAGCAGAATCTGCCCGATGGTGTTGTTAATCTTGTGCGCCCCCGTATGGTTCAAGTCCTCACGCTTCAGGAACAGTTGGCAACCGTACTTCTCACTCATCCTCTTCGCAAAGTACAGCGGCGACGGCCTGCCCACATAGTCCTTCAGCAGCGCGTGGTACTCCCGCTTGAACTCCTCGCTTTCCACAATGGGCAGATAGGCCTCCTGCAAGTCCTTCACGCACTTGTAGAGAATCTCCGGCACGTAAGCGCCGCCGAACTCCCCATAAAAACCTTTTTCGTCTACTTGATAATTACTCATAATCATTCTGTTTATGTGTCGGAAATAAATCGTAAATCGTCAAATCGTAAATCGTAAATCGTCAAATCGTAAATCGTAAATCGTCAAATCGTAAATAAAAGAGGCCTGTCGCAAGATCGACAAGCCTCTCAGTATTTCATCCCATCCTATAGGTACGCGGCCATCTACTCACGATCTGTCAAACCTTGAGCCACACCACCACCAAAAGAATGTATTCTTAATCATTGCAGTTCGTTGTTTAATTACATAAATCGAAAATCGAAAATGCGTAAATCGAAAATCGAAGTTACTTTTCGGCTGCAAAAGTAATCATTATCTTTCATTCTGCCAAAATTTTCCCCAATAATTTTTCATTTTAACACATTTTTGAGCCAAATGGAATATTTGTTTTGCAAAGACACAACTTATTTACTAAACTGTCAAGGGCTTGGGAGAAACAATTATCGAAAAGACGAATGTCAGTATTCTTTTTGGCAGAGGAGGAGGACGTGGGAGTTGTCGGCGAGGGTGGTAGCGAAGATGTAGTGGGGGCCGCCGTCGGCGAGTTTCAGGCGGTGGCGGAGGGCTTGGGCGGAGAGGGGGAAGTTGCGGACGCTGATGTTGGCCTGGCGCAGATGGCCGAGAGTGGCTTTCAGGGTGTGCTTGTTGAGCGTTGTGACGGCCTCGATAAGGAAGCGGCGGCCGGGGAAGGATGGGGATTGGAGAACTTCGGCAGAGAGGAAGAGGTGGCTGTTGGGGGCCAGCGGCGACACGCCAAAGTCGCGGGAGAGGGCGGCGAAGCAGCCGGCTTTCATCACGGCGGCGTGTGGCTCGTAGAGGAACATCCCTCTTGCTGGGGCTTGGCAGGGCAGGGGAAATCCTGCTTCATTATTGTCGGCCACGTGGTAGGTCATTCCCGTGACGGTGTCGGCACAGACCAGCGTGAAGGCGTCGGCCTGCGGCTGGAGCACCAGCAAGAGTTCCTTGCACTCGCCGCCGGCGGCCACGATGTGCACCTGACTGACGTGCTGCCGCCCCACGTCGGCCACGGCCTTGCGCCAGTCGAGCATGGGCGAGAGTTTCAGCATCACGTGGTCGGCACGGCGTAGCAGTTCGCCGACGAGCGGCACCACATTTGGCGAGCAGTCGGCCAAGGCGTAGGTGCGGCCGCCGTGGTTGTCGCGCCGCGAGGGGTCGATGAAGATGAGCGCGGAGCGGTCGGCCCGTTGCAGATAGTCGGTGCCGTCGGCGCAGACCACTTCCACGGGCACCGTGCAGGCCAGTGGCAGATTGGTTCGGGCCAGTTCGCAAAGATGCTCGTCGCGCTCCACATAGACGGCACACTCGAAGACCTCCGCCATAAAAGCCGTGTCGACACCCAGACCGCCCGTCAGGTCTACCAGTCGGCCCCCACCGCCTGTGAGCCGTCGGCAGAGGTCGGCCTTATAGCGGGCGGTGGACTCGCTGGAACACTGCTCCAGGTTCAGGTGCGGCGGATAGACGATGCCGTCGATGGCCGCCCACGATGGCAGTTTGCGGCGTGCCGTCTGCCGGCCCTCAATCTGACGCAGGGCTGTGGGCAGGTCCACCCCTGCCGGCACCGTGCGCCGCAGGGCCAGTTGCCGCACATCATCGTCGGTGTGTTGCCTGATGAATTGTTGTGTTTCTTCGTTTGGTGCCATTCCTTTGGTGCAAAGGTACGACTATTTTTGCTTAAAAACGGCAGTTGTAGGGAAAAACTCGTTTCTTGTTTTCGTTTTCGCCCGCACAAATCGTTTCATCCAAAAGAAATGAGACATATAGAAAAACTATTTGTGGAAATTGTCCGTATCTTTGGAGCCAAATTGCAAAAGATTATGAGACTATTAACAATTATGATTCTTTGGGCGTTGCTGGTGTTGCCCTTGCAGGCACAGCGGCTGGTTTCGCCCAATGGCCGGATTGCGCTGGAGCAGCGCGACGGGCAGTATGTGGTGAGTTACGACAACAAGACGGTGCTCCGTATGGAGTTTGCCGACGGCCTGGCGCCGCTCTCTGGTGCGAAGGCGCAGCCGGTCAAGGCCGACTACAGGATGCTGGCCGGCAAACGGCTGCATTGCACCAACGAGGCTAATGAGTACCGGCTGGGTGATGCGCTGGTGATGCGTCTCTACAACGACGGCCTGGCCTATCGCTTCGAGGCTGCCAGTCCACAATCCTCGGTCTTTACCCTTCAGTCTGCCTACCGTATCCCTGAGGGCACCAAGCGCTGGATGCAGCAATGGTGCGACAGTTACGAGGGCTTCTTCCCCCTGGCCACGACTTACAAGGTGGCGCCTGTGCCGTCGTATAGCGGCATCTCGAAGTCGGCCGACGGCTGGAACAACCGTTGGGGCTTTCCGGCCCTGCTGGAACCGGCAGACGGCGTGTTCGTGCTCTTGACCGAGGCGAACATTGAGAAGGGCCAGAGCGCGGCCTGTCTCCGTAACGACGGCGAACTCTTCCGCGTGGTGCCCGACAATCTGACTCCCGACGCTGCAACCGCCGGTCACACCCCTTGGCGCGTGGCCATCATCGGCACGCTGGCCGACGTGGTGCAGTCGACGCTCGTCACCGACGTGAGCGAACCCTGCAAGATAGCCGACACCAGTTGGATTCACCCGGGTGTGGTGTCGTGGATTTACTGGGCCTACAATCACGGGAGCAACGACTACGGCATCATCTGCAAATATGTGGATATGGCTGTCGCCCTCCGTCTGCCCTATATGCTCATCGATGCCGAGTGGGACGGGATGAAGGACGGCAAGACCATCGAGGATGCCGTGAACTATGCCAAGTCGAAAGGCGTCAAGCCCCTTATTTGGTACAACTCCAGCGTGGGCTGGGTCGATGGCGCCCCGACGCCGAAGTACCGCCTGAACAAGCCCGAAGACCGTGAGAAGGAGTTCGCCTGGTGCGAGAAGATTGGCGTGGCCGGTGTGAAAATCGACTTCTTCAGCGGCGACAACCAGCGGAATATGGACTACTGCCTCGACTTGCTGGAGTGTGCCGCCCGCCATCATCTGCTGGTCAATTTCCACGGGGCCACCATCCCTCGCGGCTGGCAGCGCACATGGCCCAACCTGCTCTCCACCGAGGGCGTCTACGGGGCGGAGTGGTACAACAACGTGCCGACGTTCACCAAGAAGGCTGCCCGCCACAATGCCACGCTGCCCTTCACCCGCAATGTCATCGGCCCGATGGACTATACGCCCTGCACTTTCAGCGACTCGCAGCATCCCCACAACACCTCCCACGCCCACGAACTGGCGCTCACTGTGCTCTTCGAGAGCGGTCTCCAGCACTTGGCCGACCGCCCGGAAAGTTATCTCAGCCAGCCCCGCGAGGTGCAGCAGTTCCTCTCCAAACTGCCCGCCGTCTGGGACGAGACGCGCCTCGTCAGCGGCTACCCCGGTGAGAGCGTCGTGATGGCCCGCCGCAGCGGCAACATCTGGTATGTGGCTGGTATCAACGGGCGCGACGAGGAGCAGACGCTCAGTGCACCTACGCCGTTCATCGGCAGCGTCGGCAAGGTGGACTTGTTCCTCGATGGCGGTGAGCGCGCCTGGAGCCTCTCGCAGGCCGGCGAAGTGCCCCAGAGCGTGAAGTGCCGTCCGCGTGGCGGCTTCGTGGCCGTGGTCCATCCCAAGGGCACGTTTGCCGTGAAGCAATTGTCCAAGAACGTTGTCCGCATCAAGTATATGGAGGGGCAAAGCCAACTGCCCGAACTGCCCGAATGGCTCTACGTGAAGGACGGCACCGCCCGTAGCGGCGGTATGACCGTCGAGGTGGATGACGAGCGGCAAACTGTCCGCGTCAAGGACAAGAGCGGGCGCATTGTCTTCGAGGGCAGTCACCAGATGCAGGGCACCGAGGCCACGCTTGCCATCGCCTCGCCACAGGACGAGTGCCTTTTCGGTCTGGGCCAGTTCCAGGACGGCTATGCCAACGTGCGGGGACTGTCGCGCCGTCTGACCCAGGTGAACACCCAGATTTCCATTCCGATGATTGTCTCCAGCCGAGGCTACGGCCTGCTCTGGAACAACTACGGCCTGACCGAGTTCAATCCCTGCGGCCAGAGCGTCAGGCTCGAAACTAATGTCTCTCAACTCTCAACCCTCAACTCTCAACACTCCGAGGTGGTCAATGTCACTTCGACCGAGGGTAGCAGGCAGGAGCGCCGCCAGCGCAACCTCTTCGGGGCTGAGGTCAATATCAGCGAAGCGGGCGACTATGCGCTGCTGCTCGACGTGGGGCAGAAGATGGCCCGCCGCCACAACCTGGCCATCGACGGCCAGACCGTCATCGAAATGCAGAACCTTTGGCTGCCGCCCACTGCCTCGGCCATCGTCCACCTGGAGGCCGGTCGCCACACCGTGACGGCAGAGTTGTCGCAGGGCGATACGCCAGTCCTATACTTTGACAAGGTCAAGGACGAGACCGTCTTCCGCTCGCCCGTCGCCGATGCCGTCGACTACACCGTGTTCGTCGGTTCCCCCGACGAAATCATTGCCGCCTACCGCGAACTCACCGGTCCCGCTCCCCTGATGCCCCGCTGGGCCTTGGGCTATATCCATTGCCGCGAGCGGTTCCACTCGTCGCAGGAAATCCTGGAGACCGCCAACCGTTTCCGCAAGGAGCAACTGCCTGTCGATGTGCTCGTGCAGGACTGGCAGTACTGGGGCAAATACGGCTGGAACTCTATGCAGTTCGACGAGACCCACTATCCCGACCCGCGTGCCCTCACCGACAGCCTCCACAAGATGGACATACGGCTGATGGTCAGCGTGTGGTCGAAGATTGACAAGAACTCACAGGTGGGCCGCCAGATGGTGGCCGACAATTACTATATCCCGGGCACCGACTGGATTGACTTCTTCAATCCTGCCGCTGCCGCTGCCTATTGGCGCAACTTCAGCCAGCGGCTGGTGCCCCTGGGCATTGATGCCTGGTGGCAGGACGCCACCGAGCCGGAGAACGATGACCTGGCGGGCCGTCGCGTGAACGGCGGGCAATGGGCTGGCGAACAGGTGCGCAATGTCTATCCTCTGCTGGTGAACAAGACCGTCTACGAGGGACTTTCCTCTCAGTTGACGCGGCCTATGATTCTCACCCGCTGTGGCTTCCCCGGCATCCAGCGCTATGGCTCGGCCCTGTGGAGCGGCGATGTGGGCAACGACTGGGAGACCTTCCGCCGCCAGATTGTGGCCGGGCTGGGGATGCAGGCTGCCGGAATCCCCTGGTGGACCTACGATGCCGGCGGGTTCTTCCGCCCCGGCAACCAGTACTCCAATGCCGACTACATCCATCGGATGCTGCGCTGGATAGAGACCAGCGTCTATCTGCCCCTGATGCGCGTTCACGGTTATATGAGCAACACCGAGCCGTGGAACTACGGCCAGGAGGCACAGGCGTTCATTGCCGACTGCCTGAAGGAGCGCTACCGCCTGCTGCCCTATATCTACAGCCAGGCGGCGGCCATCACCTTCGACGGCTCCACGCTGATGCGTCCCTTGGTGTTCGACTTCGCCAGCGACCGTCAGGCACTCCAGCAGAAATATGAGTATATGTTCGGCCCGTCGCTGCTGGTCAGCCCCGTCACCGAGCCGGATGTCAAGACGTGGCAGACCTATCTGCCGACGACCGATGGCGGCTGGTACGACTTCCGCACCCTTCAGCACTATGCCGGCGGGCAGTCCGTCAGCACCGATGCCCGTCGCATCCCTGTCTTTGTGAAGGCCGGCAGCATCCTCCCCCTGTCTGAAAACGCAGACATCGACTTGATGGTCTGCCCTGGTGCCGATGCCTCCTTCGTGCTCTACGAGGACGACGGCACCACGACCGCCTACCGCCAGGGCCAGTGTTCGCGCATCCCCTTGCAGTGGGACAATGCCCGCCACCGCCTCACCATAGGCCGCCGCACGGGCAGTTATACAGGTATGCCCCAGCGTCGCACCTTCCGCGTAAAAGTGGCCGGCGGCGGTGAGGCCACCGTCAACTATCAAGGAAAGAAGATTTCAGTCATAATCAACTAATACCAATTAAATCGCTATGAAAACAATCAAAAGAATCCTTTCCCTCATCGCAGCACTCTGCCTGACGATGACAATGTCGGCCCAGTATCTGTACGATGCTTCGGGCGGTACGACCATCGGCAAAATCTCTGGTAACAACATCTACGACGCCTCTGGCGGCACCACCATTGGCAGAATCAATGGCGAGCGCATAATGGACGGCAGCGGCGGACGCACGCTGAACCACATCAAGTCCGACGGGCGCGTGATGGACAGCAGCGGCGGCTACGTCGTGGGCTACATCAGAAGCAACGGCCAGGTGATGGACAAGACCAACGGCCACACGCTGGGATATGTCGAGAACGGCAATGTCTACGACAGCAGCCACGGCAACAAGATTGGCCAGTATCGGGGCGTGGAAGCCAAATATGCGGCCTACTTCTATTTCTTCTTCCCCAACAAGAAGCAGACCCCAACCGCCGCGAAGAAGCCAGCCAACACCACGCCGCAGAAAGTCACCAACGCCCTGACCCCCAAGCCGAAGGGAATCAGTCTCTACGACCGCGATATGAGGAAAATGGGCACGTTCTGGGACAACGACCGCTTTGTCAGCACCGTCACCAACGGCTTCCTCTTCACTTTCAAAAAGACCGACGAGGGCATCATCGTCCACGACCGGGGCAAGTACTTGTGTACTTTGGGCAAGGACAACAAGATCTATTACAACGAAGGGAAGAGTGTGTACGCCATCATCGACGAGAAAGGCAATGCCTTCAGCGAAGACGGCGAACAGTACGGCATCCTGCGCGAAGACGGGGAAGTCTTCATCAACAGGAATGGAGAGCAGAACATTCCTTTCGGCCACATCAAAGACAAGGACTACGACCGCCAACTCATGGGCGTCCTCTACTTTGTCTGTTACTACACCCCCCTCATCGGCATCTACGAGAAACTGGACAAGGAGAAAGAAAAGAAAGACTCCATCGGCGACTGACGTACCCGTCTTAAAATTTGGACGAACCAAACTACCACTTTGGACGAACCAAACCCATAGTTTGGTTCGTCCAAATTTTTAGCTATATTATATAGTGAACATTTGTGCGCCCTTTTCTTGCACGTTTCGCGGAAAAGCATTAACTTTGCAGCACAAATATAATCGTCTTATGGGAATATACATTGACAAAGGGAATGAAGGATTCCGCAGAATCCGCAATAGTGAGTATGTGGACAAGTCGGGGGTCATTGCCGTGGTGAACAGGACGCTGTTCACTGAGCAAAGTTTCACCTGCGTGACGCGCTGCCGCCGCTTCGGCAAGTCGATGGCCGCCAAGATGCTTGCCGCCTACTACGACCGCTCGTGCGACTCCCGTAGGCTCTTTGCCGACTTGCAGATAGCCGGCGATGCCACTTTCGAGGAGCACCTGAACAAATACCCCGTCATCTACCTCGATATGACTGACTTTACTGCGCCTGGCCATAGCGACAACATTGTCCGGCATATAGAGCAGGAACTGCTGGCAGACATCGGTGGTGCATACCCCGACATTCCCGTCATAGAGAGTGATAGCCTGATGAAGTATCTGCTGCGCGTGGTAGACCGTACCAAAGTGCCTTTTGTCTTTATCATCGACGAGTGGGATGCCGTCTGCCGCGAGCATCTGCCCGGCACTAAAAGTATGGACGAGTACGTGGGGTGGCTGCGCCATATGTTCAAGAGCGTTCAGGGCGTGACGGCTTTCGCCGGCGTCTATATGACGGGCATACTGCCCATCAAGAAGTATAAGACCGAGTCGGCGCTGAATAATTTCGTGGAGTACTCTATGGTGACACCTGGCCGTTTGGCCTCGTTCTTTGGATTCACCAAGGAGGAGGTGCAGCAGCTGGCAGAGCGCCACGGCATGGATTTCGACGAGCTGGAGAAGTGGTACGACGGCTATCAGATAGGCCCCCAGCCCTCGATGTTCAACCCCAACTCGGTGATGATGGCCCTGCGCGAACAGTGGTGCGACAGCTACTGGGGCAAGACCGGTGCCACCGACGCCGTGGCGGGCTATATCAACATGAACTTCGACGGCCTGAAGGACGACATCATCGATATGCTGGCCGGCGGGAGGTGCTTGGTGGATCCTGTGGGCTTCAGGAACGACCTCTCGCAGATTAACAGCCGTGACGACGTGCTCACTGTGCTCATACACTTGGGCTACCTGGGGTACGACCGTCACGAGAAGGAGTGCTACGTGCCCAATCTGGAGGTGTCGGACGAGCTGAAGAACGCCGTCAAGGACACGGGATGGGCCGAGGTGGCTCGCGCCCTCGACCAGTCCAGCCGCCTGCTACGGGCCACCATCGACGGCAATGCCGCCGTGGTGGCACAGATGGTGGACGCAGCCCACACCGAGAACACCAGCATACTTTCTTACAATGACGAGAACTCGATGGCCTGCGTGCTGGCCATCGCCTACTACAGCGCCCACGGCGACTACATCTTCCACCGCGAGTACGCCACTGGCCGGGGCTATGCCGACCTGGTGCTCATTCCCCGCAAAAACGTCACCAAGCCCGCTATCATCATCGAGCTTAAGTACGGCCACAGTACCGACGAGGCCATCGCCCAGATGCGTGAGCGACGCTACTGGGAGAAAGTGGCCCACTACACCGGCGACATCCTCCTCGTGGGCATCAGCTACGACCGCGAAACAAAGACCCACCACTGCAAGATAGAGAGAGAATGAAGCCGGCCAGTCTGGGCGCATGCCTCCTTTGCGCCATACTGCTCATAGCGGCCTGCCAGGCGGACGCCCCGGCAGCCAGTGCGTTGCACGCCACCGCCGACAGCCTGATGTGCGCTGTTTCCCCAGACTCCGCCCTCCGCCTGCTCCAGGCCCACGACGGCGAGACGGGCCAATGGCCGCGCCGCCAGCGCATGCGCCACGAACTGCTGCGGGCAAAGGCGATGAACAAGGCCTACGTCGACTTCACCACCGACTCCGTGATGCGCCAGGTGGCCGACTACTACGACCGCCACGGCACCCCCAACGAGCGTATGGAGGCCCATTACCTCCTCGGCTGCGTCTACCGCGACCTCGGCGAGGCTCCCCGCGCCATCGACAGCTACCTCGATGCCGTCAACTGCGCCGACACCACCGCCGCCGATTGTGACTACTGGCTGATGGCAAGCGTCTATGGTCAGATGGCAGTTATTTATCGTCACCAGTTACTTCTCTCATACGAAATAGAGGCCCATCGCAAAGCTGGTCACTATGATCTTCTGGATGGCGATACATTGTCTTCTATGTTTCAACAGAAAAAAGTTGCGAGCGCATATATAATACAGAACAAGTGTGATAGCGCGAGATTAATTCTCAATACTGTCATCCGTTTCTACAAAGAAATGGGGTATGAGCAGGAAGCATTATTGGCATCGACAATGTTGATGCATATCTACGAGGAAAGGCCAGAGAGAGCCGATGAACTAAAAAGACTTATTGAAGAGTATGACAGTAAAAGTGATGATTTTGACGAAAACCACGAATTACATTCGACTAAGCGACTTTTCTATCGATATAAAGGGAAATGGTTTGAAAACATAGGGCAATTAGACTCCGCTGAGTTCTACTACAGAAAAATGTATTATAACGGCATGTTGATTACCGCACAAAACTCTATGTTTGAAGGACTACTGAGCGTTTTCAAGAAACGGCACCAAGCTGACTCCATCGCAAAGTATGCCCAGCTCTACTGTGCAGTCAACGACTCTTCTATTGCCATAAAGGACGGGGAGGTGACTGCCCAATTGGTGGCAAGTTACAAATATAACAGCATCCAGAAAGAATCAAACAGAAATGCCGAAGCAGCCCACCAGGCCAATTTGCGGTTTCTGCTTTCCACCTTCTTGCTGTTGGCCCTCATTGCCATTACCTTCTCCCTCGTCCAACATTACAAGAAGCAAAGACAGCTACAGAAGGCAAAATACATGGCTTCCTTGGCTGAGCGGACAAAACTTAGGAATGAGCTGGACATTCTAAATGCGAAAGATTATGACGGAATCATCGCAAGGAAAGAAAAGGAGATAGAATACTTGAACGAGACCATTGCCGAACATAATAACTTATATCGCAATGTTATGCTGAACGATAAACTGTCCACATTTGAAAATAGCGAAATAGTAAGAATATTCAATGAAAAGAGTGATTTCAGGAAAGGCTGTCCTAACATAACCAATGATGAATGGGGGGAACTTTTGTCTGAATTCCGAAAGGATATGCCTGCTGCTTATTCTTTGTTGAAATGCCTTTCCCCTCTTCAGCTTTATGTCTGCATACTGCTTTTGTTGAACTATGATGAGTCAATAATTGCAATCTTGAGGCGAACGAAGCCACAAACTATCAATACTGCCAAGAAACGCGCAAACGAAAAACTCTTCAATATTAATGACGCAGCATCACTATCTTCAAATCTGAAGAGTGCTCTTACTTCTTGACTTATTTCTGGCTTATCTGATTAATCAATTGATAATCAGCAATTTCGAGATTCTGGCTTATTTTTGGCTTATTTTTTCGCGGAAAGATTTTTGGTCAAAAAATCATTCCGCCGTATCTTTGCACCCACAAACCGATAGGCCAATCGATGATGTCTAACAATTTAAATGAACTATGAAAAATTGTCCAATCCAATGGAGAACTTGTTATTGATGGTGGAATACTGCAAAATGCAGACATTGAATTAAATGTAGGTAGTAAACTAGTTCTGAAAAATGGAGGGAGCATAATTATGCGTAATGGTAAAAGTTTTTATGCCCCAATAGGAGCTACTGTGACAATAAATGAAGGGATGATAGAATAAAGCAATAATTTTCTTTTGGTCGTTTCACAAATAATATGTACTTTTGCAAAAAATAAAAGAAAAATGGGAAAGATATTTTGCTATTGCGTTGGAATTCTGTTCGGTGTCATGTTGCAAATCTCTTGCGACTCTGATGATTCTAAAATCGAACAAGAAACACAAAAGGAAGAAGAGGTAATTGTGGAGCCTGTCATTGAGCAGACACCAGGGAGAATCATGATGACGGAGAGTCAGTCGTTGATGGCGGATGAAAGTAATCAGTTCTCCTTGAACCTGATGCGTGAAACAAGCAAGGAAACTACGGGCAACTTGGTCATATCGCCATTGAGTGTGGCCTATATGTTGGGAATGCTCAACGACGGAGCCAACAGCACTACACGGCAGGAACTGACGCATACACTCTGCATTGACAAGTATGATACAAAAGCCATAAACGAATTCTTCGGCAACCTGATGACCAACGCCCCGCTGGTTGACGAAGATGTGGACTTAGGAATTGCTAATTACCTGCTTTCCAACAAAGCCATCGGGGCTGAGTTCAAAGAGCAGTTCGCTGCCAATATGAAGGGATACTATCAGGCGGGTATTGAAAGTATGGACTTCTCGCAGCCTGACGAAGTGCTCGGCCATGTCAACGACTGGTGTGAGAAACAGACCAAGGGGATGATTCCTGAAATTCTGAACCTTAACGAGATCAATCCTGCTGGTGCAGCCATATTGCTCAACTCTGTCTTTTTCAAGGCTAAGTGGCTTCATATGTTTGAAGAAGAATTCACTACGTCACAGGATTTTATGACAGCCGGCGGGCAAATGGTGAAAATGCCTATGATGGCTCAGATTGCCGTTTTCGATTATATGGAAGATGAGACGGTTCATGCTGTTAGACTGCCATATTGCAATGACCATTTTTCAATGATTCTGCTTTTGCCAACGGACGAGAGAATGTCGCTGGAAGAATTGCTTAACACCCTTACTGCGGAACGCTGGAAACAGTTGACTGCCAGTATGCGCCACCAGAATGTCATATTATCGATGCCTCGGTTTGAGATATCTACCGAGCAAAACCTTATTGCTCCCCTGACAGCCATGGGTGTCAAGGATGCCTTTAGCAGCTCTTATGCAGATTTCTCCGGGATGTTGAAAGACCCTTCCATTCCTCTTTTCATTAACCTGATGAAGCAGAAAACCAAAATAGAGGTGAATGAGACAGGATGTCTGGCTTCATCCGTAACAATGAGTAATACTACGACAGGCAAGCCTGGTGCTGAGTTTGTGGCCAACCGTCCTTTCCTCTTTGTAATCACTGAGAGAAGCAGCAATATCATTTTCTTCATGGGTAAAGTAACAGAACTGGGATGATTTCCACATGTTGCCTCACGCACGAACAGGCAATAACAAAAAACGTTAAAAGAGTTCGATTTCGTGCAGTATTTTTGCTATTTCCTCATTTTACATATAGGAACAGTGAAACATACTACAAAAAACAAACGACTTTGAAGAAGATTTTATTTCCTACAAAAAACCCGTTCAGCCGGATTTGTAATCCGGCGGGAGTGAGTATAAGGACTTACAGTCCTGAAAAGAGCGCATCGCAGATGCTTATACTCATTGGGGCTGGATTGCAAATCCAGCCCAACGGGTTAGATATACATTTCAAATACCTGTTTCTGATTTTTCAACAGGAACTTATTTTCTGAGTATTTCGTCAGGCAATCAAACAAAAACAGAAATGATAATCATTAAAAAATAGAAAGACATGAAACAGATTGTATTTTCCATTTTATTTGCAGCACTTATTGTTGCATGTGACAAAGATTCTGAAACATCGGCTGATACTAACCAGAACACAGAAACATCGGCTGATTTAACCCAAATCAGAATTAAAGAAAGACCCGGTGAAATGCTTGAATATGTTGGAGAAATCGGTAGTGATTTTGATACTGCGTTAGATTCTCTGCGGAAGCTAAAAGACATTCTTTCGGAGATAATCAAAGAGCCATTGGAGGTTTTATTCGATTACGACAACAGGTTGTTTTTTGGTATAATTTATGGCGATTGTGGGAACTACTCGGACGTACTTGACACAAAAGGTAATTATTATTTGAGATCATGGTATTGTTCGGACGAAAATAATGTAATCATCCAAGAAGAACCAATTTTTAATGAAAACAAGACATTTACAATTGGCAATGGCAAGAAAAGAATAAAATATCAATGTAGGATAGGCAACGATTTTGATTCCGCATTGGATTCCTTAATAAGAAGATATGAGCCAATATTGGAAACATTAGCAAAAGAGGAACATTATAGTGGAAAGGGATATATTATTGACAAAGAAAAGATTAATGTGAATTTTACTTACGATAATAGAGCATTTGTACTTCTTACTTTCATAGACAAGGCGAATATATATCAATACCTTTTTACAAGCGATGTGATAGATGAAAACGGTAATTATTATAGAGTCAACTGGCCTGAGGACAAATTCGGGTCATAGTTGTAACTATGACCCGCTTAAATTTATGTAATCCAAACTTTGTTAATATTATGGAAAAGAAATTATTTATTATGCTTTTGTCTTCTTTCTGGGCAGGTGCTATGGCTCAGACAGATAATGATTATCTTCCGTTTGTGGTAGAAGGGAAATCTTGGGTTGTTACATATATGACCCGTGAGAATAGCAGCAGCTACAAAAGGACTTACATCATCAATGGTGACACCATCATTGGTGGCATTCTGTACAAGAAATTATTTGAAAAGGACAGCGATTTGTATTTATATGCTATAAGGGAAGAAGGGAAAAAGGTGTATGCCATTTCAAGCACAGACATGTATGGTAATCCAAACACAGAAGAGATTCTATGGTATGACTTTTACGTGAGCGAAGGCGACAAGATAGAAACTAAAAAGAGTTGGTTATACGTTACAGGAACGGACTATGTGTATATAAATGGCCTTAAACGCAGACGAATTCACATCTATCAAACTTATAAGAACCATCCTGACGAATATAATGGTTCAGGCGTATGGGTTGAAGGCATCGGAAGTGACCTTGGGCCGATTAGTCCATATTCATGGGGACTTGACAAAGGCGCTAACAGTAGTATGGATGAGTGTTCCATTGAAGGAAAAGAATTATTTAAATCCAATGATTTCAATGCTCCAGTATGGGCAGCAGAAGAAAGTGGCTTAGAATCGCAGCATACGGTTATTCATCAATCGCCAGCAGACACTTACGACCTTCAGGGCCACAGCGTCACTTGCACGCCCCGCCCCGGCATCTACATCCAGGAGGGACGCAAACGGGTGGTGAAATAAGGAATGGCAGGAGCCGTTCCCCGGACAACCAGCCTGTTACGCATTGCAAATGCTGATACTCAGGGCGTGCGGATTGCAAATCCGCACGAACAGGTGCTCTCATTGCTTGAATATCTATTTTGGTTTATTTTTGGTTTATTTTTTTTTGCTTTTTTCCTTGTACGGCTAATGAATTATTTGTAATTTTGCACACAAAACAAACAAATTCTATCAAAAACAACAAATTATGGAAAAGAGACTTTATACACTATTATTGTCAGCAGCGTGCTTTCTGCCTACTTTTGCACAGGACGGGACTTTACCCATGCTTGAGGAAGGCCGGATTTGGAATGAATTGAGCCTGCATCC
>JAGCZA010000110.1 GCA_017960525.1 Prevotella sp.
ACGAGGGAGAGCTTCGCGTCGTCGGGCAGGGTGATGACCGGCTCGGAGGACACAATGTCCACTTCGGTATCGTTGATGGAAGTCTGCAAGGAGGCGGCCCAATAGAGGTCGCTCGAAGTGTAGCTGGTGTTGTGGACTTCCACGGCCACCACGATGCTGCCTTTATGGAACAGCGAGGCGCTGAGTTCGATGGAGCCCTCCATCGGTGTGTCGCCGGCGTATGTCTGGGAGAAGGTGGTGTAGTACACGTTTCCCTGGGGCATATTCACGCGGCCCGCCTCCTGCCCGTTGACATAGACCACACAGCCGTCGTCCACCTGATAGTTCAAGACAAAACTGTCGTTTGCGGCAGGAGCCTTGGTCAGGCTGACGCTCTGCCGGAATTAGGTTGTAGGATACTTCTGCTGACTGTTGCCGCCATAGTCGACAGTAGTAGCGATGCCGTTCATAGCATAGCCCAACGGAGCCTTCCCCACGCTCCAATTGCTGTCGTCAAAGCCATCGGTCTGCCAGCCATTCGCGGCCTCGCCGCCGTCGAAGTAGCGCCAACGTGAAGAGTAATCGGAAATCGTGGTGAGTGTTGCACCGCCCTTTTTCCATCCTGTGAAAGTGTAACCGGCGGGTGTCTTCGCCTCCAGCGTCACAGGAGCGAAGAGGTAGCCGTTGAACGAGGCGTAGGGCACGGCCATATCGTTAAGAAGCAGCGTGGCACCATCGGCGTCGGCGCTGAGTTGCACGCTTTGTTTCTGGAGTCCTCCAATCTGGGCTGGCTGATATTCCTGAAGCTGGCTCAAGGCCTCGTCGAAGCGCGAGTCCAACTTCTCCTTTATCTTGTTGGCACTACTGTCAGGGCTGCGTCCTTCAAGCTGCAGCATTGGACGCATAGCATCGGCCAGTTCATTGACCATCTCCGTGACGCGCTGACGCTCGAAAACGCTTCCACCCATCAGGCAGAAGGTGTCAAGGAACTTCTTGCGGTATTGGTCGTTGCGGAGCAGATTGCGGAACAACCTCACCAATGGTATCTTTGCAAATCCCGAGTTCGTCTCGAGCGTGGAAATACTTGTCATAGCGCAATATTGGTTGAACACCTGGTCGAGGTCGAAGAGCACGAAGCGGAAGCGACCGTCTTTCTGGCTGCGATAGCCCTTGACGTTGTTGTTTGGCCAGTCGCTGTTGCCCAAATAGAGTTCGGCGGCCATATAGTTGGTGAACTCGTCGATGTCTACCAGCGTCTTCACCTCGTCGTAGACACCGGCTTCATTGATACGCTCACTCAGCTTTACCAGATAATTATAGACCTCGGCGGAACCGTTAGTGAACGTATTGTTCTCGAAGGCGTCGATTTCCTCGTCGTCGTATCCCCAGTTGGCGTAGACAAACTTGTCGTTGTTAGGCTCACGCAGGTTCATCACGCCCCGGAACTCGCCGTTGATGTATTCCGCCACCTGGACGGTGCTCTGCACGTCAAGGTCGATACCGGAACGCTGCACGATGGTGGTCAGCGCCGGGTCCTTGAAGCGGCACCAGGGGTCGTTGCCGCCGTTTCGGACAAGGAGAGCCTTGCTGCGTATGAAGGGTTTCTGCGGGAAGAAGGGATAGTCCAGGTGGTTCAGCCCGTCGAACACCTTGTTCGACTTCAGTTTGAACGAGCGTGGAGCGTCCTTGCGCGACCATCCGCCGGAGACACTGATGTTCACGTCCTGGTTGAAAAGCATCTCGCCTTCGGGGCTGATATAGCTGAAATTCACGGGGCGGTCCCACGGCTGGTTCCAGTTCACGGCATCGTCGCGGCCATTGCCTGGGATGCCGTTCTCTCCCTCCACATCAATGCCCCACATCGGGTCGTTGAAGTAACGGTCGTCGCCGACGATGGAGATGACGGGGATGGTGAAGTCTTTGTCGCGCTTGATAAAGCTGCGCGTGACAGGGGCGCTCGGCAGGAAGCCGTCCTGAAACAGGCGGAACACGAAGTTCGTGGTCTTTCTCACTGAGAACTTGCCTGTTGTGCTTCTTTTGGCCGTGCCGCTGTCGACAATGTCGACGGGAGTTTCTGATGCGTTGTACGATGCCCACGACAGGTTGTCGAAATAATAGGTGTTTTCTTCCGGCCAATCGTTCAGGTTGAATGCGATGGTCTGGAGTTTCTTTCCGCCAGTCTGGTCGGAGCTGATGGTGCCAATGAACTCAACATCCTGCCACTCCTCGTTCACGCTGTAGCTGCCATCCAGCATGCTCCAATAGATGTAGTTGCCTGGCGTGGTGTGGGACTGCACGGAGAAACTGGCGGGTTTGTCGGCACGCAGGCTCATGCGGAAGAGGCATTTCTCACCGTCCTGCCAGACATGGCCAGGCGTGTAGATGAAGAACTGTGTGTCCCAACTGTTCGCCGGATTGTCGACAGCGTGAATCTTGATGCCGCGAGAGCCGCCTACACCCACGCCGTCGGTAATGGCGTTATAGACATTGCTGGGGTTGTCACCGTCCTTGCAGAAGAAGCACTGGCTGTCGCTACCCTCACAGTCGCCATTGACGATCCACTCCGTCCATTGGTCGGCAGACCCTTCCTCCGGGTTGTCAGGTGTCTGCATCCCCTCTGTGCTCATAGGCAGGCTGCCGTCGGTGGTGTACATCAGTATGGCACCTTCCGGTATTTCCACCTCAAAGTTGAACGACTTGTCAAACAGGCAGCTGGCAACGCTCACCTTGGGTGCGTCCAAGCGGCTGTTGGCGAAGTGGGCCGTGGCATTGCTGGTTCCAGGGGTGACATCGGCAGTCCAGCCCCACTCCCCGCCGCCGTCGGTGGTGCGGGCGTATGACGAGCGGCATATACTGGCAGGATAGTCCTGACTGACAACCAGGTTGCCCCTACTGTCGCTCAGGCAGATAGTGCCGCCATCGCAGTCGAGCTTGAACGGGGCTTGTGTGGTGAGTATGTCGTTGGAACCGAGCCACAAGACCTTGAACCCTTTGGCCGGCACCTTGCCGATATACGAGGGAAGCCGCCACTGCGTCAGATTCGACACATCGTTGCTCAAGTACATACCGCCAAGATCCACAGCCTCATCAGTAGGGTTATAGATCTCCACCCAACTGTCGAAATTGGTTGCAGGACTCATCACGACTCCTGCATTGCCTGCCATCAGTTCGTTGATGACCAGGACTGCTGAAAGTAATGCTGTATACATTTTCTCGATATTTTGGCCACAAATTTAGTGAATTTCACAGACAACACCAAAAAAAAGCGTTATCATTTAATGTTTTTAAACCCAAATTGGTCATTAGAAATCAAGCCCAAAGTTTGGTTCGTCCAAACTACCAGTTTGCTCCGTTCAAACTATGACTTTGGTTCGTCCAAACTTTTGGCCCGGTCCCAGCGCCTGATGTGGCCAACAGGAAAAAAACACGCGGACAGCCAAATAATAGGGGCAGAAAGTTGGAGGATTGGGGAAAAAGTTGTAATTTTGCAGAAAAATTGAAAACGTTATGGAAAGATTCTTCAACACAGCAGGGCCGAACAAGCCCCAAATGAGCTATACGCTGGATCCGCTGAAGCGTATCGACTTGGAAGAAATCTTAACTCTGATATCCCAAGAGCGCTATTTCGTGCTGCACGCCCCACGCCAGACGGGAAAGACATCGTGCCTGCTGGCCTTGCGCGACTACCTTAACGCCCAAGGCAACTATCTGGCCGTCTATGCCAACGTGGAGGCAGGACAGGCAGCACGCAACAATATTGAAAGCGTGGTGAGGACCTGTTGCGGTGCCATCGGACAGGCATTGCGTCTGGTATTGAAAGACGACTCCCCCCTGGAACTGCGCAAGCAGGTGAATGACGCCGACCCTAACGAAATGCTGACAAACTATCTGCGATTCCTCTCCGAACATTATGAAAAGCCGCTGGTGCTCTTCATCGACGAGATCGACGCCCTGGTGGGAGACGGGCTGGTGAGCGTGCTGCGCCAAATTCGAGCAGGCTACACCGACCGGCCAAAGTCGTTCCCACAGAGCATCGTGCTCTGCGGCGTGCGCGACGTGCGCGACTACCGCATCGTGCTCTCCAACCAGGACATCGTCACCGGCGGCTCGGCCTTCAACATCAAGGCGGAGTCGCTCAGGCTCGGGAACTTCACCAAAAAGGACATACACGAACTCTATATGCAGCACACCAACGAGACAGGGCAGCGCTTCGACGAGGGATGCTTCCCGCTCATCTGGGAGGCCACCGAGGGGCAACCCTGGCTGGTGAACGCACTGGCTCGCGAGGTGACGTGGAGCATGAGGGAGAACCGCGACCGCACCGTCACCATCACGCCAGAAATGATGTACCGCGCACAGGAGAACCTCATCTACCGACGCGACACGCACATCGACATACTCATTGACAAGCTCGGAGAGCCAAGGGTGAAGCGCGTCATAGAGCCTATACTGGCCAACAACGAGGAGGCCGACGACAGCATCGTGCCCAACGACGACGTGATTTATGTCAGGGACATGGGACTTATCAAGGTGGAGAAAAGCAAGCCGCGCAGAATTGCGAATGGTATCTACAGGGAAATCATCCCACGCGAACTCACCTGGACAACGCAAGACGCGCTGCCACAGCAGCCGCAGTGGTACCAGAACGCCGACGGCAGCATCAATATGGAAAAGCTGCTCACGGACTTCCAGCAGTTCTTCCGAGAGAACAGCGATGCCTGGATCAACAAGTTCGACTACAAGGAGGCAGGCCCGCAGCTGCTCCTGCAGGCATTCCTGCAGCGCATCGTCAACGGCGGCGGATACATAGACCGCGAATACGGCCTGGGCAGGAGGAGAACCGACCTGCTCATACGCAAGCCCCTGACCGAAGGCTATGGCGGACCGGTGCAGCGCATCGTCCTTGAGCTGAAAATCAGGAAATACAGCCTGGAGCGAACCATCGAGGAAGGCCTCGCCCAGACATTCGGCTATATGGACAGCGTGGGCTCGGTGGACGAGGGACACCTCATCGTCTTCGACCGCTCCCCGGAAAAGACCTGGGAGGAGCGCATCTGGCACAAGCCATACGACTACCAAGGCCATCCCATTATGGTCTGGGGAATGTAGGAAAGTGAAGAGTGTAATGATGAACAGATTATTCAGGAAAGAGGGCGCGTTTGGCGTGGCTGTCTTCGCCAATGAGCGGCTGACGCTGGACGAGCTGGACGAGCAGCACTTGGTGTACAAACGTGACATCAAGGGGCTGTGGCGGCCCAAGCCTGTACTCTACCAGGCTGACACGTTCCTGTTTGTCAAGGGCGACACACTGTATCTCTTCTTTGAACTACAACACTGGGATGACCCTGGCGCCATTGCGATGGTGAAGACCAGCGACTTGAAGGCGTGGACGGAGCCTGTCATCGTGCTCCGCCAGCCGTTCCACCTGTCATTCCCCTACGTCTTCGAGGACAACGGCCAAGTGTATATGGTGCCGGAGTCGCAGGAGAGCGATGCCATCCACCTGTTTCGTGCCGACAACGATGAGCTGACATCATTCTCGAAAGTGCGTACGCTGCTGCATCAGGAGCGCAAGGACGGTATACACTACAACCTGAACGACAGCCATATACACAGAGCAGACAAGAAATACTATCTCTTCACGTCGTACCAGAAAGACTGGATGTACTACCAGGACCTATATGTGACCGACGATTTGCTTAAAGGGGAGCTGGTGAAACACCCCTGCTCACCCATCTGCACAAGCAATGAGTATGGCCGCAACGGTGGTTCGCTCATCGATTTCGACAGCCACTTGCTGCGCGTCACGCAGGACTGCCACGCCAACTATGGCGACAACGTGTCGCTGATGGAAATCACAAAACTCAGCGCAACGGCGTATGAGGAGCGGCTGTTCAGAAGAAACATTTTGCCCAAGAACGCCATCTTCCGCGACGGCGGCCACCAAATGAACATCGCCCGCTTCAAAGGCAAGTGGGTTTACGCCACAGACTACAAACAGAACCGTTGGGCGTGGTACAGGCTCTGGATAGCACTTCTGACAAAACTTAAACTGCACGAGCACAAGGGATGAAGATATTGTTTTTGGTTTATCACGGATTCTCCGAGGTGAGCGGCATCTCGAAGAAAATACGCTACCAGGTAAAGGGGCTCTGCCAGAACGGGCATGAGGTGCATCTCTGCTATTACGACCAAGGACAGAACTGCCACTGGCAGCGGCTGGTGGAAGTGCAAAGTGAGAGCGGAAAAGTGACTAGTGACAAGTGTGTGCTGGAAGACTTCGGCACCGGCAAACTGGCGGGACTGCGGCAACGCATCAGCTATGGAGCCGTCTACGACTATTGCGCCCGACGGGGCATCCAGATGGTCTATGCCCGTTGCTTCCAGAATGCCAACCCGTGGCTGAAACGCTTCTTCAGCCGGCTGAAGCGAGCAGGCATCAAGGCCGTGATGGAGATACCGACCTATCCCTACGACCAGGAGTTTGAAGGCTTTTCACGCACAGAGCGTCTGCAGCTGCGCATCGACCAGATATTCCGCCGTGGGCTGGCCAAGCAGCTGGAAGCTATAGCCACCTTCACCAGCGAGCAGCAAATCTTCGGCCAGCGCACCATCCGCATCAGCAATGGCGTAGACCTCGACAGTATGCCCCTGCACCAGAAGGTGGACACCTCGAAGGCTCTCCACTTGATAGGCGTGGCCGAGGTGCACTACTGGCACGGCTACGACCGCCTCATTGCCGGGCTGGGGGAATATTACAAAAGCGAAAACAGAAAGCCTGTCTTCTTCCACATCGTGGGCGGGGTTTGGAAGTCGGAGATGCACGACGACGAGCACGCCCCGGGCTTTGCGGAGTTGATAGAGAAGTATGGCATCAAGGACAAAGTTATCTTCCACGGCCAGCTGTTTGGCGACGAGTTGAACAAGGTGTTCGAGCAGAGTGCCTTTGCCGTTGGAAGCCTGGCCCGCCACCGCAGCGGCATCAGCGACATCAAGACGCTGAAGAACCGCGAATACGCCAGCCGGGGCCTGCCATTCGTCTATTCCGAGAACGACAGCGATTTCGATGGCCAGCCCTACGTGCTGAAAGTGCCCGCAGACGAGTCGCCCGTCAACATTGCCCGCATCGTGGCGTTTGAAGAACAACTACAGATGACACCCCAGGAAATACGCCAAACGGTGGAACACCTCTCCTGGAAAGTGCAAATGCAAAAAGTGGTGGAACAATGCGGATAGTATTCTTACATCATGCCAATGTGTGCAGGGGCGGCATCGAAAGGATGCTTTCTGTCAGGGCGAACACCTTTGCAGAAAAGATGGGCTATGACGTGACGCTGCTCACCTACGAGCAAAACCATGAACCTTACCCCTACCCTCTTTCGCTAAAAGTGAAGTGTGTAGACCTGGACGTGAAGCTCTACAAAGCCTATAAATATCCTTACCCGCTCCGTTATTTGAAGAAGCTGTTGCTTCGTCATCAGCTTTCCAACGCCATCAGGGACTTCCTGAAAGAGGCGAAGGCCGACATCGTGGTGTGCACCGACAAGGATGCTCACGAACTGCGCGCACTCATCAGGGCTCACACCACAGAGAAACTGGTGGTGGAGGCTCACACGGGTATGATAGACCACGAGATGCAGGTGCGAGAGACCCGCAACATCGTCAGGCGGTTTTTTGCCGTCATAGACCTGAACAGGCTGAAAGAAACTGTATGTCAGTTCAACGCACTCATCGCACTCACCCCTGACGATGCCCACAAGTGGGGTGCCTTCATCAGAAAGACAATCATCCCCAACTGTCTGCCGGAACATCCGGAGCAGAAAGCCGACACCAGCAAGGACTACAAGCGAGCCATCGCCGTAGGCAGGCTGAACCACCAAAAAGGCTTTGACTTACTTCTGCAGGCATGGCGGAAAGTGCAAGAGCGGCACACAGACTGGCACCTTGACATCTTCGGCGACGGCGAAGACCTGGCAGAACTCTCAGCCAAACTGCCGCCACACGCCGCCATCCACCCCTCCACACCCGACATCTTCGTCGAATACCAGCAGAGCGACCTGCTGGTGTGCTCGTCACGATGGGAGTCTTTCGGACTTATCATCATCGAGGCGATGGCTTGCGGGCTGCCCGTTGTGGCATTCGACTGCGACAACGGTCCCCGCAATATCATTACCGACGGCGAAGACGGACTGCTGGCACGCAACGGCGACACTGACGACCTGGCAGAAAAACTTTGCCAGATGATTGGGCAAAAAGACCAAAGGCAGAAAATGGGAATAACAGCCCGCCAAAACGCCGCCCGCTTCAAGTCAGAAAGCATCATCACACAATACGACCGCTTCTACAAAAGCCTCCTGGAAGAATGACAATGAGAACTTGATATATGGCAAATCTGAAATCTCTGGCCAAGGATACGGCCATCTATGGTCTCTCCAGCATACTAGGCCGATTCCTGAACTACCTGCTCGTGCCGCTCTACACCGCAAAGATGTCGGCACAGAGCGGCGGCTACGGCGTCATCACCAATATGTACGCACTAACGGCCCTGCTGCTCGTGCTGCTCACCTTTGGTATGGAGACCACCTTCTTCCGCTTCGCCAACAAAGAGGGTGAAAACCCGCAGCGCGTCTTCTCTACAGCCCTGATAGGTGTGACATCGGCGGCGACGCTGTTCTTCTGCTTAGTGCTCCTGTTCCTGGCACCCGTCAGCCAGTTTCTGGGTTATTCGGAAACGCCGCAATATGTGTGGGTGATGGCAGCCACTGTGGCCATCGATGCCATCAGGGCCATTCCCTTCGCCTTTTTGCGGCAGCAGAAGAAGGCCCTGAAGTTTGCAGCCCTGCAACTGCTCAACATCGGCATCAACATTGCCCTCAACGTAGCTTATTATGTGGGTCTCGACGGCCACGACCCTGGCTACGCCTTCTACATCAATATGGTCTGCTCGGCCGTGGTGACCCTCTGTCTGGCCAAGGAACTGACCAGCCTGCGCCACGGTTTCGATACTTCCCTGATGCGCCGCATGCTGGT
The DNA here is from genome assembly GCA_017960525.1 of Prevotella sp. Lineage (GTDB taxonomy): Bacteria > Bacteroidota > Bacteroidia > Bacteroidales > Bacteroidaceae > Prevotella. The sequence continues at coordinate 9,010 of JAGCZA010000110.1, forward strand.
CTACGCCTGGCCCATTGTGGTGCTGGGCATTGCCGGTGTGCTCAACCAAGTGGCCGACAAGATTCTGTTTCCCTTTGTCTATCCCGGCGACGATATGCGTGAGCAGCTCGGCATCTACGGCGCCTGCGTGAAGATAGCCATGATTATGGCTATGATCACCCAGGCCTTCCGCTATGCATACGAGCCTTTCGTCTTTGGCAAGACCCGCGACCAGGACAACGATACCGTTCAGGCGCAGGCCATGAAGTATTTCGTCATCTTCACCCTGCTGGCATTCCTTTGTGTGATGGGCTGGCTCGACGTACTGAAGCTAATCATTCCCGATGCTTACCGCGTGGGGCTGTGCGTGGTGCCTATCGTTATGGCGGCAGAGATTATGATGGGCATCTACTTCAACCTATCCTTCTGGTACAAGCTCACCGACAAGACCATCTGGGGGGCCTTGTTCTCTGGCGTGGGCTGCGCCGTGCTCATTGCCATCAATGTGTTCTTTGTGCCGCACTACGGCTATATCGCCTGCGCCTGGGCCGGATTTGCCGGTTATGGTGTGGCTATGACGCTCTCCTACATCGTGGGACAGCACTACCACCCTATCCGCTATCCCCTTGGCGCCATTATTTTCTACGTACTGCTGGCAGTAGTTGTATGGGCCAGTATGGACTATCTGCACAACTGCCTACCACTATGGGCATCACTCGGCTACAACTCAGTCGCTATCATCTGCTTTGTAGCCATCATCATACGTAAAGATTTACTGAAAGCAAGAAAATGAAAACAAAAAACGCTATACTCACACTCGCCGCTATAGCCCTGATAACCGCTGCGGCCACAGCCTGCGGAAACACGCAGAGCCAAAAACTACAAAACAACAACGTGCCCAACAAACCTGTAGGACCAGCCTTTTCGGCAGATTCGGCTTACGCTTTCTGCCAACAGCAGTGCGACTTTGGTCCGCGTACAATGAACAGCGAGGCCCACGAGCGGTGCGGCCAGTGGATAGCAACAAAGTTTGAGAGTTACGGAATGAAGGTGATTGAGCAGCGGGCCACCTTGAAGGGATTCGACGGAACGCCCCTTCTGAGCAATAACATCATTGCCAGTTACAGGCCAGAACTAAAAGAGAGAATACTTGTCTGCGCCCATTGGGACAGCCGCCCTTGGGCTGACAACGACCCCGACGAGGCCAACTGGACAAAGCCCGTGATGGCCGCCAACGATGGGGCCAGTGGTGTAGCAGTGATGCTGGAATTGGCCCGATTGCTCCGTACCGACAGCATCGGCATAGGTGTTGATTTCGTCTGCTTCGACGCCGAAGACTGGGGTAGTGACAACGTGAGCGATTCGTGGGCCCTCGGTGCACAATATTGGGCCGCACATCCCCACGCCAAAGACTATACAGCCCGCTATGGCATTCTCCTTGATATGGTTGGTGGACAGGGGGCGCGTTTCTTCCAGGAAGGCTACTCGCTCTACTACGCCCCGCAGGTGGTTGAGCGGGTGTGGAAGGCGGCAGAGACCGTGGGCTATGCCAGCCTGTTCCCAAGGAAGCAGGGGGGCGGCATCACCGACGACCACGGTCCCGTGAACGAGGTGGCTGCCATTCCCTGCATCGATATCATCAACTATTATCCTGACTGCGAGGCCAGCAGCTTCGGCCCCACCTGGCACACCGTGTCCGACGACATGGCGCACATTGACCGCAACACCCTGCAGGCCGTAGGCCAGACCCTCGTCCAGGTGCTCTACACCGAGCAGTAGCCCTGGACGAGGGGGCTGTGCCTTACTCCTCGTCGTCGAAGTCGTTGGTTCTGCGGGAACCGCCCTCGCCGTCCCACCAGGGGACATTCCTTTTGGGGTCTTCGCTATCAGACAGTATCTGGCACTTGTGTTGCAGTTCCACTACTCTGAACGATGGCTTTTCGTATGCTTTCTTTTTCATTGCTGTGTCCTCCATTCGTTATTTGATTACTATCTTTTTTCCATTGTTAATATAGATACCCTTCGTGCTGGGCTTGCCGTCGAGGCGGACGCCATCCAGCGTGTACCAACCCTCAAACGACATTTCGCCCGTCTCCATGTTGAGCGTGCCGATTGCCTCCACGTCGCCATTGCGGCTCACGAGGCGCACGGTGATGCTCTGGGGCAGGTCATCGGTGGCGGCTCCGCGCGTCAGGCCGCGTGCCGGAGCTGGTTCTGACGTGCCGACATACGACAGATAGCAGCGCATGGGCTTGATGAATGCGCCAGGGGCAAAGCGGACAAACTGCCCGGCATCCACTGCCTGACCGTCAACAGCGGTGCCGCTGGTGGCTGCAAAGCCGTAGTCCTTATCAGAATCGCTTGATGTCCACGTCTTCCCTTTGTACGAGCCGTGGAAATTCCATTCGTCATCCGACGTGCCACCGCCATAGACGCCGTCGTTAGCCGTCGTGGGCTGCAGCGTCACAACTCCGCCCGTCATGTGCTCGATGTTCGGGAACGCCATCGTCGCGTCGCTCGGCATGAACAGATACGGCGTGTTGGCCGTCAGCGATGTCACAGCCGTATTGCCTGGCTCTACCATCGTGCAGACCCATTGGTGCAAGTCTTCGTTGTACACCACTTCCTTAAAGCCGAAGAACTTGCCGCCCTCGTTGCCGTCGCAGATATAGCTGAACGGCAGTATCACCGTCGCGGCCTGTGCTGTGTTGAACGGGCGGTTGTAGGTCACGCTCTTGATATTGCCTACCTCCTCCGTGATGTTCACGCCCACGAGGTTGTTGCCCGTGCCGTTGATGGTCACGTCGGCCCTCTCATTCCAGTCATCGAAGCGGTATTCCACCACTGCGTCACCGTACTTCGGCGTGTAGTAGTTGCCGTTGTAGAGGAAGCCGTTCTCGTAGCCATCCACCATTCCGTAGTCGGTGGTCGCATTGCCGAGGTTGGCGGGCGCGACGGTCGCCGTGGCTGCAGGGCGTCCCTGCTTGTTGCCGAGGGTGCTGGTATAGTAGCAGTTCGTCATGTTGTAGGTCAGGGTCGGCTCACTGTTTGGATAGACGAACGTGAAGCAGTTGTCGCCCAGTGCGTATTTGCCCGTGCCGTATGCGGCGGGAGCGGATAGGCAGTCGGTGAACGTGATGGTCCCGTTATTTCCATAGTCCCATCCTATGAATCCGCGGCAGGAGGTGGTCACGCCAGTCTGGTCCGAGTTGTAAATCAGACCGTCATACACGCAGCCCGTGACGGTGCAGGCGGCATTAGTGCCATTCCACTGGGCAATGACACCGCCGTGAAGGGCACCGCCGCTGACTGTAGTGCTGATTTCGGTACTCACGCGGCAGTTCTCGATGGTGATATTGCCCTCGGCACGGCCCACCAGACCGCCCAAACTCTCGTATGTGCCGCCCGTGATGGTGCCCTCTACGTGGAGGTTGCTGATGGTGGCACCATTGATGTAGTGGAACGGGGCGCAGAAGTCCTCGGCGGCAATGCGGTTAAAGGTCAGCGTATTGCCCTGTCCGTCAAACGTACCCTTGAACGGGTGACCGCTCGTGCCTGCCATCTCCGACGATTCGATGCTTGTGCCGAGTTTCACGGTTTTGCCGCTGAAGCCGTCTGGAACCAAGTCGTAGTTTGTGACAAAGCAGAACCAGCCCCAGCCGTTGGCGGTCTTGATAGTGTACTCGTTGATGCCAGTTTCTGCGAAGTCGTCCTCGCTGATAGAGAACGTAGCGCCGATGGTGACATCCTCTCCGGGCATGGTGAACGTGTAGGTGTTGGCACCCACCGCAGTCAACGTGATGTTACTTCCAGAGGTTGAGCCCGTCACGGTCAGCCCTGTCAGCGTCTCGCCGAACTTCGGCGTGAAGGTGATGGTGACAGTCTGGCCATTGCCGGCATAATTCCCGGACTTGTCAGTGGTGAACTGCGGATAGTTGTTATAGACGAAATGATAGTCCGTCACGCGGTAACTCGTCGTCAGCGTGTAGCCCGTGCCTCCGACGTTGATGGTGACGCTGGCGGTGTATGTTCCCGTGGCGTCAGGTTCGGAGGTGCCATAGTCCTCGTTGGTGTCGGTTTTTATGTAGGTGATAGAGCCGATTGTGGCTTTCGTTTCCGATTTAAAGTTTTCAAATCCCGACATGCTTGCAGGATAATTCCAGCCATCATGGTATATGAGATTTTGCGGTGGTATCAGCGACGTGGATATCTGATAACTGGAACTTGCAAGATCACACTCCTTGCCGTCGTCGTGGGCACAGGTGGCGGTCAGCGTATTGCCCACGGCGTTGTACGAGAAGTTGTGGGTGTGCGTCAGTGTCGATGCCGTAGGCTCGTAGGTGATGGTGAGCGTACCACTTATCTGTAAAGATGCATTTCTGGAGGGTTCGGAGTTCCTCATCTTGATTTCAAGATACTCATTCTCGTTTGCAAGTTGCAATCCGTCATCGTTCGTGAAGGTGAAGGTCAACGTAGTTGCTGAGCTTATGTCCTCTGTATAAGAGTTCGTCCAGATATCGCCCTTTCCGATTTTAACGTAATGCTCCGTACCGACAACATTACTATTAACGAAAACACTGGCACTACTGAACGTCAGACTCTTCACCTTGCCGCTTATGCGAGGATAGAGTTTGACCGTGCCTTCATTGCCGGAATTATACATTTTAGTTCTCATGGTGATTCTGTTCTCATAACGCTGGTTCTGCATTATGTTCGCGTCGGGAATGAGAAAGTCGTAGCCATCGTATGTGATGGTGCCGCAATAGTCATTGTTCGGGTCACCCACCGCATGGGAAATGGTAAACACCTTTGTTTCGTCTGTCGCCCACGCCGTCTGCGCCATCGTGAGCATCGCAGCGAGGGTGAGGATGAGATTAAATGTTCGTTTCATAATTCTCATAGTTCTTAATTGTTCTTTATTGGGGTTAATTGTTAATACTTTCACCTCTAAATCTTACGGGGAGAGCACTAACAATATGGGCATAAAGAAAGCGCAGGCCCCGTCCATATATCCTGCCAGGCCTGCAACAGCCCCAAATATCCTATGGTGGAGACTGCGCTGTGGTGCGCAGCTCCAATGGATATTTGGATTTGCTCGTTAAATCCCTTACGAGGTTGCAGTTCGGCAGGATAATTGAGCAATAAAATGTGGTGTCTTTGTGAAAAGACGGGTGCAAAGGTACGAACTTTCCATGAAAACTAATCACGGAAGATGCTTTTTTTAGTCATTTTTACCGATTTTGATTGATAAGGCGTTAATTCTTAACCGCTAAGTTACAAAACACCATAATAAATAACCCTCGGCAACCTGAAATTCGGTTGCAGAGGGTGAAAGTCTTAAGCGTTTTTTTCTGCTTTCGGCGGCGGTCCTATCTGACGGTCATGTGGAAGCAGCCTTGCTTGCGCTCATACTTGATGTAGCAACGCCCTTGCCGGCGCATATCGTTGAGCACTTCGCTAAGCACAAACTTTAGGGAATCGTCACGCACCTTACGCCGATGCGGGCCGTCAGGGTCTTCCACGGTGTTATAGCGGTTGTAGCAGATGTCAAAAGTGGTGCCATAAAGGTGGCAGGAGTGCTCCGTCGCATTGCCGTTATGGCGGCGCAGTTTGACCACATCGGCCTCGGTGCGCAATACGCTGGTCACAATGAAGCGGTGCAACGGGATGCCCTTCACCTGTAGGCTGTCGAAGAAAGCCTGTCCTATGTCTTGCAAGAGAATGGCCGCCCTGGGCACCAGATAGGGGATGCTGGAATAGAGCGGGTCAACATAGTAATAAGGCGAAAGGCCCATATAAACCAATTCGTTCTTACGCCGCTCCGCATCCTCACGATCCTTCACCGGCTTTACGCCCCATCGCTGGGCAGCCACCAGTTGCACGTGGTTGCTGTCGGGGAAGGCGCGGTCGTAACTGGGAACGCTGAAGATGCGGTGCGGACGCTCACCATTGGCCAGTAACACAGGCTTCTGCCAGTCTGTCAGTTGCTGGTGCACCGTGCTGTCGGTCTCAGCCTTCGCCACATTCGCCCCCGACTGTCCGGCTACACCTGGAAAGGCACAACGAACCAAGGCCAACAGCACCACGACGATGCCGAAGGCCTGTAAGAAACGGTTCTTGCTCCTGTTCTTTTCCACAATTCTGAGAATCAGTCTCTTCTTCCGAAAATACGAAGGAGATAAAGGAAGAGGTTGATGAAGTCGAGATAGAGCGTCAGTGCGCCCAGCACAGCATATTTCTGCGTAGCCTCGCTGGCATCGGGAGCCATCAGGAACATCTGCTTGATTTTCTGCGTGTCGTAGGCAGTAAGGCCCACGAAGATGAGCACACCGGCATAACTCACGATGAGGTCGAGCATAGCATTGTGGAGGAAGATGTTCACCACGGTGGCGATGATGATGCCGATGAGCGCCATCAGCAATATCTTGCCCCACGAGGTGAGATCACTCTTAGTAAAATAGCCAAAGAGCGACATAGCCCCGAAAGTGCCGGCAGTAATAAAGAAAGTGGTGGCAATGCTTCCCAGACTGTAGGCCCAGAAGATGGAGGCAAAAGTGATGCCGTTGAGGGCAGCATAGACCACGAACATCAGCGTCGCTACTGAAAGCGAAATCTTGTTGATGGCAGCGGAAAGGCCGATGACGAGCAGCAACTCTGCACCGAAGAGCACCCACATAAGACCCTGGTGCTGGAACAGGTAATTGGTGAAGGTCTCACTGGTAGCCACGTTATAGGCAGTAAAAGCGGTGATAACGAGCGCGAAGGTCATCCAGAGATAGGTCTTGCGCATCAGGACGGGAAAGGCCAGTGAGGCCTCCAACTGTTGTTCACGGTCTAAACTTTGATAGTTCAGTTCTTGATAATCCATAGTTTTTCTTATTGTTTGAATTTGTTAATCAGATTGGAAACAGTCTCCACCTCGGCATCAGTCATAGCCTGATGGCAGGGCAGACTGAGTTCCTGAGCGTGTATCCGCTCAGTGACAGGCAGGCAAAGATTGTGCCACTCTTTGTAGCACTGCTGCTTGTGGGGTGGAATGGGATAGTGTATGATGGTCTGGACGCCTTCTTCTGCCAAAAAGGCTTGCAGATGGTCGCGCTGTTGGCAGAGAATGGGGAAAATGTGGAAGACATTGTCCGTTGACCATTGACCATTAACCATAATGGCGGGGTTCTTGATATTGTCGGCGTAATAGGCGGCAATTTCGCGGCGACGAGCGTTGTCCTGGTCGAGATATTTCAGTTTGACGGATAGGACGGCGGCCTGGAGTTCGTCGAGGCGGGAATTGCGTCCAATGTAGTCGAAGACGTACTTGCGGGAGGAGCCGTAGTTGGCAATGGCGCGGACGGTCTCTGCAAGGCGGTCGTCATTGGTGGTCACAGCACCTGCATCACCTAGAGCGCCGAGGTTCTTACCCGGATAGAAACTGTGAGCGGCGGCGTGGCCGAGGGAGCCAGTCTTCTGGAAGGGCTGCTCATATTGCGCAGCATACAGAACAGAAGGAGAGAGACAACCGTGGGCCTGGGCGTTGTCTTCAAGAAGAAGGAGGTTGTGACGGCGGCAGATGTCAGCAATGCTAGGAGTAAAGGCGCAGCGGCCATAAAGGTGGACAATCATAACAGCACGCGTGCGCGGCGTGATGGCCTGCTCAATGAGTGTGTCGTCAATCTGGAGGGTGTCAATGCTCGGCTCGACGAGGACGGGGCGCAGGCGATTCTCGGTGATGGAAAGGATGGTGGCGATGTAAGTGTTGGCAGGCACGATGACCTCGTCGCCCTCGTTCAGGATGCCCATCTCCTTGTAGGCACGAAGAATGATGGTAAGGGCATCGAGACCGTTGGCCACGCCGATGCAGTGCTTGGTGCCAATGTAGAGGGCATACTCCTGCTCGAAACGTGCCGCAGCCTCCCCACGCAGATACCAGCCGGAATCAACAACGCCGGCAACGGCTTCGTGAATTTCGTCGGCGTGCATCGCCGTGATGCATTTCAAGGGCAAATACTCAATCATAAGTTCCATTCGTAAGTGTCACAGCATACGGCACGGCCGCCAAAGCCTTCTTTCTGGAAAATCAGCGACTCGTGGAGGTCGGAACTGTGCGGCATATTCGATGTGCCCATATCCAGGCATTGTATATCAGCCAGTTCATTGTTGATGAGATGGTAGAAGAGGCCGTCGACTGCGTGGAGCCGTTTCCCTTCTGGCGAGGCCGATATATACTGGGTATGCACCACGTCGCCACAAAGATACAGCACCGTTCCGGCCAGCATCCCCCCCTCTGGGGAATAGGCGGCCCACAGTTGGATATTTTCTGGGAAGCGGGAGTGGAGCAACCGTATTTCCTGAAGCGAATGAACGGGATGGACCCCGAACTTCTGCCATAGGTTGTCAGAGAGCAACTGCCAGAAAGTCTCGAAATCGTCGGTTTGACGGGCGACGACACCTTTTTTCCTGGCATGCTTGGCATTATAGTGACGGTCACGTTTCCATTTCACTGGCTTGGCAGGCAGCAGGGCCGACGACACGTCACGGCCGGCCAGCGTGGCCCCACAACTGATATAAATGGCATAGAGGTCTTCTTCGGCCGGCAGACGATGATAGATGTGCGGCACAGGTTTGTACACCACTTTGCAGATACCCTTGCCTCGCAAATAGTCGTTTATCTCGTTGAAGAGTTGGCAGGTCTTTGCCGTGGTTGTGTTCGAATCCATAACCAGCCCTCCGTAAGAAAGGCCCTGATGGGAGTAAAGCGTTTCCCCCACCCTGTTGGCCGGCAATAGCGCAAAAAGTTTGCCTTGAAAATAGCACATCAGCGAAAAGTCTGCGAAACGGTCGCTGTGGTAGTCCATATAGCCGCGGTCGAAGAGGAAGGTTCCGTTCTTCGACTGCGCCACGAAAGCATTCCATTCGTTGCAGCGTTCCGGGGTGTATGGGATGATGTCGAACACCGTCTTTACGTTATTACGTTATAACGTCATTTCGATTTAACGAACCCAAGGAACTCGTCGTAGTCATAGATATATTCGTCCTCGTCGAAGAGTTCTGAGGCCAGCACGAGACAGACGGCACCGCTGGAGAAATCTTCCAACGTGCGCCACACCCCGGTGCCCACATAGAGGCCCTGGTAGGGATGGTTCAGGTGGAAGGCCTGCCGGTCCTGCCCGTCGAAGACTTCGACAGTAAACGAACCGCTTACGGCGATGATGATTTCCTGACAGGTGCGGTGGGCATGGCCGCCGCGCCGCTCCCCTGACGGCACGTCGTAGGTCCAGTAGACACGGGCAATGTCGAAGGGCACGTTCTTCATCCGCTCAGCGACAGTGAGGTTGCCGCGAGGGTCCACTATCTTGGGCAGGTCGATGATTCTGGCTTTTTCTGTTCTCATTGTTGTCTCATCATTTGCCATTCAGGACTGACGGCCAGTTTTCGCAGCATACGGTCGATGGCAGTCAGCGTCTCGTCGGGCTGTTCGCCGCGATGGGCAGCAATCTCAGCCAGCGAAAGGCGAGGTTCGCCGAAGAGGCCGTAATAAGAGGCGACGGTCTGCAAGTCTGTCTGCGGTAGGAGTGCGAACAGGTGCTCCATCTGGTGCTCCTGCTCGTGGGTAACTCCTTCGTAACCCATCGTGACCAAGTAGGCGTGGAGGGGTTTGGTCAGTCCGTCCATTGGTGGGGAGAGGGACTGCGCAGTTAGCGCAGTCCACTTGACGTTAGCGGTTTTTGTACATGTTGTCGTAGTATTTCTGGTAGTCGCCAGAGGTGACATTGTCGAGCCACTCCTGGTTGTCGAGGTACCAGCGGACGGTCTTCTCGATGCCCTCCTCGAACTGCAGCGACGGCTCCCAGCCCAGTTCCTTCTGGAGTTTGGTGCTGTCGATGGCATAGCGGAGGTCGTGGCCGGCGCGGTCGGTGACGTAGGTGATGAGGTCCATATCCTGTCCTTCAGGACGGCCCAGCAGACGGTCTACGGTGTTGATGAGCACACGGATGATGTCGATGTTCTTCCACTCATTGAAGCCGCCGATGTTGTAGGTCTCGGCGATGAGGCCCTCATGGAAGATGAGGTCGATGGCGCGGGCGTGATCCTCGACATAGAGCCAGTCGCGGACGTTCTCACCCTTGCCATAGACGGGCAACGGCTTACGGTGGCGTATGTTGTTGATAAACAGCGGAATCAACTTCTCAGGGAACTGGAACGGGCCGTAGTTGTTCGAGCAGTTAGTCACGATGACGGGCATACCATAGGTGTCGTGATAGGCGCGGACGAAGTGGTCGCTCGATGCCTTGGCTGCTGAATAGGGCGAATGGGGGTTGTACTTTGTGGTTTCGAGGAAGAACTTGTCGCCGTAGGCCAGATGGTGCTCTGCCGACGAGGCAGTCGTGGTGAACGGCGGCTCAATGCCTTCGGGATGCGTCAGTTCCAATGCGCCATAGACCTCGTCGGTACTGATGTGGTAGAAGCGCTTGCCCTCGTAGCGTTCAGGCAGGCTCTCCCAGTAGAGTTTGGCGGCCTGCAGAAGGCTGAGCGTGCCCATCACGTTGGTTTTGGCAAAGGTGAAGGGGTCCTTGATGGAGCGGTCCACGTGACTCTCGGCGGCCAGGTGGATGATGCCGTCCACCTTCTTGTCCTGCATCAGTTGGTAGAAGGCGTCGAAGTCGCAAATGTCCATCTTCACAAACTCGTAGTTCGGCTTGGCCTCGATGTCCTTCAGGTTGGCCAGGTTGCCGGCGTAGGTCAGCTTGTCGAGGTTGATGATGTGATACTCGGGGTACTTGTTCACGAAAAGGCGAACCACATGGCTGCCAATGAAACCGGCTCCGCCGGTGATTACGATAGTACGTTTCATGTTTATTTACTTCTTATTAGTTTTTCTCTTTCTTTTTCAGACGGTTCCATACTCCCAAGGCAAACATCACGAGGAAGCTGGTGCCGAAGGTGGTGGAAGCATCCTGCCACGACTTGTCGAAGCCGATGATATAAAATAATAACGTGACAACAGCCGCAACTATTGTGCAAGTGGCCATTTCTGCAAGATATTCTTTCATTTGCGGGGGTCTGAGAGTGTGATGACTTCGAGGTCCTTGAAGGTGGCACCGTCGATGACGAGGCGCATCAGGGTGCGCTCCGGGTGCCAGCCCTGCAGTCCGGCGGCGCCGGGGTTGAGGTGCAGCAGGCCAAGGGTCTTGTCGTACTTCACCTTGAGGATGTGGGAGTGTCCGGCGATGAAGAGCTTGGGCGGATGGGTGAAGAGCAGATTGCGCACCGAGGGGTCGTAGTGGCCGGGATAGCCGCCGATATGCTTGATGAGCACATCGACATCCTCGCACTTGAAGCGGTTCAGCTCGCGGTACATCAGGCGCAGGTCGCCGCCGTCGCAGTTGCCGCAGACGGCCCGCAGGGGGCGGAAGGCGGCCAGCCGCTCGGCCACCTCGACCGAGCCGATGTCGCCAGCGTGCCATATCTCGTCGCAAGGCTCGAAGTAGTGCAGGTACTTCTCGTCCCAATAGGAGTGTGTGTCGCTCAGTATGCCTATCTTCTTCATATCTTGAAACGTTTGCGAATGAACTCGGCAATGAACTGCCCCGTCTGCTGGAGTCCGAGGATGGAGGCGTCGATGCAGAGGTCGTAGTTCTCGGCGGCCCCCCAGCGCTTGCCGGTGTAGTAGTTGTAGTAGGCGGAGCGCCTGCTCTCGCCCTGCTCTATGATGCGGCGGGCGGCTGTCTCGTCGATGTGCTGCTTGGCCATGACATTGCTGACGCGGAAGCTCATCGGGGCGGTGACGAAGATGTTCACCACGTTGTCGAAGTCGCGCAGCACGTAGTCGGCACAGCGCCCCACGAAGACGCAGGAGCCTTCGACGGCGGCCTTACGGATGGCATCGCTCTGGAACTGGAAGAAGGAGTCCTGCGAGAAGCCCTGACGCACATAGTCGGAGGTGGCCGAGAAGGCGTTGGGCAGGTGTAGGAACGAGCGCAGGAAACTCTTGTGCTCATCGTTCTGCTCGAAGAACCGCTCGGACAGCCCGCTCTCCTTGGCGGCCAGGTTCAGCAGTTCGCGGTCGTAGTAGGTGGCGCCGAAGTCCTGGGCCAGCATCCGCCCGATGTCGTGGCCTCCGCTACCCAGCTGGCGGCCAATGTTGATAATGATATGACTGTTCATTTCCTAAATAGTTCGCTGTGGGTTCCCAGTCTCTCCAACTTGATGCAATTAGTGGTATAGTCAATCCAAATCAGCAGATAGTCGTTGTCTATATGGCACTCCCAATGGCCCTTATATTTGCCAACCAGAAGATGCGGGTCATATTGAGCTGGAATCGGAATGTCATTCTCCAACATCCTCACTATCTCCAAAAGTGCCTTAACCTTAGCAGGAAAGTTCCTGTATCGTTTGAAATCTTTCTTGAATTGAGTGCTGCGTTTAATCGTCTTCATCGCCATCCAAGATAGAATTAACAAAAGCGTCGTAGCTGCTTGTATCGACAATAGGCAATTCAGTCCCCGACTGGCACTCCCTCATAGCCTCAAGGGTCACTTCGTTAGGCTCATAATACATTGCTCCAAGCAAAGTCTTTTCAACCATACTGTTCAGACTAAGGTTCGAGCTTTCTGCTTCAGATTTGAGTTTGTCAAGCAGATAGCCAGGCAAGCGGAATGAAGCCCTCCGGCGGGCATTTCTTACAGCAGTTTCCATAGTAGCTTATTTTTTCAGTTTCTTTAAATACCATAATAATATAGGGATGGTGGCGGCGAAGGCGGCAAAGTCGCTGGCCGGCATGGACACCCACACGCCGTCGAGGCCCCAGAACAGGGGGAACACTATGGCCATGGGCAGAAGCATGAACAGCTGGCGCGAGAGCGAGAGGAAGATGCTGATGCGCACCTTGCCGATGCACTGGAAGAAGTTGGTGATGACCGCCTGCGACCCCACCACGGGGAAGACGAGCATATCGAACACCAGGCCTCGGGCCGCCAAGTCGATGAGCTGCGGGTCGGTGGTGAAGATGCGGGCTATCTGACGGGGGAAGAGCATGGACACGGCCCAACCAACCAGCAGGATGAGCGTGGCCACTGTGATGGCCAGCCACAGGCAGCGCAGCATGCGGTCGTACTTCTCAGCCCCGTAGTTGTAGCCCACAATGGGCTGCATACCCTGGGTGACGCCCATTACGAACATGAAGAACACCATCACCATCGAGTTGGCGATGGAATAGGCGCCCACGGCCATATCACCGCCGTAGCGCACGAACTGATTGTTCATGGCAATGACGATGACGCACGATGTGGTCTGCATCAGGAAGGGCGAAATGCCGATGCTGATGATGTTGCGCACCAGGTCGGACTTCAGTTTGTAGATGCCTCGGCGCAGGTGCAGCAATTCCTTCTTGTCGGAGAACAGCCACATCTGCCAGCACAGGGCCATCGTCTGACTGGCGATGGTGGCCATAGCCGCGCCCCTGATGCCCCATCGGAACCACCAAACAAAGGCGATGACCAGCAAGATGTTCATACCCACGGTGAAGAGGGTGGCCCACATGGCGTGACGCGGCTTGCCAACGGCCCGCAGCACGGCGTTCATACCGAAATACATGTGGGTAATCATGTTGCCCAGGAGAATCACCTGCATAAACGAGCGGGCGTAAGGCAGCGTGACGTCGCTGGCACCAAAGAAGCGCAGGATGGGGTCGAGGAAGACGAGGCAGACAATCATAAAGATGAAGCCGATGACGAGATTCAGCGTCACGGTATTGCCCAGCAAATGCTCGGCGGTCTCGTAGTCACGCTGCCCCAACTTCACGCTGATGCACGTCGACGCACCCACGCCGACACAGGCACCAAAAGCCGCACTCAGGTTCATAAAGGGGAAGGTGATGCCCAAGCCTGCAATGGCATCAGGCCCCACCACCTGACCTATGAACGCACGGTCAATGATATTATACAAGGAAGAAGCCGTCATAGCCACGATGGCGGGCAGAGCATACTGCCACAGCAACGCGCCCACGGGCTTCTGACCCAGTTCGAGTGCTTTCTGTCGGTTGTCCATATTCAAGCCATAGACACCCCACTTCCTGTTTCCCCCTCCCCGAAGGGAGGAGGTCAGGAGAGGGGAACTACTGATGCTGTTCGCGCAGCAAGTCGTTGACGGTCTTCACGGGGTTGAACGTGCCAAGGGGCACCTCGACGAAGACGGTGCTCCAGTCGCTCATGGCACCATTCCACAGGCCGGGCAGTTCGAGGGCCTTCAGTTCCTTGCCGCCCTTCGACTTCGAGGAAATGAAGCCAGTGCTCTTGTCGACAAAGTCGGGCAGGTTGAACGGCTTGCCCTGATAGTCCTTCACGGCGCATACCAGGTCGACGGGATTGAAGTGCGTGCCCTGGGTGAACATCTTCATATATTCCTCGTTCTTCGTGTCAATCTGCGAACTCTCCAGAATCTGCAACGACACGGTGCCGTCTTGGTTGTAGGTCAGGAACGGGCCGCCACCAGGCTCACCCACGTTCTTCACCACACCACAGACACGCATGGGGCGGTTCAACTTGCGGCGCAGATAGTCGGCATCGACCTTGTTGCCCTTCGGGTCCACACACAGGCAGTCCTTCACAAAGGCGGCAATCTCCTGCAACTGGGCGTCGGTTGCTCCCTGGTCGAGCAGGCGCAGATAGGCGAAAGCCTTCTCCTGCAACGAAACGAGCACGCCTGCGATGACCTGCTTCCACTCCACGGTTTCGGGCTTCAGGCGGTCGGGCACCACGTTGTCGATGTTCTTGATGAAGATGACGTCGGCCTCTATCTCGTTCAGGTTCTCGATGAGTGCGCCGTGTCCTCCGGGACGGAACAGCAGACTGCCGTCGGCCTCACGGAAAGGCGTGTTGTCGGGGTTGGCAGCCACAGTATCGGTTGAGGGTTTCTGCTCGGAGAAGGTGATGTCGTACTTGATGCCGTACTTCTTGGCAAAGCCGTCGGCCTTCTCGGCCACCTTCTGCTTGAAGAACTCCAGATGGTCGTGGCTCACGGTGAAGTGCACGTGGGCCTCGCCGTTGCTGGCGGCATAGAGTGCGCCCTCCACCAGGTGCTCTTCCATAGGTGTGCGTGCCCCCTCGTCGTACCTGTGGAAGAGGAGCATACCCTTGGGCAGTTGACCGTAGTTCAGGCCCTCCTTCTTCAGCATATTGGCGGCCACAGCCTTGTAGTTGCCCTCGGCCATCAGGGCCTTGATGTCCTTGCCCTCGTTCTTCCGGCAGACAGCATCGAGTGCCTCGTAGAAGGCGAACTTCTCGATGTCCTGGAAGTACTTCTTCTCGAAGTCGGTAGTAGGCACATCGTAGTCGGCATCGACAAAGGCGAACATATTCTTGAACATACGGCTGGCGGCGCCGCTGGCGGGCACAAACTTCACCACGCGACGGCCCTGTGCCTTGTAAGCCTCCCAAGCGGCCACATACTGTTTGCGTGCCTGCTCATTGGGGGCCACGATGCCCTTGCCAACGGCTGCTGCTGCCTCCAAGCGGAGGAAGGGGAAGCCCGTTTCAAACTCCTTCAATTGTGTCTCAATCTGCGCCTCGCTAATGCCACGCTGCGCAATCTGCTTCAAATCTTTCTCGGTTAACATAGTATTCAATTTTCAGTTCTTCACTTTTCACTATTATCTATTCACTATTCACTAGCGAAGCGCAAAGCACTCAATCCTCCTCCGGCGTGATGAGTTTATAGCCCTTGCCGTGGATATTGATGATTTCAATCTGCGGGTCTTCCTTCAGGTGCTTGCGCAACTTGGTGATATATACATCCATCGAGCGGGCGTTGAAGTAGTTGTCGTCAATCCAGATGGTCTTCAGGGCGAAGTCGCGCTGGAGAATCTCGTTGGCGTGGCTGCAAAGCAGAGCCAGCAACTCGTTCTCCTTCGTGGTCAGTTTGGTCTGCTGGTCGCCGATAGAGAGCAACTGCTTCTGGGTGTCGAAGGTGAACTGGCCGATGTGGTAGAGCGTAGACTCCTTGTTCTTCTTGCCACGCACGCGGCGCAGGATGGCCTCAATACGGAACACGAGTTCCTCCATAGAGAAGGGCTTGGTGATGTAGTCGTCGGCACCAAGTTTGAAGCCCTCCAGGATATCGTCCTTCAGCGTCTTGGCTGTCAGGAAGATGATGGGGATTTCAGGGTTGGAACTTCTGATTTCCTGGGCCAGCGTGAAGCCGTCCTTCTTGGGCATCATCACGTCAAGTACGCAAATGTCGAACTTGGTCTTCAGGAAAGCCTTGAAGCCAGCCTCGCCATCGGGGCAAAGTTCAGCCTCATAGCCCTTGGCGGCCAGATACTCACGCAGCAACATTCCGAGGTTCTCATCGTCCTCGCAAAGCAAAATTTTCAGTTTCTCTTCCATTGTTCTTTTTGTTTTTAGAGGTGAGAGGTAAGAGGTGAGAGGTGAGAGAATAGTTCTGCCACTTCCCTGCTCTGTCGTCTTCACCAGGTTTATACTATAATTCAAAATGTTTTCTAAGTCCTACAAGCATTTTAGCTGTCTCATTGATGAACGCCTCCTGTTCGCCAAACTGTAGTCTATCAATATATTCCAACATCTGGGCCACCTCCAACTGGCACATCACTTCCATCAAAGAACCGTTGGCGATTTCCAGAAAGCGGACGCGCTCTTTATTTGAGAATCGGCCCATCCCTTCTGCAATGTTTGAAGGCACCGACACAACCGCCCGCCGAATCTGGTTGGTGAGTCCGAGTCGCTCATCTGGCGGAAACAGCTTTGACAGCCGATATACATTGGCCACCAGCTGCATTGCCCTATGATATACGCTCAGTTTCCTATAATAAAAGTCGTTGTTATTCATATCCTTCAATTAGTCCTATCTGCTTAAACTATTCTCTCACCTCTCACCTCTCACCTCTAGCACAGGTATTGTCACGGTGAACTTCGTGCCCTTGCCCAGTTCACTCTCGCAACGGATGTCGCCGTCGTGCAGATTGATGATTTTCTTCACGTAGGCCAAGCCCAGGCCGAAGCCCTTCACGTCGTGGACATTGCCGGTATGCACGCGATAGAACTTGTCGAAGATTTTCTTCACGTTCTCACGCTTGATGCCCAGACCGTTGTCCTGGATTGAGAAGCAGAGGTTGTCGCCCTCGTTCCAGGTATGGATATGGATGTTCACAGGCTCGTCCGGCTTGCGATACTTCACGGCATTGTCCATCAGGTTGGTGATGGCATTCTGGAAGTGCACCTCATCCACGAAAATCGTCGAATCGACCGCCTCAATCTCAGTCGTAATCTTGCCACCCGTATGCTCCACGCGCAACGAGAAGGTGGAAGCCGTCTGCTCCAGCAGCTCGTTCAGGTCCAGCTCCTTCTTCTTGAACGAAGCCGTCTTGTTGTCAAACATCGACATCTGCAGCACTTTCTCCACCAGGAAGCGCAGCCGACGGCTCTCGTCGCCAATGACACCTCCCAGGTGCTTCATCATCATCGGACTCTTGCCCACACTCTCGTCGTTGAGCATCTGGGCCGCCAGCGAAATGCTGCTGATAGGCGTCTTCAGTTCGTGCGTCATATTGTTGATGAAGTCGTTCTTAATCTCCGTATAACGTTTCTGCCTGAAGATAATAACAATGGTGAAGACAAACGTGATGAGCAGCACAAGAGTGAATATGACAGCGGGAATCATAAACCGCACACTCGAGAAAATATAACTGCTCATCTCAGGGAAATGAATCTTCAACACACCCTTCTTCGACGACGGGTCGTTCTGGAACAGCACGTGCGTGTAACTCCACTCCTCGCCGTCAGTCGAATAGTCAGGACAGCGGTACACCTCCCGCCCGTCGGCAGTAGAGACCGTGAAGTGATAGGGGATGTTGATGCCGTTGTTCAGCAACTCCTGATGGATGTCGCGGTCCAGCAACTTGAAGTTCACACGCTCGTTCAACGGCTTCTCGCTCGCCGTGTACAAAATCCTGTAAACCACCTCGTCCAACAACGCCTTCTGATAGATATAGCGCGTGCGCACCACCTCCTGCAACGACTTGGCCGCCTCCGACATCTGGTCCTTGTCACTACGCATAATCATAGCCTTCGGCACAGAAGCAGGCTTCGTCTGGAAAGTCTTCAGTTCAAAGGCCGAATAGACAGTACCGTCGTCAGACGACACAGAGAACTGGTGGCTGTGCTGGATGCTCCCGTCAAGGCTGTTCACCACGACAGAGTCCTGAGAGTAAGCCTTGCGCTCCACCTCGCTCACATCCTTCTCCAGATAGCGCTGAGTCTCGTTCACCTCCAGATTACGCGAAGCCTGGTCCAGACTGCGGTTCACGCTCTCCTCAAACTGCTCCTTCTTCATCTTCGCCATCTCCTCGATGTACGAAATCTGAAGATAGAGCAACCCAAGAAATGAGAAACCCATCACTACCGCTATAATCCATATCGTCGATTTCTTCATTTTCAATCTTTCAATTTCAATCTTCACGCTCTCCCCTCCCATCAAGGGGAGGGGCAGGGGTGGGGTCACCCCATTCAAGGTCAATCTTTCTCGATTGCAGCCACAAAATTAAGCATAATATTTCAACAAAACATCAATTTTGTTAAACATTTCCGTTAAATTTAACACTATTAACAATAATATTAGTTTTAAATTAATTATACGGAATTATCTTAACCGCCAGCAACCTTACAATCCTCAGAAATAAGTGATTCCCACCAGCCTGCCGAACCAGTCCAAAAGTTTGGTTCGTCCAAACTACCAGTTTGCTCCGTCCAAACTACCAGTTTGGTTCGTCCTGATTTTTTGATAGATTTTTATTATTCAAGTTCCGCAAACTCCAGAACTGCCAAATGTAGGGGCAGGCCCCCATAAAGGTTTTCGTCTTTTTCTTTGGCAGTTTGGCCGAAAATGTGTATTTTTGCAACCTCAACAAAGCAATATATGATTTCATACAACACAGAGAACGTCAAGATGCCGCCCATTCGCAAGCGCGACACCACGGGCTGGATTCGCCGCGTGGCCGAAACCTACGGGAAAAAGGTGGGCGAAGTGGGCTACCTCTTCTGCGACGACGAGAAAATACTGGAGGTGAACCGAGAGTTCCTCGGCCACGACTACTACACCGACATCATCACCTTCGACTACTGCGAGGGCGACACCCTCAATGGCGACATCGTCATCAGCCTCGACACCGTACGCTCCAATGCCGAACTGTTCGGCAAAAATTATGAGGAGGAACTGCGCCGCGTCATCATCCACGGCATCCTGCACCTCTGCGGCATCAACGACAAAGGCCCCGGCGAGCGCGAACAAATGGAAGCCGCTGAGAACAAAGCGCTGGCCCTGCACTCGTGACGAGACGCCCCCAAACTCCCGCTTATCTGCCCCAATAACCTGCAAGGCAATGGAATATTCATCCATTACCACCACTTTTTATGCGAAAAGTTTTGCCATTTCGATAAAGTTTGCGAACTTTGCAGGCTGAAACTTATTGTAATCACAAAATTATCTATGGCAGAACAATTGGAAGTTAAAGCGCTCGAACAAGTTGTTGTTCGGTTTTCAGGAGATTCCGGCGATGGTATGCAATTGGCCGGAAACATTTTTTCTACCGTCAGTGCCACCGTTGGCAATGGCATCTCCACATTCCCCGACTATCCCGCTGACATCCGCGCCCCGCAAGGGTCGCTGACGGGTGTCTCAGGGTTCCAGGTGCACATCGGCGCTGGAAAAGTTTACACACCAGGCGACAAATGCGACGTGCTGGTGGCTATGAACGCCGCCGCGCTGAAGACGCAGTACCGCTACGCCAAGCCTGGTGCAACAATCGTCATCGACACCGACTCCTTCGGCCCGAAGGACTTGGAGAAGGCGCAGTTCAAGACCGCCGACTACCTCGGCGAAATGGGCATCGACCCCGACCGCGTCATCCAGTGCCCGCTCACCACGATGGTAAAGGACTGTCTGGCCGACACGGGCATGGACATGAAGGCGATGATGAAATGCCGCAATATGTTCGCGCTCGGACTCGTCTGCTGGCTCTTCGACCGTGACCTCAACCTTGTGGCCAATTTCCTGCGCGACAAGTTCGCCAAGAAACCCGCCATCGCCGAGGCCAACATCAAGGTCATACAGGCTGGCTGGGACTATGGCCACAACACCCACTCGTCGACCGTCAACGTCTATCGCGTGGAGTCGAAAGTGAAAGAGCCTGGCCGATATATGGACATCACAGGCAACAAGGCCACGGCCTACGGCTTCATTGCCGCCGCTGAAAAGGCTGGCCTGAAACTCTACCTGGGTTCCTACCCCATCACCCCCGCCACCGACGTGCTCCACGAACTGTCGAAGCACAAGTCGTGCGGCGTCATCACCGTGCAGTGCGAGGACGAAATCAGCGGTGCCGCCTCGGCCCTCGGTGCCTCGTTTGCCGGTGCCCTCGGCGTGACCTCGACCTCCGGCCCAGGCATCTGCCTGAAGAGCGAGGCCATGAACCTGGCCGTCATTATGGAACTGCCGCTGGTGGTGCTCGACGTACAGCGCGGCGGTCCCGCCACTGGCCTGCCCACCAAGTCGGAGCAGACCGACCTCCTGCAGGTGCTCTTCGGCCGTAACGGCGAAAGTCCGATGCCCGTGATGGCCGCAACCAGCCCTACCGACTGCTTCGACGCCGCCTACCAGGCCTGCAAGATGGCCTTGGAGCACATGACACCCGTCGTGCTGCTCACCGACGCCTTCGTGGCCAACGGCAGCGGCGCCTTCAAGCTGCCTGACATCAACAAGCTCGACCCCATCAATCCGCCATACGTTCCAGAGGAGCTGAAAGGCAAGTGGACACCCTATATGCGCGCTGAGAACGGCACTCGCTACTGGGCCGTACCAGGCCGCGAGGGCTTCGCCCACATCCTTGGCGGACTGGAGAAGGACAGCAATACGGGCGCTATCTCCACCAACCCGGAGAACCACGACCTGATGACACGCCTGCGCCAGCAGAAGATTGCCAACATCCAGGTGCCCGACCTCGAAGTAGAGGGCGACATTGACGATGCCGACCTGCTCATCGTGGGCTTCGGCTCCACCTACGGCCATCTGCACGCAGCAATGGACGAACTACGTGCCGCCGGACACAAGGTGGCACAGGCCCAATTCAAGTACCTGAACCCCCTGCCCAAGAACACCGCCGAAATTCTTTCTAAATACAAGAAAGTGGTGGTGGCCGAACAGAACATGGGCCAACTCGCCGCCTACCTCCGCATAAAGGTCGACAACTTCACGCCCTACCAGTTCAACCAGGTCAAGGGCCAACCTTTCGTGGTAGAGGAACTCGTCAATGCATTTACTGAGATTTTAAACAAGAAATAATTAACAAAACAACGGATTAAACGGATTAAACGGATTAAACGGATATAAACAAAACAACAGATTGAACGGATTTAATATATAAAACTGAATAAGGCAATGCTAAGATACGAACAGGAAACTTACCAAATCATTGGTGCTGCTATGAAAGTTCATAGTATTCTTGGCCCTGGATTTACCGAGAAGGTTTTTCAAGAAGCCCTCGCTATCGAGTTTGCCGAACGCAGTATACCATTTGAACGTGAGAAAGAAATTCATGCAGTTTATAAAGGAACCGTGCTAAAAGGAACATTCATTCCTGACTTTATCTGCTATGATAAGATTATTGTTGAAATAAAGGCTGTAAAAGAGTTAGACGATATACATCGCTCACAAGCCATCAATTACGCAAAAATTGCTGGTTATAGCCTCTCACTTCTTCTTAATTTTGGTAAGGAATCGCTTGTAAAAGAGCGTTTTCCCATCAAATAAAAATCCGTTAAATCCGTTAAATCCGTTGTTTTAAATAATAGAGAGTTATGAGTAATTACAGTGCACAAGATTATAAGAAGGGGCAGCCCCGTTGGTGCCCAGGGTGTGGCGACCATTTCTTCCTGGCTTCACTCCATAAGGCGATGGCTGAGATTGGGGTGGCCCCTAAGGACATTGCAGTGATTAGCGGTATCGGCTGTTCCAGCCGTCTGCCGCATTATATGGCCACCTATGGTATGAACACCATCCACGGACGTGCTGCCGCCATCGCTACAGGTGCAAAGGTTGCCAACCCCAACCTCACCGTATGGCAGGTGTCAGGCGACGGCGACGGACTGGCTATCGGCGGTAACCATTTCATTCACGCCAACCGCAGGAACATCGACCTGAATATGATTCTGCTTAACAACCGCATCTACGGACTGACCAAGGGCCAGTACTCCCCCACCTCACCCCGTGGTTTCGTGTCGAAGTCAAGCCCTTACGGCACGGTGGAAGACCCGTTCCGTCCTGCCGAGCTCTGTTTCGGTGCTCGCGGACACTTCTTCGCCCGTTGCGTGGCTACCGATGCGAAGGGCACCGTCGAGGTGCTGAAGGCCGCCTACGAACACAAGGGCGCCTCGGTGACGGAAGTGCTGCAGAACTGTGTCATCTTCAACGACCATTGCCACGACATTGTCTATAATAATGAGGGTCGCAAGAAGAACGCCATCTACGTGCGTCACGGCGAGAAACTCGTCTTCGGCGAGAACAACGAGTTCGGACTGGTGCAGCAAGGTTTCGGCCTGAAGGTCATCGAGATTGGCAAGGACGGCTACACGCTCGACGACGTGCTCGTGCATGATGCCCAATGCGAGGACAACACGCTCCAACTGAAACTCGCCCTGATGGGCAACGGCGACGGTTTCCCCATCGCCCTCGGCGTCATCCGCGACGTGGAGGCTCCCACCTACAACGATGCTGTCTATCAGCAGATTGCTGAGGTTTCGGCCCAGAAGAAGTACCATAACTTCTCTGAGTTGCTTGAGACCAACGATATTTGGGAAGTGAAGTAAAGAGTCAGATTTGTCCCGACTCAACCATAAGGACTACGCGCTCCGTCAGGCGGTCAACGCCATCGGGGTCGTAGCCCTTTTTCAATGACGCGCCAAACATCCACGCAAAGGCCTGCCACATGCCGGAACGGACTGGCCCGATAAACGCCTGCATAGCCTCGTAGGCCGTGCTGTTACATTCGCGGTCCACCAGTTTAATCAGCAGTTTGCCCTGCGAGAACGTGAGTTTCTTCATCTGCGGCTTGTATTCCTTGACGATGGCTTCCTCGACGCGCCGCAGATGTGCCTTGCGCTCGTTTTCAGGAAGCGTTTCCGTAAATTCTGCCGTCTCAATGATAATCTGGCGCACTTGCTTGGCAATGGGCAACACCTTCTTCACGTTGCGCACCAAACGGTTGTAAGCCTGCTGCTGCCGTTTGTTCTTGAAGGTCGGCTCAGGATAGACAAACACTTGCGACAGTTCCATATACTGAATGGAATCGCCATCGACCAGTGTCTTGCCCACCTTCACCGTGGGCACAAAGACGGGGTCGTCGGTCTGCGCCTGGGCCGAAATGGGAAATGAGAAATGGGAAATGAGAAATATGATTACTGCTTTCGGCAGTAAGAGCGTCATAGCAGAGCAGGAAGAACGGCTATGTATCCCTTCAAAGGTAATCATATTTATCATCTTTCATCTTATCAATGGCACAACCGGCAGCCCTCGCATTTGTTCAGTTCGCCACGGAAACGTTTCTCCACCAGATAGTGCAAACGGTCGCGCAAGGGTTCCAACTGCATCTTGTCGATAACTTCGTTGATGAAGGCGTTCTGTAGCAACAGCCGCGCCTCGTTGAGCGAGATGCCGCGCTGCTGCATGTAGAAAAGAGCCTGGTCGTTGAGTTGGCCGACGGTGGAACCGTGGGCGCACTTCACGTCGTCGGCATAAATCTCCAGCATAGGCTGCGTGTACATACGGGCTTCGCGACTGGCCGTCAAGTTCTGGTTGGTCATCTGCGAAGCCGTCTTCTGTGCGCCGTGCTCCACCAGCACACGCCCCGCGAAGGCTCCTGTGGCCTTACCGTCGAGCACATACTTGTAGAGTTCGTTGCTGGTGCAGTGAGGGGCGTGGTGGGTGATAAGCGTATTGTTGTCCACATGCTGCTGTTTGTCGGCAATCACACAACCATAGCATGTGCACTCGGCCCCCTCGCCAGAGAGCGTGAGGTCGAGTTTATTGCGCGTCGTGCCGTTGTGCAGGGTGATGACGTTGTGGCAGACGCGGCTGTCGCGCTGCTGGTCGATATAGACATTGCTCACGCGCACATTCCGCTGGTGGGTCTCTTCCATACAATAGAGGTCGAGCGAAGCATTGGCACCCACGCAGGCCTCGATGACCTGGGTGGCCAGAAAATTGCGGTCGTCAGCGGCGTGGTCGCAGAAGAGCAACTTGATTTCCGCCCCCTCTTCCACCACGATGAGCACGCGGCGGTTCACCATAAGCGAGCGGTCGTTGTCGGCAAACGGGCTTTTCAGGATATTGATGACCTGAACGGCCTTGTCGACCTTCACGCCACGAGGAACATAGACGAGCAGCCCGTCCTGGGCAAGCATCGTGTTGAGGGCCGTGATGCTGTCGCCGGCCGTATCGGCCAGTTTGGCGTAGTGCCGCGCCACGAAGTCGGGATGATTACACAGCGAATCGACAACGACCCCGTCGGGCAGATGCCCTTTTGACTGGGCTTGCCCGTAAAACGCATCGTTGACCACAAAGAAAAGTTGCGTGGAAAGGTTGGGCACGTCGCAGCGGAACGCCTGGTAAGGGTCCACGGGAATGTCTAACCGCCCCAGGTTCACGCCGTAGTCAGGCGCAAAGAGTTGCTGTATGTCGGTGTACTTGTAGCGCTCCACCTTCTTCGACGGGAAGCCCAGCCGGCAGAAATCGTCAAACGCCTTGTCGCGCACGGCGTTCATCGTCTCCACCGAATGGCCGAAAATTGTTTTCCGCGCCTCCGTGTACAGGTCAATATATTGCTGTTCGCTATTCACTTTTCACTTATCACTTTTCACTTATTACTTTTCACTTATTCCTACTCTTCCCCAATTTCCTCCTTAATCCAGTCGTAGCCGTGCTCCTGTATCTCGACGGCCAGTTCTGGCCCGCCCGTCTTCACGATACGCCCTTTGTAAAGCACGTGGACGAACTGCGGACGAATCATCTCCAGCAGACGGTCGTAGTGCGTGATGACGATACAACTCGTCTCGGGTGTCATCAGTTTGTTCACGCCCTCTGCCACAATGCGCATAGCATCCACGTCGAGGCCTGAGTCCGTCTCGTCGAGAATGGCCAATCGCGGTTCCAGCATCGCCATTTGGAAAATCTCGTTACGCTTCTTCTCGCCGCCGCTAAAGCCCTCGTTCACAGAGCGATTGGCCAGTTTGGCGTCCAACTCCACTATCTTGCGTTTCTCGCGCATCAGTTTCAGGAAGTCGGCGCCCTTCATCGGCTCCAGGCCCTGCGCCTTGCGTTTCTCGTTGATGGCTGCCTTCATAAAGTTAGTCATACTGACGCCGGGAATCTCCACAGGATACTGGAACGAGAGGAACAGCCCCTCGTGGGCTCTGTCTTCGGGCTTCATCTCCAAGAGGTTCTTGCCATTGAACCAGGCCTCGCCCTCAGTCACCTCGTAGAGCGGATTGCCCACGAGCACAGCACTCAACGTAGACTTGCCCGAACCGTTTGGCCCCATAATGGCGTGGGTCTCGCCGTCGTTGATGACCAGGTCGATGCCTTTCAATATCTCTTTTTCGCCGATACTGGCGTGCAGATTACGAACTTCCAACATACTTGTTCCGATTTGTGCGCGTGTACTAATAATGACTTCACCTGACTGAGACCTTGCGACCATCAATAATGTAAAGTCCTGGTTTCAGCTGGCCATTCTGCAGCTTGTTTTCTGAGATTTTCCGTCCACTGAGGTCAAAGCATCCGTCCTCCCTCAGACCGTCATTCTGTGAATCGGCAACATCCTTGATACCTACGACAAAGAACTCCTTGGGCTGAATGGTGGCCTGCCCCAGCACGAAGTCTGCATTCTTCGCTGCATCGGTATAGATGGCAAGGACATAGTCGCCTGCCTCAGGAATGTCGAACTCGAATGTCTGCACTTTGACACCTGTGAACTTGTTGGCGGTGTCGCCACCAATATTTACGGTAGGCGTGTATGTCTGCGAGGCCACTTCCTGTCCGTCAAGGTCTTCAATGGCAACGATGACCGGTGTAAACTCAGGTTGATTCCAGTTGCACACTTTGTATTTGAGGGCATACTGCCCTGCGTGTAGTGTCATGCTGGAACGACCGTTCTTGTCGCCAAACTTTGCCCACGCGAATTTCTCTTTGCCAGTAGTGTTCTGCACGAAAAGTCCATACTCAAAGGCGCGGGTTGAGTTTGTGAAGTGCAGCAATCTGGTGCCGGAGGTGTAGGGTAGCCCGCCTCCCACGCGCTTCCCCCTGCCGTTGGTCACATACCAGTTCTGCGGCACTACGCCCTCTGACTTGAAGTTCTGGGTCATATTGTAGGTGGTTCTCGACGTGTTGCAGTTCACTATGCACGAGTATTCGCCTTTCTTGCCGTTGGTGTCGGTCACTACAGCGCGCAGTTCATGCTTGCCTGCCTGTGGGGCTGTCAGCGTAGTTGTAAAAGGCGCTTCTGACATCGATTCAAGGAGCGTGCTGCCGTCGTAGATTTCCACCTTCTCGACCTGTCCAGAAGTGGCTTTGGCAGTAGCTTCAATAGTGACATCAGGAAAGACGACCTCGCCCTGAGGAGCCAGGCAGAGATAGGTGGTTTCGCCTGCGGGCTGGGAGATTCTCGCCCTAGGCTGATTGAGAGTGAAACGCTTGCAGAAGTTCCAGATGAGGTGCCGGTTCAGGTCCATTGGCCAGTGTCCGCCATTGTTGTAGGAGTAGAGCCACACTTCTCCGCCATTGGGGCCTCCCGTCCATTTCTCCAGGTCGCCGTCGAACCAGCTGCCGCTAATGGGCTTATAACCGGTCGTCTTCGAGTACTGGGTGTGGTTGTCGTGCAAGGCATAGTTCTCGATGTAGTCATGAATCCCATATTCTTCATAGCCAAACGTCTGGTCGCCGTATGCGATGACCTCCAGCAAGTTGACGGGCTTTCTGCAGTTGTTCCAGGGCTGCTCTGAGAACTGTATGCCGCTGGTGGGAGCAAAAGCCGCAATCTTGTTCTGCATATTGGCGATGCAATGGTGGATGAGCATCGACCCCATCGAGAATCCCGACCAATACACTCGGTCTTTGTCAATGTCGAACATATTGGCCATCTCGTCGATAGTCCTGCTGACGAAGTTCTGGTCTTTGGTTCCGCCTGTATCCCACGTGTTACCATCGCTGCGCAAGTAGGTGACGACAAACTTGGCCGTGTCAATCATCAGGTACATCTTGTCGCTGTCGTACTGATACTCAGGGCTTTGGTTCATACCGTGGGTGACAATGAACAGGGGCGACTTGGCCGGCAACTGGTTAGGGGTGAAGACCACCATATTACGCTTCTGGCCATTCACGTCAATGTCAATCGACTGCTTCTTGTAGGCTCCTGCCTGCAAGGCTGCCAAAAAGGCGAGGAAAAGGAAAAGTGCTGAACGTTTCATAAAACAACAGATGAATTATAATTTACATTCTCTCTGGCACCTGGATGCCGAGCAGGGACATGCCGCTCTTGATGATTTTGGCGACGTTGCGGGCCAGGAGGAGGCGGACGGCGCGCTTCTCGGCGTCAGGCTCGTTCAGGATGCTGTAGTCGTGGTAGAACTGGTTGAACACCTTGGTCAGTTCGTAGCAGTAGTTGGCGATGCCGCTGGGCGAGTAGTCCTTGCCGGCCTGTTCTACGGCGGCGCCGTACTCGTTCATCTTCTGGATGAGTTCGATTTCCTTGTCGTTCAGTTGGACATTGGCCGTTGAACACTGCCCATTCAACCCCTCGGCCTTCCTCAGGATGCTGCGGATGCGGGCGTAGGTGTACTGGATGAAGGGGCCGGTGTTGCCGTTGAAATCGATGCTTTCCTCCGGGTTGAAGAGCATATTCTTGCGGGCATCGACCTTGAGAATGAAATATTTCAGGGCACCCATGCCCACGATGCGGGCAATCTCGCGGCGTTCCTCCTCGGTCATATCGTCGAATTTGCCCAGTTCCATCGAGGTCTTGTAGGCATCTTCGACCATCAGTTCCATCAGGTCGTCGGCATCGACCACCGTGCCCTCGCGGCTCTTCATCTTGCCGTTGGGCAGTTCCACCATTCCGTAGGAGAAGTGCACCAACTCCTTGCCCCACTTGAATCCGAGGCGGTCGAGCAGGATGGAGAGCACCTGGAAGTGGTAGTTCTGCTCGTTGCCCACGACGTAAATCATTTTGTCGATGGGATAGTCCTTGAAACGCATCTCGGCCGTTCCGATGTCCTGGGTCATATAGACGCTCGTGCCGTCGGAGCGCAGCAGCAGTTTCTGGTCGAGGCCCTCGCCCGTGAGGTCGGCCCAGACCGAGCCGTCATCGTGACGCTCGAAGAGGCCCTTGGCCAGTCCTTCCTCCACCTTGGCCTTGCCTTTGAGGTAGGTCTGCGATTCGTAGTAGATTTTGTCGAAAGAGACACCCATTTTCTTGTAGGTCTCGTCAAAGCCGGCGTACACCCAGGCGTTCATTTTCTCCCAAAGGGTACGCACTTCCGGGTCGTTCTGCTCCCATTTCACCAGCATTTCGTGAGCCTCCTTAATCAGCGGGGCCTCCTGCTTGGCCTTTTCCTCGTCCATGCCTTGAGCCACGAGTTGCCTGATTTCCTCGCGGTAGTGCTTGTCGAAGGCCACGTAGTAGTCGCCGATGAGGTGGTCGCCCTTCTTGCCCGACGATTCGGGTGTCTCGCCATTGCCGTACTTCAGCCAGGCGAGCATCGACTTACAGATGTGTATGCCCCTGTCGTTCACGATGTTAGTCTTCACCACGCGGTTGCCGTTGGCCTCCATAATCTTTGCAAGACTCCATCCGAGTAGGTTGTTGCGCACGTGGCCCAGATGCAGGGGCTTGTTCGTGTTGGGAGAGGAGTATTCAATCATCACGAGGGGCGAATCCTCGTTCACGCGCTTGGTGCCGAACTGGCCGTCCTGGTCGATGGCCTGTAGCAGTTGCAGCCACGCCCCCTGGCCCACGGAGAGGTTCAGGAAACCCTTCACCACATTAAACTTACTGATGGCCTGGCAATGCTCCACCATATACTGGCCTATCTCCTGTGCCGTCTGCTCAGGCGACTTCTTGGCGGCCTTCACAAAGGGGAATACCACCAGCGTCAGGTTTCCTTCAAACTCGCTGCGCGTCTTCTGCAACTGCACCATCTTCTCAGAGGCCTCCATCCCGTAGAGCGTTTTCACGGCTTCGGCTGCGGCCTGGCTTATCAATGTCTCGATATTCATACGTTTGCTTTTGATATTTGCGTGCAAAGGTACACATTTTATGCGAAACGCCAAAGAAAGCGGGCGTTATTTTGTTTTAGTTCATCCAAACTTTTCTTATCTGCGCAGTTGTACAATAAATCGGCGGAATCGTAGTTATTATTAGTGATGCGTCGAAGTGTCTACATAGCCGCCCTCTTTGCCGTCGCCGTGTTGGTGCTGGCGGGTTGTTCTGTGCACAAAAACACGTCGGGAAGCCGGTTCTGGCAGTCGTTCTCGGCAAAATACAACACTTATTATAATGGTAAGGTGGCCTACATCGACGGGGCACTGGAGAAAGAGGCGGGCAACAAGGACAACTTCACCGAGCAACTGCCCCTCTTCACTTCGGGCAACAAGAAGAGCCGCGAGATAGGCAAGGGCAAGTTTGAGACAACGGTGGAGAAGATGGAGAAAACCATCAAGCAGCACAGCATCAAGGCCCGTCCCGAGTGGAAAAAGAGCCGCCGCAAGACGGCAAAGGACGTGGAGTGGCTCTCGCGCCGCGAGTACAACCCATTCCTCTGGAAGGCGTGGCTGCTGCTGGGCAAGGCACAATATCAGAAAGGTGCTTTCGACGAGGCTGCCGCCACCTTCGCCTATATGGCCCGCCTCTACCAGACGCAGCCTATGCAGTACGCCTTGGCCCGCGCCTGGCTGGCCCGTTGCTATCTGGAACTGGACTGGCTCTACGATGCCGAGGACGTCATCCGCAATATGAGCCGTGACTCCATCGACTATCGGGCGCAGGGCGAGTGGGACGCCACGCTGGCCGACTACTATCTGAAGAGCGGCGAACTGGAGAAGGCCATCCCCTATCTGCGCAAGACCATCCGCCGTGAGAAGCGCAAGACTCAGAAGGCCCGCGAGTGGTTCGTGATGGGACAGGTGCAGACCGCTCTGGGCAACACCCGTCAGGCCTACAAGGCCTACCAGCGCGTGGTGCGGCAGAACCCACCCTACGAATTGGAGTTCAATGCCCGCATCGCCCAGACCGAGGTGATGGCCGGCGGCAATGCCAAGAAGATGATTAGCCGCCTGAAGCGTATGGCCCGTAGCGACAACAACAAGGACTACCTGGACCAGGTCTATTATGCCATCGGCAACATCTACCTGATGCAGAAGGACACGGTGCAGGCCATTACCGCCTACGAGAAGGGCAACGAGAAGGCCACCCGTAGCGGCATAGAGAAAGGCGTGCTCCTGCTGCGCCTGGGCGGACTCTACTGGGAGTTGGAGAAATACAACGACGCGCAGCGCTGTTACGGCGAGGCTATCGGACTGCTCGACAAGGACCGCCCCGACTACGAGGAACTGTCGAAACGCTCGAAGGTGCTCGACGAACTGGTGCCCTATACCGATGCCGTCCACCTGCAAGACTCGCTCCAGGAACTGGCCAAGATGCCCGAGAAGGAGCGTCTGGAGGCTATCGACCGCGTCATCGAGGCCCTGAAGAAAAAGGAGAAGGAGGAGCGCGACAAGGCCCGCGAGGCCGAGGTGGAGGCCGCACAGGCCAAGCAGGGCGCTATGGGCAACCGCAACCAGCGCAACCAACCGCAACAGAACAATACCCCGCAGACCAACGATGGCTCGTGGTATTTCTACAACCAGATGGCCGTGAGCCAAGGCAAGCAGACTTTCCAGAAACAATGGGGTAAGCGCGAGAACGTGGACAACTGGCAGCGTACCAACCGCACCGTCGTCACACTCGCCTCGGAGACGCCGGAACTGCCCGACAGTTCCGTGGTCGGCGGTATCTCCGCCGACACACTAGTCGCCGCTCCTTCCGACTCCATCTCCGCCGCACAGGCCGAGGCCGACAGCCTTGCTGCCGACCCGCACAACCGCGAGTACTATCTGGCACAGATACCCTTCACCGAGGAACAGGTGCAGGAGAGCAACCTGATTATTATGGACGGCCTCTACAATTCGGGTGTCATCTTCAAGGACAAACTGGAGAACCTGGGACTGGCCGAAAAGCAGTTCGTCAGGCTCTACACGCAGTATCCCGACTTCGAGAATATGGACCAGGCGTGGTACCACCTCTTCCTGCTCTACTCGCGACGTGGCGACAAGGTGCAGGCCGACTCGTGTCTGGCGCGGATGGTGGCCGGCTGGCCGGAGAGCGAGTGGACCATCCTGCTCAACGACCCCTACTTCGAGGAAAACGCCCGCTTCGGCGAGCACATCGAGGACAGCATCTACGGCGCCACCTACGATGCCTTCAAACAGAACCGCCACGAGGAGATTGCGGCCAACGCCCGCCTGTCGGAAGAACGGTTCCCGTTGGGCCTCAACCGCCCCAAGTTCCTCTTCATCAACGGCTTGAGCCTGCTCAACCAAGGCGACGCCCTCGGTTGTGTGAACGAACTGAAGACGGTGGTGGAGAAATACCCGCAGAGCGAGGTCAGCGAACTGGCGGGTATGATAGTGAAAGGCGTACAGGAGGGCCGACAACTCTTCGGCGGCAAGTTCGACCTTGACGACATCTGGAGCCGTCGCGATATCACCCTCGCCGAAGACTCCACCAACACCGACACGCTCTCGGCAGAGCGCAACATCCCCTTCGTCTTCATCCTCGTCTATCAGCCCGACTCGCTCAACGAGAACCAACTGCTCTACGAGATGGCGCGCTTCAACTTCTCAAACTTCCTCGTGCGTAACTTCGACCTCTCCATCGAACCGCTCGGTGCTGGTGCCAGCCGTATGCTCATCAGCGGCTTCCTCAACTTCGATGAAGCCCTGCAATACGCCCGTCAACTGCATGCCTCCGCCGATGTGCAGCCGTTGCTCACTCATTGTCGCAGCGTAGTCATCAGCGAGACCAACCTGGCCCTTATTGGCACCCGCTACAGTTACAAGGACTACGACGACTTCTACGAGCAGACCTTCCTCCCGCTGAAGGTCAGCGACCAGGAACTGCTCCAGATTCCCGAAGGCATGGAGCCGCAGGACCCCGAAGACCTGCCCCTCGAAGACGACACCAACGGCGAGGACGAAGAAGAAGAGGCCCCCGCCCAAACTGGCGGAGACCCCTTCCTGGACGACCTCTTCTTCTAAGGGCTTGCAGCGCCACGATGATACTACCGACAGCTTCGTCAATAATAAAAAGCAAATATGCGCGATAAAAAGAATACTGTCAAAGCATATTGCTTTTCATCGTGGCGATGAGCGCAATGGCACGTGGGCATTTAGTATTCCTCCAGCACCTGTTTCATTTGTTCCTTGCGTCTCTCTTTGGCGCTCTTCTTCCACTTCTTGGGAATAAGGTAACTGAGAAGCCCCAAGAGGTTAAGGCCGCCGTCTGGCTTGGCCCCAGATAGTTGCAGGTCGGTTTTTGAGGGTATCATCTGCTTCCCCAGTTCCTTGTATTTGTCATCATAAGGAGCCTGACCGAACACCACCACTTCCTTCACGTTCAGCAGTTTTGAGATAAGAAACACGGTGTCGCGCACTTCCGTCAGGTTGATGAGCCGGCTTTCGTAATTGACGTGCGAGAACAGCAGACTTCGGCAAGAGTCAGGCACGGTGATAAAGCCGAGGGTGTCCGTCTGTGCCGAAAGACTGTTGCAGACGACGTTGGCGCCGTCAACAGGTTCGAGCGTTTCCACGTCGACAACGACGAGCCGCCTCTGGGCCGAGGCGGACAGTCCGCACAGGAATAGGGCCAAAAACAGATATAACCGTGACGCTTTCATTGGCTGCAAAGTTAGGCAACATAGCGTTTACCGACAAATGTTTTTGCACAATTTAGTCATTATCAAGAGACATTAAGTTATCCAGGGCAAGCCCTGTGCCAGCCCGTTGCTAAAGGACGGAGAAAACACATGGATACTCCGTACCCACATCTACGAAGGTTGCGGCCAAAGTTAAAACAATGTCGATGATTGATAAAACAAAGGCAATGTTTATTAAAACAAAGGCATTGTTTGTTAAATCAAAGGCATTACTTTATCTTTTTATCCCGCTGGGCGTATTTCCAAATCGTAAATCGAAAATGTGTAAATCGCAAATGATAAAGGCGGGAAGGCAATTGCAAACAAAATGCAAAGTGGAAGCAAGTGATTTCTGCAAGTTTTTCATTACTTTTGTACGCAAAAAACAAAAAGGGATGAAACATATTCTGATGATATTGGTCGCGTGTCTCTTGGTGGGATGTGACTCAGGCGACATTACTGTAGGGGCAGGCCCCGTACCAGCCAGCACCGCCGACGGCGAGAAGCAGTTCCTGCTGCAAGGAGCATGGACGCTGGAACGGGTGGACTTTCCTATCGGTTACACAAAAAGATATTCGGAACAGGAGGAAACGGTGCTGCGGCTTTACGACGGCGACAGCGCAATGTGCCAGTGCTGGCTGACAAAGACGGAGACGGGGCTGATCATAAAGCCCAGTATGCAAATCAAAGTGACGCTGATTGACAAGGGTGGCGGCGAATATGTCTATCTGGAGGACGGCGAGCCGCGCCCATTGACTTTGGCAGACGACACAACCATCGTCGTTCAGCAGAATGGTGCGCTCTATACCTGGCACTCCGCCGACGACATCGCAAAGGAATGGGGGACGGACATCATGGCCATCGTCGCCGCAGACTTGCAGAGAGACGATGCGTCAGAGGCGCAAAGTTATGTGCTTTCGGCCAAGGAACGCCATCAGGCCAATGTCATCCACGGCTTCATTTTCTCCATCGTCGCCGTCGTCATCTTGCTGCTGCTCATTGCACGCATTGCCATCGACAACCGCAAGGCCAAACACAGGCTCCAACTGCAACTCCAACAGATTCAGGAAGTACAGGAAGAGCGTCCGCAAGCCGTCAGGCAAGCCATCGAGGGGGTGGAGACGGTCTACTTCGCTTCCGACGAACACTTGGCCCTGCAACGCCGCATCGCCACAGGGCAGCGACTGAAGGACGAGGACTGGCAGGATGTGGAGAGACGGCTCAAGAGTGTTTATCCTGGCTTCAGCAGCCAGTTGCACAACCTTTATGCCCTGTCGGAACTGGAATACCAAGTGTGCCTGCTCATCAAACTCCGAATCGGCCCAAAGGACATCGCCGCCGTACTAGCCCGCGACATGAGCACCATCAGCACCGTGCGCAGCCGTCTCTACAAAAAGGTGTTTGGCCGGAAGGGCGGCGCCAAGGACTGGGACGAATTTATCTTCTCCATAGGGGCGTAAACGAATGAAATGGAGATGCAAACCAAAAGCAAAGCCGATGCAAAGTAAATGCAAATCCAAAAACTTGTCGGAAGGGCGGAAAGCCCGTACCTTTGCATCGGGAAATATGCCCAAAGTCTAACCAAATCAAAAACCGTAAAGATTATGAAAAAAGTAATGTTAGTGATGGCAGTGGCACTCGTGAGTGCGCTGCAAGTGTGTGCCCAGAACGTGAAAGTGGACGACAAGGAACTGGTCGGCGTTTGGCTGATGGAGTCTATGCAATGGGAAGGTGAGAAGAAGAAAATGTGCGGCAAGGAAACCGGCTACACGCAGTTCAAGTACTACGGCGCCGACGGCGAATATGCCTGCGCCGAGATTGCCCTGACCAAGGAGGGCAAGGTCGTAGTGATGCCCCACGAGTATGGCACTTACTCGTTCAAGAACGGCTGGTACTCCGAAATGGGGCGCAAGGCCATCAAGGATGCCATCGTCTGGGTGGACAAAACCACCACGAAAGGCACTTGGCTTAACCGTCACGATATCTGGAAGAAGCAGACGAATATGCCCGAAAAACTGCGAAAGTACATCGTGGACTGCTGCAAGATGAAGGAGACGCCTGCCGACATCCAGCAACTCATCAAGCAGAATATGTTCAAATAAAGTTAGTAAATAAAGCACCCGGGACCATTCTGGAGGCCGCTGCGAAGCGTTCTCCAGATTTTTTTGCTTTTCCGTGAACGATTTACGCCCTTCTGCGTATGCAATAACAGAAGTGCACTCATCGTTTAATCAATTAAAAACAGAAAAAGGAAATGAAAAAAATATTGTTGATTGCCGCGCTGGCCGTGCAGAGCCTCGGCATAGTGGCACAGACGAAAGCCGTGCGGGTGGAAAGCCCCATCGTGTCGGAGAAAGACTTTGTTTGGTACGTCGAGCAGAAAGAGGCGTGGAAAGAGGCCACGCAACGGAACCCGCAGGACGAGACGGCCTGGCTGAACTACTACAACGCCGCCCGCTATATGGGCTGGTTCGGCAACAAGACCGACAGCCTGACGCGGGAGGTCATCCGCGAAATGGGCCAGGCCATCCCCAACACCTATACCTTTAATTATTGCAACTACCGCGCCATTATGGGCGGTCACGGTACGGGCGAGACCGATGGCGACAAGTATGCCGAGGCCGCACTGGCGATGCTGCCCGACGACATGCGGTTCTTCGACTACGACCAGTGGGTGTGCTATCTGGCTATGAAGGGCCAGGAGCAGCGCATGGCCCAGATGGCGAAACGCTATTTCGACAGCGGCATCTACTCCGAGGCCGTGCTGCGCTACAACTACAACGAACTGGCGGGTATGGACGAGGGCGGCATCCTCTTTGCAAATGGCGACGCGGCCATCATCCCCAAGTGGCTCATCCAGGAGGGCATGGGCATACACAAGGACAAGACCGTCATTTGCGTCCCGTTCCTGGCCGTGAAGGAGTATCGCAACTGGCTGTCACGCAAACTGGGGACAGACTTCCCCCAGTTGGAGAACGGCGGCTACGAGTCGTACAGTGCCTACGAACACATCCTGATGCAAACCATCATCGACCGTTTTGGCAGCAAGGTGTACTTCTCGTCCACTACGCCCCAAGAGACGATGGAGCCGTGGAAGGACAAACTCTACAACGAGGGTCTGCTGCTGAAATACGCCAAGAAACCCTACGATAACCTCGCCGTGAAGCGCCGCAACGTGGAGGAGCGCTATATGCTGGAATACCTGCTCGTGTCGTTCCGCCCGGAGTGGACGGTAGGCCAGCGGCTCTCCGCCAACTACGCCGTACTCCTGGCCGACTTGCTGCCCTACTATGCCAAGCACGACCAGCGACGCTACGACTGGCTGATGCGGCTGCTTGTGAGCGGCATCACGAACACGTCGCTCGACGAGGAGCAGAAACAGCAATACATGAACCTGCTGATTGACAAGTAAGACGATGCTGATACCCCTGAGACTGTCTGCCCAGACAGACGAACAATTGATGCAGCGGGCCGCTCGTGGCAACGACCGCGCCTTCGAGGAACTCTACAACCGTCACGCCCGGCGGTTGCAGGGTTTCTTCGCCCGCAGGCTTGGCGACGATGCCGACCTGGCTGCTGACTTTATGCACGATACCTTCCTGCGCCTCTACGCCGCCCGCGAGACCTACCATGAGGGGCGCAGTTTCCGCGCCTGGCTCTACACCATCGCCTACAACCTGTGGAAGAGCCACCAGAGGAGAAGCCCCTCGCCTACCCTCTCTCCGATGGGTGAGGCTATTGACGAGTCTTGTAACATCGAACTTGAACTTGACTCGAACATCTTCCACGACGCCCTGCGCGAGGTGCTCCGAAATCTCTCCGACCCCTACGCCATGCTCTTCTCCCTCCATTACGAGGAAGAACTCACCATCCCCCAAATTGCGCAAATCACCGGCCTGCCCGAAGGCACCGTGAAGTCGCGTCTGCACAAAACAATGAACATCATCAAACAAAACTTGAAGCAATATGAGAATCGATAACCAAGACATCGCCCGTATGGCCCGCCAACTGCGCGACGAACAGAACGAGGAACTACACGTGCGCCCCTGGGGCCGCCATCGCCATTTCCACGCTCCGGCGTGGCTTGTCGCCCTTCCTGCCGCCGTTTTCCTCGGCTTCGTCCTGGGCCTCTGGACACAAGGCCACACCCAGGAAGACACCCCGCTCACGGCCCTCACCGACACCGTCTACATCACAGTCCCCGCACCGCAGCCCCGCCAGGACACCATTGCCCAAGCCGCTTCCGCCGCGTCTGCTCCCGCCCCCAAACCATCCGTCCACCGCTCCAAGCCATTACGCCGCCCCCACCCCTCCACAGGCCGCCCCGTTTCCGATGACCACATCCGCTACGACCTGTTGGTAAAAAACTGAAAGACTGAGCAACTTGTTGGTAAATAATGAAAGAATTACGAATTCCAAAAAGGAATCCGCAATTCTAGTAACAGGCAGAAATTGAGTTACTGGAAGAAAAAACACCGGACAACTGTCCAGTAGGCTGCGCAAATAGCGCAGGCTTCCGTTTACTTCAGCCTGAAAGTGATAGGGAGCGTGTACCTTACGCGCACGAGCTTGCCATTCTGCATGCCAGGCTTCCACTTCGGCATGGAGCCGACGACGCGAATGGCCTCAGCATCCAGGTCATCGTTTACCTTCTTGACGACCTTGGCATTATTGACACGGCCTTCGGTATCGACAACAAACTGCACGAGAACACGGCCCTGTGCACCGGCCTTAAAGGCTGCCTCAGGATAGCAAACATTCTCGGCCAGGAACATCATCAGGGATTCCATACCACCGGGGAACTCAGGCATCTGCTCCACCACGTCGAACACATCATCAAAGTCGGTGTCGACGACCTTTGCGTCCTTGAAGTCGATGCCGGAAGTGTGAACCCTTGCTCCGTTCAATTCCGGCACGGGCACCGTCTTGGTCGTGATGATGACCACGCCGTTCTTGCCTTCCTCACCATACTGAGCGGTGGAAGCCTCGCTTTTCAACACATCGATGTGGTCGATGTCATCAGAGTTCAGCATCTCTACCTGCTGAAAGTCCACGCGCTCGCCATTGAGGATGAAAAGCGGTTTGTCCAGATGGTCTTTCTTCTCCATCTCAACCTTGACGGTGGCCGTATCGGTCTTCAACACAATGGTTTGTCCATTGAGTTTTATTTCTCCGTCCTTGCGTCCTTTCTTCACCACTTTCTTCTGTGGCTGCTGATAAACGTAGTCATTGACGGTCTCGGCGTTCATTGCCAGGGCAACGCCCACGATGGGCAGCAGGGCAAGCAGTTTGAGCATGCTCTTGCGGGTTGATTTCTTATTGTTAAGCATCATAGTTATGCGGTTTTTGAGGGTACTGTGACTAATGCCGTTGGCTACTGAGTACCCGCAGCGGCTGACGGCTTTTTGGATAAGGAGATACTGATACTGACGCATATTGATGCCTTGAGAGAGAACCGCCGCATCGGCCTCGTACTCGTGGATAGTGCGCAAATCCTGGCGCAGCATCCACATAGCA
Organism: Prevotella sp.; assembly: GCA_017960525.1. Classification (GTDB taxonomy): domain Bacteria; phylum Bacteroidota; class Bacteroidia; order Bacteroidales; family Bacteroidaceae; genus Prevotella. The sequence goes on from JAGCZA010000110.1 coordinate 47,565, forward strand.
GGGTTGAACCATTGCAGGGCGGTGAGCGTATCAACGAGGAGCAAATCCAGCGAGTGCCGCTGACAGATGTGTCCCCGTTCATGGGCGAGTATCGAGGCATTGCCGGCCTCGTAGTCGCTGTGTGAAAGTACAATGAAGCGCATCCAACTGAAAGGCGAGATGTCGCGATGCGTGACGCAAAGGACGATGCCGTCGGGCTGCGGATGACGCTCGCTGTTGCGAATGAGCAACCACACGCGCAGCACGCTCATCAGCGTATAGCCCAGCGTGACAGCCATTCCCGCGAAGAACACGACAACGACCATCGTATGCCAGAAAGGCACCTGCGTTTCCTCGATCATCGCGGCCAGACCGTCAAGTCCAATAGTTCCTATACCCCTGTCCACTATCACTGTCTTGTGAAAAGTGATGACGCACAGCGGCAGCACAAACGAGGCGACAGCCGTAGTGAGCAGCACCACGCGGTTGATGCGATGGAACGTCTCACGGCTCAACAGCAGTCGGTAGAACATATAGAACACCGCCACCAATACTGCCACTTTCAGGTCGTAGGTCAGGAAAGAAACCATAGTCATTTACGATTTACGCATTTTCGATTTACGATTTGCGTTTTTAGGATTTAACAGGATGTGATTCAATAGTCTCTATTAGTTCTTTCAGTTCGTCCACGGAAATTTTCTCTTCCTTCACGAAGGCGGAGACGGCACTCAGATAGGAGTCGTTGAAATAGTCGCGGATGATGCCCGTGAGGCTTGAACGCCCGTACTCCTTCTCAGTGACAAGGGGAAAATACTGGTACGACGTGCCGTACTGCTTATGGTCCAGGAAGCCTTTCTTCTCGAGGATTCGCACCGTTGTCGACAGCGTATTGAAGTGGGGCCGAGGCTCGTCGTAATACTCCAGGAGTTCCTTCACGAACATTGCCCCGTGCTGCCAGTACAACTCCATGATTTCCCGTTCTTTCGTGGTCAGTCTTTTCATAATTTTCAATCTTCAATTTTCAATCTTCAATCTTCAGATTTCGCGTCAGTATCTGTATCCGCCGGCAAAGTAACTAAATCTTTTAGTTCTATCCAACTAAAACCTTTAGTTTTTAAACTTTATTAAGTACTTTTCCCCAGATTTCTTAGTTATTCACACAAATAAGCCGATTTGGCTCCATTATTTCTTGATAAGCCGGACGCCGTAGATTTCGCCGACCTGCTTGCCGGGCTTGGCTACGAACTTGACGCGCACTTGCGACTTGCCCTGAAGCATTTGGGCTGGGATGTCGAATGTCTCGTACTTGAACTCAGAGATGCGGTATTTGCCGGTGTTGTTGACGCTGGTGAGGAGTTGGTCGTCGATGAAGATGTCGAACTCGTGTGTTTTCCACTCGCCGACACCCCAGAACTTGAGTCGGAGAGAGAGGTCGGTGTGTCCGGCTGTCTGCATAAGGTAACTGAAATAGTGGCCGTTGCGGGCGTCGCGCCAGAACACATCATTGGTGTTGCCCGTGTTGGAGCGGTCGGTCTCCATCTTGTGGTCGGTTTCGGGCTGTTGTTCGCCGGGTTGCACTTTGTCGATGGTACGGGCCTCCAGTTCCTGTCGTTCCTGCTCCTGCTTGGCCAGATTGTCGAGATAGCCCTTGTAGTTCTGCTCGGAAAGGGCGAGCCAGTACATCATATAGCGAGAATCGTGGACTTCAAAGAAAGGCAGGAGTTCATTGACCATTGACGATTGGCCATTGACCATTTTGGTTTCGAGTTTGAAATGGAGCGGCTGGCCTGCGATGGGTGTCAGTTGGTTGGCAATGTCTTCGATGTTGTCATTGATGAGGATAGGTGCTTCATTGATGGGCAGTTTCTTGCCGCTGGCGTACTGTCCGAAGCGGCTGTCGTCAGCGATAATGTGGGCGAGGTCTTCGTTACCCGTTTTCGCTGCGAGGAGAATGGGACCGTGCATCAGTGCGATATACTGCGGCACGTTAGGCAGATACTTGATGCTATTGTGCATAGGGAACGACAATTCCACGACATCGCCTTTTTTCCATTTGCGGTCGATGGTGATATAGGACGAGGGGCCGGTAATGATGCCGACAGGCTGGCCATTGACCTTGACACTAAAGGCATCTGGACTAACCCATCCAGGATAGCGAACAAGCAGGGGGAACTGCCCCTTTCCACTGGTAATTGTAATCTTGCTCGTTTCACCATAGGGGAAGTTGGTTTCCTGTCGAAGGGTAAGCCCTTTCTCGCGCCAGTTCAGTTCGGACGACACGAAGAGGTTGACGTAAATGGCATCGCCCACGTGGGTATAGATGAACTGGCCGTACTTGCCGTGGTTCTCCATACCTGTGCCCACGCAGCACCACATAGCCTCGTTGGGAGCCGAATAGTTGCGGTAGTGGCGCGGACGGGCGGGTGTGAAGTAGACGTAGCCGCCGTGATCAGGGTGCTGACTGGAGAGGATGTGGTTGAAGGTGGCCAGTTCGTAGTAGTCGGCATAGCGTGCCTCTGGGTTGCGTCGGTGCATATCCTCGGTCAGTTTCAGCATATTGTTGGTGTTGCAGGTCTCAGGGCCGTCAATGTCGTTGATGAAATCCATACAGGCCTCTTTGCTGGGGAAGTGCTCGCGGCGGCTGTTGCCACCGAAAGCGAGTGAACGCTGACCAGTCACGATGTCCCAGAAGAAGTCAGCAGCGTGGTGATAACTCTCGTCGCCACTCAGTTCCGAGATGCGCTCGAAGCCTACCACCTTCGGTACCTGTGTGTTGGCGTGCATATTGTCGAGATTGTCCACACGCTGTGACATCGGAGTGAGCAGACGGCGGTGTGAGAACCGTTTGGCCACATCGAGGTATTTTTGGTCCTTCGTGATGGCGTAGGCATCGGCCAGCACCTCGTTCATGCCGCCGTGCTCGTTGCCCAGCATCTGCTCCATCTGCTCGCCGCTGAGGCCAGCCGTCAGGTCGATAGCCCAGTCGCAGAAGCCCAGGAAAAGATGTTTGGCCTGCTCATTGCCGCAATAGAGCCAGGCGTCGCGCAGGCCGGCATACATCTTGTGGAGGTTATAGAAGGGTGCCCACGAGCCGAAGTACACGCCAAAGTCACCGCGCTTGAAGTTGCTCCAGATGCGCTCGCTGTTCGGCATTCCGCCCGCATAGCCCTTGCCCCAGTCGGGATGGTTTTTCGCATTGGCATCGGCACAGAGTTGCAACTCTCCAATCATATACTCCATACGCTTGCGACACTCCTCGTTGCCCGTGGCGGCATTGATGGCCATCGCCGTCAGATAATGGCCGCCCACATGTCCGTCAAGCCCGTCCCAGTTGGGATAGGTCTTCGCCCTTGGCTCAAGACCTGACTCTTTGCGATAAGGGGCCAGCAGGCGGTCGCAGTCGTATTTCAACAGAGTTTGGATGTTCAGGTCACGGGCTTTCTTCAGCGGCCCGTCCAATAGTGTCACGTCACCAAGCGGAAATTCGTCGCTGTAGAGTTTGTCTTGTGCACCAGCCATTGTGCTGACGGCCAGAAGTGCCGATAGCATCAGGTGTTTCATCGTCGTTTTCATCATCGTATGAGTGTTTATAGGGTTATTGAATGACTTCGATATAAAAGCTGAAGGGCCGGAAGCCGTCGTTGCAGCTAATCATGGCGCTCATAGGATTCTTCATCCAGCCGTCGTAGAAATTGCCTTCGCCTCTGGCCAGTGCTTCAACAAACTCGCGCATGGAATACCAGGCTGCGGTGCACATCCCTTCAGGGCATTTGCCGTCGGTAGAAATCCATTCCTGCCCCTCCCTGACATCGCAAGTGTGTTCAATCGGGTTTTCATATTGTGCCATCAAGTCGGCATACTCCGTCTGGCGGATGGCGGTGATTCTTACTTTCTTCATAGAGCCGCTTTTGCTTTTCTGGCTACAAAGGTACAACTTTTTCCTGACATATCCACCATTCCTTTGCGTTTTTTATTTTGGTGCCATCTTTCTCCCAGTTTGGTTCGTCCTTTCTCCCAGTTTGGTTCGTCCTTTCTCCCAGTTTGGTTCGTCCTTTTTTCAGATGCAAAATTGGCTTAGTTTTTATGGAAACAAAAAATTTCACCAAGCTGCAACTTTTGGGTAACTAAATACGTCTAACAGATAGAAACTTTTAAAGAATACCATTATGATACTATCAACAACCCCTCAGATTGAAGGTCGCCCCATCCGTGAGTACAAGGGAGTGGTGACAGGTGAAACCATTATCGGTGCCAATATGTTCAAGGACATTTTTGCCGGCATCCGAGACATCGTAGGCGGTCGCGCCGGAAGTTACGAGAAAGTGCTTATCGAGGCTAAAGACACTTCTTTGAATGAGATGATGCAGCGTGCTCAGGCTCTTGGTGCCAATGCTATCGTCGGCATTGACATTGATTACGAGACCATTGGAGGTAATGGCTCCATGTTGATGGTTGCCACCAGCGGAACTGCAGTTGTCATATAATATGAAAATAAGATTAGAACAACCTCAAGATTATCTCGAGGTAGACAGCGCGCTAACTGCCTGATTTATAAATCAAAGAAGGCAAGTCGTTCTCACTTGCCTTCTTTTTCTATTAGTACACCCTCAGGGGTTCGAACCCTGGACACCCTGATTAAGAGTCAGGTGCTCTACCAACTGAGCTAAGGGTGCAACCTAAATTCATCAACCACGCTTTCAGGAAGCATTTCCTTTTTTGCGGGTGCAAAGGTACACACTTTTTTCTTTCCAAACAAATTTCCAGATGTTTTTTCACTTTTTTTTGCAGATAATGGCGCGCAAGTAACCGTTTTCCTGTCCACCAATTCACGATTTCGGATGTTTAGAATACGATAACTAAATCACAATCAAATGTGATGGAAGTGTCCACTTTCGGACAGTGTGAGTGTCCGGAAATGGACACTTTGTTTTAAGGCATAGCTGATTATCAACAAGTTACGTATTTGGCACGGTTTTGGCATATATAGTAAGTAGAATATTTGTTTCAGCGATATGAGATATTTTCGACAAGCTCTCGCCATGATGCGCGAGGAAAAGCTGTTCTCCTGCATCTATATTCTGGGGACGGCGCTGGCTATTGCCTTTACAATGGTGATGGCCGTGGTGTATTATGCAAAACTGGCCGACATCGCGCCGGAGGTGAACCGCAGCCGCACGGTGTACCTCCAGGGAATGGTGAAACGGTCTGTGCAGGACACACTTAGGCGACAATCCACGAGCTACACCGCAACTGAGGTGAAGGAATGGCTCTATACACTGAAGAGTGCTGAGGTAGTCAGCGCTACCATCAATGCCAGCCGCTATACCAGCGATAGGCATTACCTGAAATGTGACAATCACAAGTTAGTACCTGTTGTGACGCGCATTGTCGATGCCAACTTCTTCAAGGTTTATCAGTTCCGCTTCGTCTATGGCCGACCCTTCACACAGGAGGAGTGCCTGAACGAAAACAACTACATTGAGAATGTAGCCATGCCCGCCATCATCAGCCGCGACATTGCCGAACAGGCATTCGGCAAGGATGTCGATCCCGTGGGAAAGACACTCAACTACGGCTTCATCATCCGCATCGTAGGTGTAATAGAGCCCACGTCGTCCATTATGGAAGAGAGTTTTGGACAGTTGTTCTTAGCCCTTGATCAGGAAGCCGAACAGGTCATCGTCGTGCTGAAAAAAGGATGCACCGTGAAGGACTTGGAAAAGGAACTGGAGGAGATTGCCCACAAGCGCAGTATCAGCGACAAGGAGTGGGACTACTCCCTGCACGGCACGATATTTCCCCATGCGCAGTGGAAGATGTCGGACGACGGCGTGGCCATGTCTTGGAGCAGCATCCTCAAGTCGCTCTTCCCGAAGGTGTTCGTCCTGCTGTTGGTGCCCGCTTTGAATTTAAGCGGACTTGTGGCGGCACGTATGCGGCGACGGTTGGCCGAGATGGGTGTGCGCAAGGCTTTCGGAGCCACACGGCGGACGCTACTCACGCAGGTCATCAGCGAGAACTCGCTACTCACGCTCTGTGGCGGCTTCGTAGGGCTGCTGATTACGTGGCTGCTACTCTACGTGTTCCGTTCGTGGCTGTTCTTCGCCGTCGGCAACACGGCCTTCACGCTGCCCGAGCCGACAGTAGACGGCGAGATGCTGTTCTCACCCCTCATCTTTGTCATCGCCTTGGCCGTGTGCATCGTGCTCAACCTGATGGCAGCCCTCATCCCCGCGTGGCTCAGCCTCCGTAACCCTATTGTTGAATCAATGAACGAGAAGAAATAGCATGAGAAAGATACTGAACAACATTTGGAGTCAGCGCACGAACAACGTGTGGCTCTTCGTCGAACTCATCGTGGTCTGCTTCGTGGCATGGACACAGCTCGACCCCATCATCGTCAGGCTCTACTACCGCAGTCTGCCCTCAGGTATCGACGGCGACCGCATGGCGGTAGCCAATATCCTGTCCACCCGGCCTTACGATATAGCAGACGACAGCATGACGCAGGAGGAACGCGATAATCAATACTGGAAGCGGGAAGCGGAATACGGGGAGGAGGCCAACGTCATCAAGCGTCAGCTGCTGGCCATCGACGGCGTGGAGCAGGCCAGCATTGCCGACCCCGCGATGGGAGTATATGCACGCACCGACCTGTTCAGCAACCCCGGCGGCTTCTCCAATATGCTCCGCTATGCCTGGCAGAACGACACGGTTCTTGCTAACAACATCTGCTACTCGAAGGACGAGCACTTCTTCGAGACCTACGGCATCCAGCCGATAACGGGCTGCAACACGTCGAAAGAACTGTCGGACATCCAACACGGGTGGATTGTCAGTAAGTCACTGGCCGAACATTTCTTCGGTTCTGTAGAGGCTGCCATGAACAAGGAACTGAAAGCCGCCAGCTTCGTAGGTGTAGATTGGGGGCAACCCATCGTCGCCGTGGTGAACGACGTCCACGTCTCAGAGAAAGACTACAACACATGGGCGGTTTACAGTAATAACGGCACCATCCGTACTGGAGGCTCGCAGAACCTCATCGTCCTCCGCCTGAAGCCCGACATCAATCCCCGTCGCTTCGCTGAGGAGCAGAACTACCATGCCTGGGAGTACTTTTCCGACAATTACGCTGTGGCCTCGTTCACGGCCTACAATGACATCGGCTCCAGTCGGAACCTGTTTGCCATGCCCTCCTTGTCCTACGACTTCAACCTCCAGATAGCTACCGCCGTTTTCTTCCTTATCAACTTGTGCCTCGGCGTCATCGGCACTTTCTGGATGCAGACCAAGCGGCGCACGGAGGAGTCGGGTATCATGCGAGCCTTCGGTGCCACCAAGCGGCGCATCATGAGCATGTTCCTTGCTGAGGGCTGGGTGCTTGCCACCGTCAGCATGTTCATCGCCTGCGTGCTCTACCTCAACTACGTGAAGCTGGGCCTCGGCGAACTGTGCATCAGCCCCCACCAGCCCGGCACGCAGCCCGACCCCACTTGGGTGGCCGACAAGCCTCTACATTTCCTTATTATCTCCGCCGTAGTCTACCTTATCATATTATGTACCGTCCTCATCGGCACGGCCATCCCTGCCGCGAAGATTGTCAGGACAAGAATTACCGAGGCACTGAGGGATGAGTAACAAAAGAATGATTAGCATGAATGATATGAGATATTTCCGACAAGCTCTCGCCATGATGCGCGAGGAAAAGCTGTTCTCCGGCATTTACATCTTGGGAACGGCATTGGCTATTGCCTTTACGATGGTGATGGCCGTAGTGTATTACATTAAGTTGGCGCCCATCTATCCAGAGCCGAACCGCGCAAGGACGGTCTATTTCGAGGGCATCTGTATTGAGGCCGATAATGGCGGTATGGGACAAACGCCCTTCAGCGCCAAGGCCTACGAGGACTGGTTTCAGAAGAGTCCGAACATCGAGTACTGCTCGCCCACGCTGTTGGCGGCAGGAACGGGCAAGACGTTAGGGCGCTGCCATACCTTTGTGGGGCGCGGAACGGATGACTATGTGGATGCCATCCGCAACGAAACCAGTGCCGACTTCTTCAAGATATATGCCTACGACTTCGTGAGCGGACGGCCCTTTACGCAAAAAGAGGTAGAAGGGGAGGAGGCCGTCTGCGTCATCTCCGACGGTTTGTCCGAGCGGCTGTTTGGCAAGGG
>JAGCZA010000111.1 GCA_017960525.1 Prevotella sp.
ATGGTGCCATAGCCGCCACGGTTGCAGATGATGGCCTTGACGGCAGGGTCGCTGAGTGCCCAGCGGATGTCGCTGACGCGCTCGGCCACGGTACCAGCATAGCGACCGTCGACCACCTTGCCTACGTTGGGCCCAATAACTGGTTCCAGCCCCCACGAACGCAGCACGTCGGCCGTCTTCTCCACGTTCTCCATCGGTGTGAAGTAGGAGGGCGAGATGAGCGCCACCTTGTCGCCCACCTGCAGGTAGTCAGGCTTCACGCAGTTCAGCACCACGGTCTCTCCCTCTTCCGGTGTGATGACGTCGTTGTCATCGTTGCTGCACGAGGTCAGCATCAGCCCATTCATGGCAGTCATTAGGGTGACTGCGGCCAATACGAAAATCTTTCTCATTTGCTATACGTTTATTGTTTAGAACCTATAGCCAATACCTATCATGGCTACATGACCGTCGCCGAGGATGCCTGGCTGATACTTGTACTCGCCGGAGACGAACCAGCCCTTGGCGAAAGTGAGGTCGCACTGGTTGCCAATACCAATCTGGATGCCGCCGTCGGTGCTGTTGTCACCGTGTATGGTCGTTCCGCCGTCTGTGAAGGTCTCGTTATGCACGAAGGACAGTCCGTAGCCGAGGATGGGATACAGTTTCAACGTGTGGTCCTTGGTCAGATTGATGAGGTAGTGGAGGTTAATGCATGCGGTGACGTCTGATGCGTGGTCCTTCATGGGATGATAGATACCCTCCAGTTCCACCCGCCAGTGGTTGGCGAAGTTGTACTGCCCGAAGGCACCGATGCCGAACCGGCTTGATGTCTCATCCATCTCCCAGTCTTGAATCTTCACTTTAGTGAGTGTGGCGCCGCCACGCAAACCGATTGCAAAATCACCTTTCTCCTGCGCCTGTGCACTCATGGCAGTCATCATGGCGACTGCTACCATTGCTAAAATCTTTTTCATTATTCTGCGTTTTACTTGAATCGATTAACTTTACTTTCCCCACTGGCTCTTCAGTTTGCCGATGGCTTGGAGCGTGGCGGGCGAGAGGGAGGGGATGTGGTGCTGGCGCTCGTACTCGGCCAGTTGGTCGAGGGTCATCGACTCGCCGTACTCCTTCTTGATGGCCTTCTTGCGAGCCTTCCACTCCTCCTTGTCCATGTAGTAGTGGTCGGTGGCGTAGGTCTCGACGAAGAATTTCACGTGACCCTTCTTGTCGTTGTACTCCCAGTGGTTGGAGACCATCAGGAAGTTCTCGATGCCAGTAGTCCGCTCTTCGTTCTCTTTCCAGGCTATGACGAACTGGTACTCATAGCCCTTTTCCTGGCGTTTTTCCAGTAGTTTTGTCTCGCCCTTCACCTCGTTAGCATACATCTGCCCCTCGCCCGCATCGAGGGTCATGCGCACCTGTCCATTGTTGCGGGTGAGGTAGCCGATGACACCCTTTGCGTTGCTGTAGGTGGAGCGTGATGGACTGTTCACCGTGGTCGACACGAAATATCTGTCTTTCATCTTCTGTTCCATCACGTCAAGAGGAAAGGTTGTAATCATTCCTGCATGATACACCTGTGCCCTGGCACCCCATGTGGTAGAGGCGCCCCAGTTGGCGCAGTATTCGGCACGGGCCTGATAGTAACTGCCGTGCTCCAGTTTCTTCTTCTGCACGTTGTAGGCATTGGGCATGATGCCGCTCATGAAGTAGCAGAGCGAGTCGTTGCGATAGACATAAACGCGATAGAGGGCCTCAACGTAGATGTAGGGCTTGGGCTTGACCACCACCTCGGTGAGGCTGTAGTCCAAGTCTTCCATCGTCACCTTTCCATCGACGAGCGAGGCCACGGTGACCATCTGCGGCTTGTAGGCCACGTGGGTCAGGGCCACCTTCGCATTGCCCTTCACGTCGCTGAGCGCACCGCTCAGGTCGGTGGTGCCGATAAGGGTTCCGTCCTCGGTCAACACGCTCACCAGCGGAATGCCGTGACCGTCGGCATCCACCACCTCAATCTTCTGCGCCACGGCGCTCATTGCAGTCATCATGGCGACTGCGGCCATCATTAAAATCTTTTTCATTTGCTAAAACTTTTAATTATTCACATTTACTAATTCTCTTTACTTATGCCATCACAAGCACGACGGCGAGCATGGTGGAAAAGAGGGCAGCCCGCTTCACACCTTGCTGCACGGCACGGTCTATGAGCACCTGGTTGCGCTGCATCTCGCGGATGATGGCGTCGTTCTTCTCTCGCAGTTCATTGTTCTTGTGGAACAGGCGTAGCACCAGTACGCCCACAGTGACAGCCAGCACCACCAGGGCACAGGCCATCAGAATCACCAGTGTTGAAGTTTCCATATACTTTCGTGTTATCAATTTTATCTGCAAAAGTACATAAAAAAGCCTGTGCCGGCAATAGCACAGACAAATGGTCGGATGGTTTCAGACAAATCGTCGGATGAAACGATGGAAAATCGGGCGGTTTCAGACAAATGGTCGGATGAAAACGACCGATAAGCAGACGGTTCCTACTGCTTGCTGCGGCGGTAGGCTGTAGGCGTCATGCCGAACTTGGCGCGGAAGTTGCGGGTGAAGGTGTCGGTACTGATGAAACCGCTGGACTGGCTGACGTGCTCGATGGAAAGGTCGGGCTGGTCGTTCAGCAGACGGACGGCATAGTCGAGACGCAACTCACGGATGTAGGTGGTGAGTCGGTTCGCGTCCTGCTCGCCGCCCTGTGAGAAGGCTGTGCCGATACGCTCCTTTGAGAGACCCGTGCGGTCGATGAGCGTCTGACGCTCGAAGTCAGACAACAGGAACAATTGCTCGTCCTCTATCAGTTCGCGCAGGCAGCGATAGAGTTGTTTGTCGGAGAGTTGGGTGAAGTCAGAGATGATGACCTTTTCGTTCGGTTCGGGCTGCTGCACTGCAGGCTCTTCGTCCTTTTCGCTTCGCTCGGACTGCCTTGCCTTTTCACGCTCCCTCAGTTTCTCCCTATACTCCACGGCTTCGGTAATTTGACGGGCCAGAATGCGGTTGCGCTGCTGGGTGATGCGCCACTGACGGAAGACGTACAGGGCAAAGGCAAGAATCAGCAGGGCGAGGATGCCTGTGGCAAGGCTGATGGTATGGGCAAGGCGTTTACCAGCCCGCTGCTGCTCTATCTCGCGCCGTTGCTCCTGGGCATGGTAGCGGGCGGCGTAGAGGTGAGCCTTGCCCCTGAGGAGCGAATCGCCCAGTTGCTGGCTCAGGTCGGCATAGCGCCGCCAGTAGCCGTTGGCCGTGGCGGAATGCCCCTGTGCTTCGGCTGCCTCGGCCTGGCCACGCAGGATGTCGGCGTAGTTGGCATTCAGCGTGTCATC
>JAGCZA010000112.1 GCA_017960525.1 Prevotella sp.
GCCGTGTCCTACAATCGCTTTGTGGAGTTGCAGAGCCGTGTGTTCTTCCAGATGATGTTCTTCCTGAATCTCTCCGCCTTCGGACGCTGTACGGGCATCAGCTTCGTGGACTCCACGATGGTCCCCGTCTGCCTCAATCTGCGCCGCTATGCCAACAAGGTTTTCAGGGGACTGGCCACCGATGGGAAGGGGACGATGGGCTGGTGCCACGGTTTCAAGCTGCACCTTGTCTGCAATGACAGGGGATACATCTCACCGAAGCTGTTTGAGGCACTCTTTGAGGACAGGGTACACCTGGTTACGGGAATCAAGGTGAACATGAAGAACAAACTCATGCCCATGTGGGACAAAATCATGCTGCGAAAGAGATGCATCATCGAGACCATCAACGACATGCTCAAGAACACGGCACAACTGGTACACTCAAGGCACAGGTCGGTTAACAATTTTATCATGAACATGATTTCGGCATTGGCGGCATACTGCTTCTTTGACAACAAACCACAGGCTTTGGAGGAATATTACATCGAAGACACTAAACAACTCATGCTGTTTTAGCAATCCTTATCCCGAACTGGCGTAAATATTTGGTTCGTTAAAACCTTGGTATTGGTCTATTTGCAAGAAATGGGCAGGATTGTTTTGTAGTTCGCCACTTTTTTTGTAAATTTGCGCCGTCAATCAAAAGGAACTATTGTTTCCTTCCCAATTCAGTAAAAAACGATGAGAGCGATGAAGACTTTGATGGTGAGCGCGCTGTTAGCCTTGGGCTGCACCTTGCAGCCGGTGGCAGCGCAAGTGAAGGTGCAATGGCCGCAGGCTGGCCGCGAGGCTAAGGCGGGCAGCCGCTGGTGGTGGATGGGGTCTGCTGTGGACGAGGCTAACCTGACGTGGCAGATGGAACAACTGGCGCAGGCGGGCATCGGCACCCTGGAGATTACGCCCATCTATGGCGTGCAGGGCAATGGCTCGAAAAACATCAGTTTCCTCAGCGAACAATGGCTCCAAATGCTGCAATATGTCCAGCAGGAGGGTGCGCGACTGGGCATCGACATCGATATGACCACGGGCACGGGCTGGCCTTCGGGAGGCCCGATGGTGAAACGTGAGCAGTCGGCCAGCAAACTCGTCAGCGAGACCTTCGACATCACCGGCGACGGCTCCAAAGAGCATACCGTCAAACTGACGACGGGCAACGGCCTGTTGCAATGCGTGATGGCCTTCCCGCAGAAAGGCACCGAGGGCGAGGTGACCAACCTGACCGCCCTCGCCGATGGCAGCACGCTGAAATGGACGGCTCCCACAGGCCAGTGGAAACTCATTGCCGCCTACAACCAGTACGGAGTGATGCAGGTGAAACGTCCGTCGCCGGGCAGCGAGGGCTTGGTGGTGGACTATTTCGACCACGACGCTGTTGCCGCCTACCTCGACTGGTTCGACCAGAAGTTTGCCGCTGGCGGTTCTCCCTGGCCGCACTCGTTCTTCAACGACAGTTACGAAATCAACCAGGCCGACTGGACGCCACGCCTGCTCGAAGAGTTTGAAGCGCGGCGCGGCTATAAGTTGGAGGACAACCTCGACCTGCTCTTGGGCATCGGCAACACCCCGCACCCGACGCTCAATGCCAAGCAGGTGCTGGCCGACTACCGGCTGACGCTCGCCGATATGCTGCGCGACAACTTCACCCGACAGTGGACCCAATGGGCGCATAGTCACGGGGCCACCACACGCAACCAGGCCCACGGCTCGCCCGGCAATATCATCGACCTCTATGCCGAGGCCGATATCCCCGAGACGGAGAATTTCTATCTTAACTCCTTTGGCATCAAGGGCCTGCGCGACGATGTTGGCTTCTACAACAAGGCCCTGAGCAGCCGCCCCACGCTGAAGTATGCCTCCAGTGCGGCACACGTCACGGGTAAGCCGCTCACGTCGAGCGAGTCGATGACGTGGCTCACCGAGCACTTCCGCACATCGCTGTCGCAAGTCAAGCCCGAACTCGACCTGCTCTTCACCTCCGGCGTGAACCACGTGCTGTTTCACGGCACGGCCTATTCGCCCCGCGAGGCCGCCTGGCCGGGCTGGAAGTTCTATGCCTCCATCGATATGAGTCCCACCAACAGCATCTGGCACGACGCGCCCTCGATGATGCAATATATTGAGCGCGTGCAGAGTTTCCTCCAGATGGGCCGGCCCAACAACGACGTGCTGGTCTATGCCCCCTTTGCCAATGCGATGCACAAGAACACGGGCTCGTTCCAGAACCGTCTGCTGCTCTTCGACATCAACACGATGGCCACCAAGATGGCCGAGGCAGAGCAGACGGCCACACGTCTGGAACAGATGGGACTGGACTGTGACTTTATCAGCGAGCGCCTGCTGATGACCACCAGCGCCGACGGCCAGACGGTGCAGACCGCTGTCGGCACGCGCTACAAGGCCATCGTTGTGCCCATCAGCGACTTCCTGCCCGACAGCGTGAAAGTCCATCTCGACGCGCTGGAGCAACAGGGCGTTCAGGTGGTCTATGGCCGCGATGCCGCCGCCCTTTCCGCCCTGACGGCCACGCCTGAGGCAATGCGTACAGAGATGGGCTTGAGCGTCATACGCCGCCAGAACGACACGGGCCACCACTACTTCGTGGCCAATCTGACTCCTAACGACGTGGAAGGCTATGCGGCACTGGCCGTGCCGTTCACGAGCGTTGCCGTCTTCGACCCAATGACGGGCGACATCCGTGCCGCCAGCATCGACGACGGCAAGGTGTGGGTGAGCCTGAAGTCGGGCCAGTCGGTCATTCTCCAGACCTACGACGCCCCGCTGGAAGGAATGTCAGAGGCCGCTCCCGTCCTGGAAATGACCAGCATCGCCATCGATGGCCCTTGGACGCTTTCGCTCGACAGTTGGACTCCCTACCAGTTGGAGCGCTTGCAGACGTGGGAAACGCTGAACGAGCAGGCGGCAACCTTTATGGGAACAGGCATCTATGAGACAACTTTCTATATTACCCCACAGCAGTTCAAGACGGCTTCGGCTGGCTTCCGCCTGAACCTTGGCGACGTCAGGGAGAGTGCCTGCGTCACGCTCAACGACGTCTATTTGGGCTGTGCCTGGGCCGCTCCCTTTGAAATTGACTGCCAAGGGGCTGTGCGCGAAGGTGAGAACAGGCTGCGCATCGAGGTGACCAACTTGCCTGCCAACCGCATCCGCCAGATGGACATCGACGGCACGGTGTGGCGCATCTTCGAGGACATCAATATGTCGAACATTAGCACGGCCAGTTATGATGGATGGGAACTGGTGCCCTCGGGCCTGAACTCGAAGGTGACGCTCATTCCGCTGGCCACGCAGGAGGCGGCCATCAAGGCGGATATGTACGCGATGGTAAGCCTGGGCAACTGCTATTACCCGCAGTTCCACCTTTATTATAAAGGGGGAGAGTCGTTGGCCAGTTCTGCAATCGCCTTGAAGGATATGGACGGCCGTGCGTTCACCGACTATGACATTGAACATACCGCGAATGGCACCATACTGGTTACTGTCAAAGGCCAGGTGCCTGGCGGTGTTGTTGTCGAGGCTTCCAAAGAAGACGGCTCCACCCACTATGCCTACCTGCCGGCCTATGGTGCCTACGATATGGAGCGTTTCATCGACTTCACCGATACCGAAGGCCCCGACGGCGGATGGGACAAACTGAAGTCGACCAGCGAAATGAAAGGATTCAGCGGCAACGGCAAGTTGGAGTGGTACCGCTCGAAAGCCAGCGGCAAGGTGATAACCACCCTCTATGACGGCCTGACGTTCAGCAGCGCGGCCTCCAACTACTATTTCTACTTCCCGGGCTTTGGTATGAATACCAACAACGACTTTACCGTCTCTGCCGATGCCCCTGAACTGGGCGGCGTGATGCAGATGGCCTGCGTGCAAGGAGCCGAGGGGGCCACGGTCTACGAGGCTGCCGACTCGCTGGTGCTGTTTGCCCGTTGCGACGATGTCGATGAAGGACTTTCGATGGACTTGAAGGGCAACAAGGACTTCTATGTCTATCGCTCGCTGGCTCTCTACCACCCGCAAAGTGAGGTGACGGCCATCGCGCCTGCCGTCGCTACGGCACAAAGGAAAAGCCCCGCAGTCTATACGCTGCAGGGCCTTCGTGTGGCTCGTCCCGCCCGTGGCATCTACATCACCGCCGACGGGCGAAAGGTGGTTTACTCCAAGTAGGTGTAGCCGTAGAGGCCGGAGCGGTAGTTGGAGAGGAATTCCTTGCCTTCCTCCAGCGAAATCTTGCCCTGCTTGACGCTCTTCGTCACCCACATCTCCAACTGGCGCACCAGTTTCTTGGGGTTGTACTGCACGTACTCCAGCACCTCTTCTACGGTCTCGCCGTCGATGATTTGGTCGATGTGGTACTGGCCGTCCTTCACGCTGATGTGGACGGCGGTGGTGTCGCCGAAGAGATTGTGCATATCGCCCAATATCTCTTGGTAGGCTCCCACCAGGAATACGCCCAAATAGTAGTCCTCGTTCTTCTTCAGCGCGTGCACAGGCAGTGAGTGGCTGTTGTGGCGGTTGGTGGTGAAGTTGGCTATCTTGCCGTCGCTGTCGCAAGTGATGTCCTGGATGGTGGCGTTGCGCGTGGGCCGCTCGTCGAGTCGCTGGATGGGCATAATGGGGAATACCTGGTCGATGGCCCACGAGTCGGAGAGGCTCTGGAACAGCGAGAAGTTGCAGAAATACTTGTCGGCCAGCAGTTTGTCAATCTTCATCAGTTCTTCGGGCACGTGCTTCAGACCCTTTGCCAGAGCGTGAATCTCGTGGCATACACTCCAGTACATAGCCTCAATCTCAGCGCGTGTCTTCAAGTCCACGATGCCGTGACTGAAGAGGTCAAGCACCTCCTCGCGTATCTGTTCGGCGTCGTGCCAGTCTTCCAGCACGTTGCGTGGCGACAAGTTGTCCCATATCTCGTAAAGGTCCTTCACCAACTGGTGGCTGTTCTCGTCTGGCTCGAACTCTTCGGGCATTTCGGGCAGCGAAGCCGTTTCCAGCACGTCGATGACGAGCACGCTGTGGTGGGCAGCCAATGAGCGGCCGCTCTCGGTGATGATGTTGGGGTGGGGAATTTCGTTCTTGTTTGATGCCTCGACAAAGGTGTAGATACAGTCGTTCACGTACTCCTGAATGGAGTAGTTGACGGAACTTTCGGAGGATGGTGAGCGGGTGCCGTCGTAGTCGACGCCCAGACCGCCGCCGCAGTCCACGAAGTCCACGTTGTAGCCCATCTTGTGCAGTTGCACATAGAACTGTGATGCCTCGCGGAGGGCTGTCTGTATGCGGCGTATTTTGGTAATCTGGCTGCCAATGTGGAAGTGGATGAGGCGCAGGCAGTCGCGCAGGCCGCGCTTGTCGAGCGTTTCCAAGGCTTCGAGCAGTTCGGCGCTGGTCAGTCCGAACTTCGAGGCGTCGCCACCGCTTTCCTCCCATTTGCCGGCGCCGCTGCTGGCCAGTTTGATGCGGATGCCGATGTTCGGGCGCACGTCAAGTTTCTTGGCCACGCGGGCAATGATGTCCAGTTCGTTCATCTTCTCCACCACGATAAAGATGTGCTTGCCCATCTTTTGTGCCAGCAAAGCCAGTTCTATGTACGACTGGTCCTTGTAGCCGTTGCACACGATGATGCTGTCGCTCTGACATTGCATGGCGATGACGGCGTGCAGTTCGGGCTTCGAGCCGGCCTCCAAACCGAGGTTGAACTTGCGGCCGTGACTGATGATTTCCTCTACCACGGGCTGCATCTGGTTCACCTTGATGGGGTAGACCACGTAGTTCTCGCCCTTGTATTCGTACTCCTCGGCAGCCTTGCGGAAACAACTCCACGTCTTCTCGATGCGGTTGTCGAGAATGTCGGGGAAGCGCAGCAGCACGGGGGCAGTCACGTCGCGCAACTGCAACTCGTCCATCACCTCACGCAGGTCTATCTGCGCTGTGTCTTTGCAGGGGGTCACGTAGACGTTCCCTTTGTCGTTGATACCGAAGTAACTGGTGCCCCAACCGTTGATGTTGTACAGTTCGCGGGCGTCATCGATGGTCCATTTCTTCATCGTAGTTTTATCTCTAATCTCTAAACACTAATCTCTAAACTCTCAACTCTAATCAGTCTCGTCGGTGGGGAACTCCATCAGGTAGGCTTTGATGAAACCGTCGAGTTTGCCGTTCATCACCCCGTCGACGTCACGGGTCTCGTAGTTGGTGCGATGGTCTTTCACGCGCTTGTCGTCGAAGACATAACTGCGTATCTGGCTGCCCCACTCAATCTTCTTCTTCCCGGCCTCAATCTTTGCCTGTGCCTCCATGCGCTTCTTCAGGGCGCGGTCGTAGAGTTGGCTCTTGAGCAGTTTCATGGCCCGCTCCTTGTTCTTGGGCTGGTCGCGTGTCTCCGTGTTCTCAATGAGGATTTCCTCTTCCTCGCCTGTGTCGGGGTCGGTGTACCAATAGCGCAGGCGCACACCGCTCTCCACCTTGTTCACGTTCTGGCCACCGGCTCCGCTGCTGCGGAAGGTGTCCCACGAGAGTTTGGCAGGGTCGACGTAGACCTCGATGGTGTCGTCGACAAGCGGCGAGACGAAAACGCTGGCAAACGACGTCATACGCTTGCCTTGGGCATTGAAGGGACTGACGCGCACCAATCGGTGGACGCCGTTCTCGCTCTTCAGGAAACCGTAGGCATACTCGCCGCCCTCTATCTGCATAGTGACGCTCTTGATGCCGGCCTCGTCGCCATCGAGCAGGCTGCTGATGGAAACCTTGTGGCCGTGAGCCTCGGCCCAGCGCATATACATACGCATAAGCATCTGCGCCCAGTCCTGTGCCTCAGTTCCGCCTGCGCCGCTGTTTATCTTCAGCACGCAGTCCATCGGGTCTTCCTTCTGCCGCAGCATGTTCATCAACTCCAGTTCCTCAATGGCCTGCAGGGCCTGGGCATAGTCGGCATCCACTTCCTGCTCGGTCACCATTTCGTCCTTGAAGAAGTCGAAGGCCAACTGCAACTCATCGGCTTTCAGGCGCACGTCGTTGTAGCCGTCAATCCATTTCTTGATGCCGCGCACCTTCTTCATCTGTTCCTCGGCCCGCTTGGGGTCTTCCCAGAAGTCGGGGGCCTGCGTTCGCAGTTGTTCCTCCTCCAGTTCCACCTGTCGCTCGTCAATGCGGAGATAGCGCTTGAGTTTCTCTGTGCGGTCCAGAATATCTTTCAGTTGTTCCTGTGTAATCATCGCTATAATAAGATTCTGCGTGCAAAAGTACAACAATTATGCGAAATGGCCAAAAGTGTGCCACACTTTTTCATTTTTCATTCTCCGAAGATGAGGCGGCGGTCGCGCTTGGCGGCTGGAACAGTCCATTCTTCGGGAATGAAGCGCCAGTTGTTGTTGGGTTCTGGCCGCACGTTGCCCATACGCTCAATCTCCTTCATAATATAGTGGCGGAGGTCAAGGGGCGACTGGTAGACAATGCGGGCGTCAATGTCGGCCTTGGCGATGCCTGCGCCCTTGGTGAGCAGGTCGCCGCCGCCGTTGCCACGATAACTGTTCATCACCACCTTATATTCTCGGTTTTCGTCGAAAGGTGTGCCGTCGGCCATGCTGGTGATGCGCACCTTCTGACCTTTGGGCTTGCTGACATCGACCACGTAGACGATGCCGGCGGCAGAGTCGAAGTTGAAGGTGTAGTTGCGGAAGCCCATGCGCTGCTGGTCGCCCTGCGACTCGTCGTTGAGCAGCAGCAGATGGTCTTCAGGGCCGCGCATGGTGTCCACCCAGCGGTCGTAACTCTCCTCCAGGAATCCGCGCACCTCCTTGCCCCTCATGCGCAACACATAGTATTGGTTCTCAAAGCGGTAGAGTTTGAACATATCGGCCACGGTGACGTCGCCTGGCTCTATGCGGCTGTCGAAAGAGAGGGGCGCGTTGAACGAGATGTCGGCACCTGAGATTTGCAACTGGATGTTGTGGATGAAGTCGGTGAAGGCCGAAGAGCCAAAGTAAGAGTCGCGGGTGGAGGCGCCAGTCTCGAACCGTCCGATGCGGCGGTTCACGTAGGCCTCAATCCTGTCCGTCTGGGGGCGGAAGTGGCTCACCATCCGCTCGTCAACAGCCTCGTTGCGCACGCTGACGACATTGCCGCTGATGTCTTTCTTCACCAGGCGACCGTCGTTGTAGGTGAGCGTGACTTCGGCGTCGGCCACATTCAGCGCCCAGCACGACGGGTTCAGCGTCAGCACATCGTTGCCCAGGCGCTCGTTGTGCTGGATGTGGTCGTGGCCGTAGAAGATGATGTCGAAGCCCGGCACCTCACGGGCTACACGGGCGGTGGCGTCCTCTTCCAATCCGTTGTCCATCACGATGCCACCATCCTTGCCGCTATGGAAAAGGCCGATGATGAGGTCGGGCTGTTCCACCTCCTTCAGGTGGCGCATCCATTGGCGGGCACTCTCCACCATATCGCGAAACTCCAGCCCTTGCCAAAGGCTCTCGTTCAGCCAACAGGCAATGGTGGGCGTGAGCAGGCCGAGGACGGCAATCTTCACGCCGTCGCGGTAGAAGATGGCGTAGGGTTTCACATAGGGCTGGCCCGTGGCCTTGTCCACGATGTTCGCACCCAGCACAGGGCAGTTCACCTCGCGCACCCACTTGTCATAGACGGCGTGGCCGGTCTCCACATCGTGGTTGCCGAAAGCCTGCGCGTCGTATTTCAAGTAGTTCACCACCGAGGCCGCAATGTTCTCCTCGTCACTGGCCACATAGTTCGTCCAGTAGCACGTGGGCTGCCCCTGCAGGATGTCGCCGTTCTCCAAGAGCAACAGGTTCTTGCCATACTGCCCGCGTAATCTCTGCACATAGGTGCTCACACGCGCCAGCGTGCCCTTCAGCGGACGCTTCTCCACATAGTCGTAAGGAAAGAAGCATCCATGCACATCACTGGTTTCCACTATGCGCAGTTTCACCGTCTTTGTCGTTCCCATAGTTGTTAATGTTGTGAGGCACAGCAGGGCCGTGCCCATCATTCGTGTAAGTTTGCTCATCATTATGTATTTCCGTCGTTGATGCTTACAGCTTGCAAAGATACACATTTTTCTGAAAACGGCAAAAAGATAATGAAAAAAAGTAAAAAATCATAGTTTATGATAAAAAAGTGTGAAAAATATTGCAAATATTTGAAGTTTATTAAATTTGATTTATAAATAATCTCAAATTTTGCAAATACAACTTAATAAAATAATGTGATTATTATTAAATACAATTTATAGAACATCCCTTAATAGGAAATAGAATGAATCGTAGGCTATTCACCGAAAATCTCTTTCAGTTTCTTCCCTAATTCATCACCGCGCAACCCACGGGCGAGGATGGTACCATCGGGGGCGAAGAGAATAGTGTGGGGTATCGCGTTTACCCCATAAATACTCAATGGTTTTGATTCGTAGATTTGAGGGAATGGGATGGCCAACTTCTGCACGATGCTCTCTGATTTTTCTGGTGCATCTCTTACCGTAACCCCTATTACTTTCAATCCTTTATCTTTGTATTTATCGTAAAGTGAAATAACAGAAGGGATTTCATCTAAACATGGCACGCACCATGATGCCCAGAAGTCTGCAAGCACATAGCTACCCTTCCCGACAAATTCTGAAAGGGCTATAGCTTCGCCCTTCGGATTTTTCCCCGTGAGTTCCTTAAACATATTTCCCTCCTCGGTGTCCAGTCCCAAAGTTAGGTTTTCTTTCAGCCTTTCCATCTTGGGGGTTGCTTGAAGGTCGGGGGACAGTTTTTCTATTAACTTTATCATTTCGGAGGGCTTGAACATCGTTTGGAAGCGTTCAACAAGATCTGCTGAGATGGCGTAGTCGGGATGAAGGGCGACAACACGGGTAATGGTTTCGTACATACGCTTGTGGAATGAGTTCATGTCTGTGTCCTGGGGCTGTATGGTAAACATGTTAGCATATTCGTCATTCATCGGTGTGCCGCCGAAGTGCTTTATGCGTTCTATGCCCAAATCAATGTCGAGATTGATTGTCCCACTCTCCAAAATGAATTCCCCCATCCACTTCTGTCTGCCTTTCTTGGCTATGCGGCAAACTGCTGGTTCGTCAAGCGTCCCGCTTACAGGAATGATGCTGCCGTCTTTTATATGCAGGGTAGTTATCGTGCTTCGCTTCTCGGCATTGACAACAATCAGTGTATCGGTTGGCATGGCATTTGCCACAGCACCTTCTATTCTCCAAGTGAATCTCTGCCCCAGAACAGCAACGGCGACGAAGATAAGTAGTGCTGTGATGATAAGTTTCTTGTTCACCATGCTATCTGTCGTTAAAGATTTCTTCGAGTTTCTTCTTCAACTTCTCTGTATCGCTGCTGCCAGTGCCACGGAATACGACGTTCCCTGACGGGTCGAGGATGAATGTTGTCGGGAAGCTCGAAACTTCGTATTTGCTTGCCATGTTTGTGGAATCGTTCAGTATCTCGCTGGCGTGAGTCCAGTTCATGTTGTGTTCACTGATGAGCTTCTTTAGTTTTGGCATTGTCGTCTTGTCCCTCTCATTCGCTATGCTGATGATTGTCAGTTCGGGATATTGCTGATGAATTTCCACAAGGTGTGGAACAAGCGCGATGCAGGGATTGCACCACGAACCCCAGAAGTCGAGCAACGTATAGCCCTTGCCAAGTTTCACGGTCTTGCCCTTCAAGTCCTTCGCTGCAAAGGCAGGGGCGCGGAATCCGACAAAGGGAAAGACGGGCTGGGTGGCTTCTGTGAGCGGAGTTATGCTGACACGGCACTGCTGATTGGCATAATTCAGGTCGAGGAATTGAAATATAAGGCTATCGCGCATCACTGGGAACTGGACTTTCGTCAACAATTTTTCGTCTAAAAGGTATCTTGCCAGTAAATCACTGTTAGACGGCATTGAATCAATGATAGCAAACTCATCTCTGTCGTATGCAGAACAGATGTAATAGGTTTTCTCGTTATATATGAATTTACCTGAGCAGAAATCGTGTACACTCAGCATCGGGCAGAAGCCTTCGAAGGGATGAGGGATCGTATAGGTTCTGTTTCCCCTCGCAACACCGTTGATGGATATGTCGGGCGAAACCCAAATGTTGGCGTAACGCTGTGGAGTGAAATTACGAGCATCCTCCACCTGCTGTCGGGTGAAGCTATATCGGTAGTCGTTCGTAAAATCTTTATCGCCGTTGAGGTCTAAAGATACGAAATAGGTACTCTCTTTATCGGTCTTTCCCAAGGCACAAAGGATGCCGCTCATTTCATAAAGATGGAATGAAGCCGTGTCCGCTGGCAATCCTTTCATCGGTGTTGTCTCTTTGTGCATCATAAATACATTCGTACTTATGACGTTCTGGAGTTTCATTTCCATTCCGATGCTTAAAGTGTCTGTAGTCTGACTATGCCCCGAGAGAGCGACGAGGGCGAGCAGTGCGGTGATGATAAGTTTCTTGTTCATTTGTTCTTTTCGTTTTACTTTATTTGTCCTTACTATTATTATATACGCCGTTCACGCGGAAATATGACGTCCGAGCGCGTTAAACTTTCCTAATCGCAGGGCATAAAATCGGCGCGAGTCTGATTCCGCATCCGATTCAGAGGCATCGCCAAACGCCGTTCGTCCAGATAAAGTATCAGCCCGCGCCTTAACGCGAGCATCAACCTTTATCATCTTGGACGTTTAATTTTGGCGAAATTTCTGAATCAAGAATCAAAAAGTCAACGCTTCTTATGTCGTTCTATATCCGTCGGTCTATCCGCTCATTGTTCGTTGTCGTTTTCGTTTGTAAAACACTTACGCCGCCACGCCCAGCTCGTAAAGATGCTCAGGGGCGATGTCAATGGTGCCGTCGAGCCAGCAGACCGTCCAGCCGTCAAGGTCGAAGCGGTCGAACACGGCCTTGTCGCGCAGCGGGGCAAAGAGTTGGTACTTCTCGATGAGCGGCAGGCAGTCGAAGATGCGCTCGCTGCCGTCGTTGAAGGTCAGGTGCAGCCGGTAGCCGTCAAGCGTGCGGGCGGCTGTGACCCATTTCAATCCGTAGAAGTGGCAAATCTCTGGCATAATGTTTCGTTTTATCGTTTACGGCGACAAAGATACAAAACTTTCCGCAGATTAATCCCTTTCCCCCCGAAAAATTAACAAATCGTCACGAAAAAGGGGCGGGAGGTCTGTTTTAGTCTTTATCAGTTTTTACTCCCAAAGTCCAACCATTATCACCATGATATATCATCTGTCTGGTCATGCCGCCATCGATACCTTGCGCACCACCTGTTATGACGACTACTTTATTTTTGAAATCCATATTTGTGTCAGTTAGTTAAATTGGAAATAGTCTATCTATTTCTCCAATGTCTTTAACCATTCGGTACATTCATCCGCAAGAACAGCAATAAGTTTCATATAGTAGGTTTTCAACTCTGCTGTTGTCTTCTTATTCAGTCCTGCCATATTATGCTGTAAAGACAGGAGAATTCGAAGCATACTGCGGGTAAACTGTTCATCGTCAAAATAACTGATGAGTGCAACGATATGCTTGTAAGGACAAAGGCGGTGTCCGCATTCCCAAGCATTGTATGTAGCCTGCGATATGTCCAGAGAAAAAGCAATCTGTTCTTGTGTTACACCTTTTCGCTGCCGGGCTTGCAAAAGTGCGGAAGAGAAATCATACAGCATATTCATTTTGCACCTCCTTTCAGATAATAGGGCATAAACTCATCTGGTTCGTTTACACTGATTGCTATAGGCATACCCTTAATGCGATAAATAAGGAATGACTTCTTTGCATTTGTAACATAAGAACGATATGTGCCAATTCCTTTTGTACGGAACCAGCCAATATATCCAAATACGCCTCCCACACCTAACAGACGGATTGTATTGGTGGCGCCTAATAGTGGCTTATCCTCACTAACTCGCTCTATATGGTCTATGTTTTCGTAAGGGATTCGTATAGTTCGAAGTAGAGTGCGAATACCTATCCCCTCATCATCAGCGATGATATACATCGGAAAGATGAGGAAGCACGAGAGACAAACAGCAATTAGGGTTGCAGATACAATAATAGCTCCTGTAACATCCATTCCCTTAGAGACATAGTACATTTCGGTTAATACGCCGAGAACCATAGCCAAGATGAAAATGGCGGTAATCCACTTCACCGATTTACTTTGCGAACATTCATAAATTGTTTTCATACCTTTTTGTTTAGATGTTTATAAATCGTTTGCAAAGATACTAATCAATTCTCTATATCCCTATCAGTTTTGCTGATAAAGTTTATCAGTTTTGCTGATAAAATGATTTGCGTTTATTCCGATTTATCTGTCTTTTATCTCTATCTTTTTTATTACCTTGGCAGGAACGCCACCAACAATGGTATTCGGTTCAACGTCCTTTGTCACCACAGCCCCAGCAGCTACTACGGCTCCATCGCCGATGGTTACTCCAGAAAGAACGGTGGCATTGGCTCCAATCCATTCGTTTTTGCCGATGTGTATGGGAGCATACGACATACTCTGACGCTTGGCAGGGTCAAGGTCGTGATTAATGGTTGCCAGCACGACGTTGTGACCTATGAGTGCACCCTCGTCGATGGTGATGCCAC